>JBBAWV010000236.1:0-1162 GCA_040396995.1 Nodosilinea sp. | reverse complement strand
CCGTGGCCGCTGAGACGGCCCCTAACCTGAACCTAAGCGTCCAGGCTGAGCCCATTCAACTGGCTCAGATCACCAGCGTTTCCGAATTGACCGATGTGTCCCCGTCTGACTGGGCCTTCCAGGCGCTGCAAAGCCTGGTTGACAACTACGGCTGTATTCAGGGCTACCCGGATCGCACCTTTCGTGGCAGCCGTGCGCTGACCCGCTTCGAGTTTGCCGCTGGTCTGAACGCCTGTTTGGACGTGATGGCCGTGCTGATTTCCCAGAATGGTATTCCTCCCGAGGAACTGGCCGCCATTCGCCGTCTGCAAGAAGAATTCCAAGCTGAACTGGCCACCCTGCGCGGTCGTGTAGATGCTCTGGAAGCAGAAACCGCTACCCTGCGTGCCCAGCAGTTCTCCACCACCACCAAGCTGCGGGGTCAAGCCGATGGCACTCTCATCGCTCCTTTTAATAGCACTACTGTTCCTAGCGTCCAAGACAGCTTCAGCTTTGAAGGTCGGGCTCGTTTGAACTTTGACTCCAGCTTCACAGGCCGGGATCGTCTGCGGATTCGCCTGCAAGCAGCCAGCGGCAATAGCGCACTGAATCCGGCCTTTAATGGTTTGGCCAACTCCAGTGGTACTGGTACCGGAACTTCCTTTGATGTCGTTGTTGACGACTTCTACTATCGGTTCCCCGTCGGCAACCGTATCACCGCTACCCTATCGGCTCGGGGTATGCAAGGCGGTGATTGGGTGACCAGCACCATCGTTCCCTACGATGGCCCTGCTGTAGCCGATGCGAGCGGCCCTCTGTTCTACGACCGGGGTGGCATCAGTTCCAACGCTGTGGGTGGCGGCGTCAACGTTGCCTTTAGCGATAGCATCGTTCTGGATCTGGGCTATAGCTCTGCCTATGGCAATGCTGGTAACCCAGCGGTGGGTGTCTTTGATGGGTCTACCCCCCAAAGCGTCATCGCACAGTTGAACTTCGTTCCCGAAGGCCCCTTCAACGCTGCGATTGTCTACATGCTGAACAATCGGTCTTCCACCTTCGCCCTAGATAACACGGGCGTTGCGGCACCGGGGGGCAAAACCAACACCTACGCAGGTCTAGTTAGCTTTGACTTCGGTAACTTCTTTGTGGCTGGTCATGGGGCTTTCCAAGACTTCCAAGGTGG
>JBBAWV010000235.1:0-1339 GCA_040396995.1 Nodosilinea sp. | reverse complement strand
GGCATCCCTCTCCTCCCTCACATTCTTGCTCCACACAATCCTTCCAAGGATGGCAATGAGGGGGTAACGCTCATAGGCACCCAGGTCATGTACATTTAACTTGGAGAGATCATCTCCACGCGTGATTAGGGCGAACTGTACAGCCAGTGCCGCAGCAGCAAATAGACCGATTGCCTGGTTTGGGTGGTTCCAGAACACAAGCATGAGGTTCACAAACTCTGTGATGTGGAGGGCGCGCCTGGCCTTGGAAGAGACTCCCTGGCGCCTGACTTGAAACCTCTTCATGTTGGAGATGAGGCGGGCGACTTGAGGGGAGCGGGTGGGGTTGCCCTGCTGCGCCACTTGATTCCAGGGGATGTTTTGGGCTGGCATGAAAAAGGAGATGGCCTTCTTCTCATTGAGGATGGTGTTGTGCCTCAGAAGCGTGGGTGGCATGTCGTTATCGTTGGCATCAGGATCTCCGTAGGCACGGAAACGGAAGAAAGAGACAACATCATTGGCGGTGATGCTGCGTAGGAAGGCAGGAGTGACCTCCTGTGCGTAGTTTTCTTCGTTGACGTCTCGTGCAAGTTTGAAGGAGGCAAACCTGCACATGGCTGGGAGATACTGCTCCCTCAAAGAGAGAACACGGCGTGGAGCGCGGCCGCGGGTGGGTGCGTCTTGGGGGTTGGCTGCGGCAGGGAGGTGTTGAGCTGGTGGGTTAGGAAGGCCTATACCGCCTTGTGGGTTGGCTGCGGCAGGGAGGTGTTGGCGTGGTTGCTGCCACTGCTGCTGCTGCTGCTGCTGCTGCTGCTGTGGAGGGCGAATGTTGACGGCAGCCAAAACGTCAGCAAGGTTGTTGGCCCCATTGGCGACTGCAGGGTTGACATTTGCAGCAACAGGGTTGATGTAGGGGGGTGCATTGGCGGCGCGGGGGATGACGGCGACATCGGGCGGATTGTTTTGGGGTGGATCAGGTGGATCGGCTGCATTGGCATCATCAGTGGGGGGATTGGGAGCAAGGGGGACATGGGGAAACTCACCGCCAAAGAGGGCAGCAGCAGCAGCTCTCTCTTGGGTGGCCCGGCGCTGGCGGCTAGAGCGGCGGCGGCGGCGGCCTCCGCTCATGGTTATTTGTTGATTTGGTGGTGGTGTGTTCTTTTGCATTTTCATTGCTGCCTTGGCCCAATGGGCTTGTTTAATTTTTATGAAAAGAGCGCTTTTACATGCTAATTTTACTAACAAACAAAAAACGTTGAAATTCATCAGGAAATTCTACTGAATGAGAATTTCATACCATCTTTTACCCCCTGAATTTGGGATGATACTCAAATATTCTACAAGATTCAAGAAAGGAATT
>JBBAWV010000234.1:0-1420 GCA_040396995.1 Nodosilinea sp. | reverse complement strand
CTTTCCGTCCTGCATCTACCATCTTGCGCCAGACCAAAATCACATCTTCATCAATAGCTAAAATCCGATCTGAAAACCAGGGGCGTAAGACTTGTTCTAGCCAATCTCAGTAGATCACAAACTCATGTGGACATCGGTAGATATATAGCCTGGGCGAGGGGGAAATGTCGTTCAACGACTTGGCGGATGAAGGAGAGCATGGTTTTGAGCGGGAAACGCTCTCGAAAGACCCGTCTGCCGCCTCGTCGGGGCGCACTGACGGCCTGCCACAGGAGGTACACCCAGAGGTTGACCAAAATAAAGGCCAGCGCGACGTAAAGCAGGCGTAGCACGGGATTTTTGGTGGTCGAGCGGATGCGGGCCTGATTTTTGAGTCGGTAACTGGTCTCAATGCCGAAGCGGTCGCGGTAATGGCGATGCACCTGCGACAGGGCGACGTTCGCCCGATAGACGACGTAGAGCAGGGATTGGATACCGTGCTTTCCTTGAGCCCCGTTACGGTAGCGACAGACGACGACCATGGGGCAGGTCACCGAGCCGTGAGCGGTGCTGCGGAGGGTGTAATCGGTGTGATAACTACGTCGTCCGCCGCAAAGGGCACGGGTGCCGCCGGTTTTGCCCCGAAGGATGGCGGGCATGATGAACGGAAGCTTCAAGGCCATCAACCAGCGAATCACCGGTACGCTATAAAAGCCTCGGTCGAGATAGAGTCGCTCTACCTTCACCGCTAAGGTGTCCATCGCGTCGAGCAGACGGGTGATAATCGCCACCATCGTCTCGCCTCGCCGGACGGCATGGATCGCCAACGTCACCCGCCGATGGGCGCGAATCACGTATACCGTGGCGTAGGCCAAAAAGGAGGTGGTGCCCGCTTTGGCTTGAGACCGATAGATATACGGGGCTTCCGCCTCACTCGGTTGACCATAGTAGGGCAACAAATGCAGGTCGATAGCTAAGCGATGGCGATGATTGACAATACCCGATGGCAGATGGCTTTGCAGGGCCGCATTCACCTGCGACTCGACGGTCGTCATCTCCTCAAATTTATTCAGGTGATACCGGAGATCGTTGCCGCTGGGCACTCCAGTCAGGTGTTGGGCGGCATGTTCAATGCTGTCATGATGGCTCGCCGCCCACAGCAATACGGCGTAGAGGGTCTCCGACGGGCACTCCCCTTGCATGGGCACCGGCAGATGACTTTTCAAGCACTCCAGGGCCGCACTCAAGGTCGCCTCGTCCGTCAACGCTGGCGTGGGAGATACTGAAGAGGGGCAGGTTGTCATGGCTTTTCATCCAATTCGTCTAGCCTGACCCTACCCCTTTTCTACGGATTCAGCCCCTGGCTCAATGCTTTGTGATCTACTGAGCCTGCCTGGTTTCCTCTACGGTTCAATCCAGTCATCACACCCATCGCTAAGTC
>JBBAWV010000233.1:0-1431 GCA_040396995.1 Nodosilinea sp. | reverse complement strand
CTGAGCAAGGCCGACCTGAGCAATGCCAACCTGAGCAAGGCCGACCTGAGCAATACCGACCTTAGCAATGCCTACCTGTACACTGCCGACCTGAGCAATGCCGACCTGAGCAATACCGACCTGCTCGGGGCCAACCTGAGCAATGCCAACCTGAGCGGGGCCAAGCTAAATGGGGCCGAGCTAAATGGGGCTATCCTGCGCGGGGCCAACCTAGAGGGGGCCAACCTAGAGGGGGCCAACCTAGATAGGGCTATCCGCTAAGTCGGTAGGGTGGGCAGTACCTACCATTTAGTCTGATCGTAACCCGCTAGATAAACTCCTTCAGCGTGGGGATAAACCCGGTTTCTTGAAGAAACTGGACTTCTATAGCGGTTTTCACTCGAATAAAGTACACCGCTAAAATCCCCCCAGCCCCCCTTAACAAGGGGGGTATTGAGGTGAATCTGCAATAGCGATAAACCGGGGGGATCTGAATCTAAGCAAGTTCGTATCTCACTGACGTGAGAACCGCTATGGGGAGGAAACCGATTAGCTACTGCTGCTGCTACTGCTGGGCTGGGGCAGTTTGGGAATCAGCCAAGCCAAGAACTGATCCTGAGACCGGGTCTGCACCAGTACCTTTCCTGGCCCGGTGAGATCCACCACAAAGCCCTCGCCGCTAAAGAGAAACGTCTTCATGCCGCCAACGGATCGGGTTTTGAAGGGCATGGATTCGCTTAGGGCCACCAGGTGCCCCGTATCCAGGGTGAAGGATTCCCCAGGAGCCAAAGTCATTTCGTGGATCGCCCCGTAGGAGGACACCACCACCTGGCCCTGGCCCTCGGCCCGCAGCATAAACAACCCGCCGCCCGTACCAAAGAAAGACTTCGAGCCACCCCACTTGGTATCCAGGGTAATGCCAATATCCGAGGCCACGTAAGCCCCCGACTGGATCAGCATTGGTTCGTGGAGGGTCAGCACATTCAAATCCCCCGGCAGGGAGGGGGCCCACTAATACTTCGCCGCCCTGGGCCGGAGCGGTGTACACATTTTGAAAGAAGCTTTCTCCGCCCAAGAAAGATCGCTTCAGGGCTTGCATAAAGCCGCCCGTTTTGGTTTCCAGGGTCGTCCCGGCAGACATCCCCACCATCGAGGATGCCTCCACCCGCACCTGTTCGCCCCCTCGGAGCTGCAAGCGGCCTAGGGTAAAGGCGGGCTGATACATCAATTCAACTTGCATGGCGAATCATTCCTGAAATGAATCGGTCATTGTGATCATGGCTGGATTATCGGAATCAGTAGAATAAGAAACATCAACGCCCCCTGAAGCGCCCCCTAAAACACCACAGTGCGGAGAGCATTCGGATGAGCCAAACCGTTTCCCTACCCCCTAACCTCAGGGCAAACGCATACTCAGGCAGAGAGCAGGCGAAGTAGGTAGTCGTTATCCCA
>JBBAWV010000232.1:0-1436 GCA_040396995.1 Nodosilinea sp. | reverse complement strand
CACGTACTGAATCACCCGTTGGCGAAGCTCAACGCTGTAGCCCATGGGATTTCCTGAAACGGACTACTATTCATGGAACTAATACCCAATCCGACTTGTTTGCCCCCGGTATCAGCGAGCGAGTAGTTTGTGAGCATTCATTTGCGGGCCTCAAGCGCTACGGCATTGCCCATCAAGTCCATCGCAACCGGATTGAGGGCTTTGATGACCGTTCGATGATCACCGCTGCCGGGCTGTGGAACTTCTATCTGGACGCGACCTAGGGGCAGCACACAAAATCACCAGCCCCTAACAACAACTGAATCCATGACTTACTGTTTCACAACAACTCTATTGCTTTCCAGTTGGGTAGCATGTGGCATCAAATCGGCCAGTTGTTGCGCGATCATCGCCATAGGTCAATTCTTCCCTATGCTGAGTAGTTCTAGCATACCAGGAATTATTAAAAAGACCGGGCGGAATGGCTAGGCTTTTTTGCGCGCCACAATATGAAAAATATGCCAGTGTTTTTGTTCTCCCAGGGCGGTTTGGCCGGGGTGGTTTTCTTCGTCCAGCCATTCCACGGTAAAGGGGGACAGCAGATCATCCACCTGATCGCGGCGGTGGTGAGTGAGGTTGGGATAGGCTGCCCAGGAATCTTGATCGCCAAACAGTTGGCCACAGAAGCGGCCCCCAGGGGCCAGGGCTACTACAATTTCTTCCCACAGGTGAGGAAACTGGTCGGGCGGGCAGAAGGGTAGGCAAAAACTGGCGTTGATCAGGCTGACATCGGGGGGCAGGGTGAGGTCTTCAAAGCGCTGGACACGGGTTTCGAGGTAGGTTCGATCGCAATCGTCCCGCTGTCGCAATCGAGCAATGGCCTCCGCTTCCCCGTCAATGGCCAGCACTCGCCAACCCTGGCGCAGCAGTTCCACGGTGTCGCGCCCATCGCCACAGCCCAAATCCACCGCAAAGAGCGGCAAGGAGTTGGCATCGGCAGCGTAGAGTTCCAGCGCCCTAGTCAGCGTGGGTCGAGGCGGTCGGCCCTCCACCGCTTGATAATATTGGCTCCATCGCGCTTCAAAATCCATCGATCCTCCCGCTGACTCTGAACGATTGGAATGGGGCCAGCGGTTTAAAAAATCACACATTAGGGTTGGGCGAGGCTAGCCCCTCCTAGAATTCGGTTAGACAACGGTAAGCAAACTGATACCAAATCTGAGCTAGAAAACCCCGATTCTTAACCCCGCAAACGGTAGGGGCGAGGTTTCCTCGCCAGCTAATAATACCGGGGGCAAACGAACCGGATTTAGTATGAGAGGATGCTTGAAAAGTCCTATGCGCTGTAAGCTGTTAGTCATCCAAAATACAGAGAGTTGACATGCAATTTATAGCGGTTCTTGCTTCAGTGAGGTACAAGCCTGACTGACTGACACAACGCTGAAAAGCCTTGATTT
>JBBAWV010000231.1:0-1513 GCA_040396995.1 Nodosilinea sp. | reverse complement strand
CTTTTCCGGGGCTTTCCGCTATGCTCGATCCAAGGTAGGGATGCGACCTGCCATCCGACCTATTCCTCCCACCCTTTACCCACCCCCTTGCCACCGTGAGCCTAAAAACCCTCGTCCAAAAGTCCCTCAAGTCCTTGCCCTTCACCAACAACGGCCACAGCGGTTTCTCCCCGGCCCAGTTCGATGCGGCGGTGATGACCACCTACGGGCGCTTTCCCCTCACCCTCACCCGTGGCAAGGGCAGCTATGTGTGGGATGACCAGGGCCGTCGTTACTTGGATTTTGTGGCCGGAATTGCCACCTGCACCCTTGGCCACGCCCACCCCGCCATGGTGGAGGCCGTCAGCCAGCAGATCCAAACCCTGCACCATGTGTCGAACCTCTACTACATTCCCGAACAGGGTGCCCTGGCCCAGTGGCTGGTGGAGCATTCCTGCGCCGACCGGGCCTTTTTCTGCAACTCTGGGGCCGAGGCCAACGAAGGGGCGATTAAGCTGGCCCGCAAGTATGCCCACACCAAACGGGGCATTGCGAACCCGCTGATCATCACCGCCCAGGCCAGCTTCCACGGGCGCACCCTGGCCACCATCACCGCCACCGGACAGCCCAAGTACCAAAAAAACTTTGACCCGCTGATGCCCGGATTTGCCTACGTCCCCTACAACGACATTGCGGCACTGGAGGCTCTGATTGCCGAACTGGATGCTGAAACGCCCCAGGTCGCCGCCATCATGCTAGAGGCGCTTCAGGGAGAAGGGGGCGTCTGTCCGGGGGATCGGGCCTATTTCCAGCGAATTCGGCAAATGTGCGACGAAAAGGGTATTCTGCTGATTCTAGATGAAGTGCAGGTGGGCATGGGCCGCACGGGCACCCTCTGGGGCTACGAAAATCTCGGCATTGAGCCGGATATCTTCACCTCGGCCAAGGGCTTGGGCGGCGGCATTCCCATCGGGGCCATGCTCTGCAAAGCTTCCTGCGATGTGTTTGAACCGGGCGACCACGCCAGCACCTTTGGCGGCAACCCCTTTGCCTGCAAGGTGGGCCTCACCGTCTGCCAAACCCTAGACGCGGAAAACCTGCTGGAGAACGTCCAACAGCGGGGCGAGCAACTGCGCCTAGGGCTGCAACGCCTGATTCAGCAATATCCCAACCTGCTAGAACAGGTGCGCGGCTGGGGGCTGATCAATGGCCTAGTGCTGCAACCGGAAAGCTCGATTAAATCCGTGGATATTGTGAAGGTGGCCATGGATGAAGGACTGCTACTCGTCCCCGCTGGGCCGCAGGTGGTGCGCTTTGTGCCGCCGCTAAACGTGAGTGCCGACGAAATTCAGCAGGCCATCCTATCCACCGAAAAAGCCCTGGCGATGGCGATCAAACGGCAGAGTGCCTAGCCTCCGCAGGTTACAAACGCTCGCTTCTGCCATGATCCAGCCCCTCACCCTAAATCCCTCTCCCTTGGGGCTACTAAGTACACACAAGTCAGGTTGGAGTAGGATGCGGTTAGTAATCGTGG
>JBBAWV010000230.1:0-1556 GCA_040396995.1 Nodosilinea sp. | reverse complement strand
CGCGCAGCACCAAATAGATTTGGTGGTACTTGGGGAGTGGCAAATGGGCGTCCATGACGTTATGTTCAAACAGTCCTATTGTTCTGTCAATAGGACATTTGCATCCTATAAATAGGACATTCTCTTGGTAATTTCCCTAGTCCACGGATCTGAATTACTTTACTAAAGATAAATTTTCCAGCTCAGTGAATACCTAAAAATTAATTTCATTGAGGCCCTTGCGCAATCAAATTTTTTCTGTAGGCCTTGATTTATCGGTGTTACACGTCTCAACGAGATGCCAGAAGATACGAGGCCTGCTTGGCAGCCTGCATGGCTATGATCTAAGGGTCACACCTCATACGCGAGTCATCAATTGCCCCTACCTCCACCCTCTCCCCGCAAACTGTCCCATACGCGAACGGTCACCTACACCGGTTTTGACCGTGAGGATGGCCTGTGGGACATCGAAGCCGAATTAACCGATGTCAAACCCTACACTTTTAAAGTAACGTCTGAGCCTTATTTTCCCAAACAAGAGCCCATTCATGGCCTGAAAATCCGGGTCACGATGGACAACGAAATGGTGATCCAGGAAATAAGCACCTCCATGGACGTGATTCCGCATGACGAATGTTCGGGTGCACCCCATGCCATTCACAAGTTGGTGGGCTGTGCCATGGGGCCTGGTTGGCGCAAAGCCATCAATGAGCGCATGGGGGGCACCCAGGGTTGTACGCATTTACGCGAAATGCTGTTCAACATGGCCACAGTGGCCTACCAAACTCTTCCCTCGGGCAAATGGCATCGACTGGAAACCGCGGGAATGCCGCACCCCGAAGTGACGCGGCCCCCTTTCTATCTTGGCCAATGCCACACTTGGGCGTTTGACAGCCCCACCGTACAACGGGCATACCCGATGTTCTTTAAACCCAAAGCAGAGGTCCCTGTTAAAGACTGATGCCAGCATTGCCCGGCTGTCACTGCTCAGGGCACCCCTCCCCAATAGCCGTTCTGCCTGCGATAATTCCACTCTTGCAAGCGCTGCCCAGCGCTTTTTCTTTCACAGCCTCTGGATCTACACCATGAACCGCTGCACTTTGGCCCCCATCGGGCGTGCTTTGCTTTGCCTTGACTTCTTCACACCGGTGGAGGCTGCATGAGCAAAAAAGTCTTTATCAAAACCTTTGGCTGCCAGATGAACGAGTACGACTCGGACAAGATGGTCGATGTGTTGGGTGCGGCCCAAGGCTATGAGCCCACACTGGATGTGGACCAAGCCGACTTGATTTTGTTCAACACCTGCTCAGTACGCGAAAAGGCCCAGGAAAAAGTCTTCAGCGATCTGGGGCGGGTACAACACCTGAAAGCCAAGGGCGTTCTGATTGGCGTGGGCGGCTGCGTGGCCAGCCAAGAAGGGGCCGAAATCATCAAACGAGCCCCCTATGTCGACGTGGTGTTCGGGCCCCAAACCCTGCACCGTTTGCCCGAATTATTGGCCGAGCGTGAACGCAAGCAACGTCCGCAGGTGGACATCAGCTTCCCCGAGATTGAAAAGTTTGACCACCTGCCGCCGG
>JBBAWV010000229.1:0-1562 GCA_040396995.1 Nodosilinea sp. | reverse complement strand
TACATTTTTTCTTTACTGGTATGAAACCACCCTGCCTCTCCCACGGGGAGAGGGGTTGGGGGTGAGGGCCACCCTGAACCGGAAATCCCGTCTAGCCCACCGCAATAATTCGAGCCAGGAAGAAGGCCCAGGTGGTGGCGATACCTCCGAGGAGGTAGTGGGCCACACCCACCGCCCGACCCTGAGTGATGCTCAGAGCGCGAGGCTGGATGGCGGGAGCCACCTTGAGTTTGTTGTGAGCCCAGACGATGGACTCGATCAGTTCTTGCCAGTAGCCGCGACCGCTGAACAGGAACATGAGGCTGAAGGCCCAAACAAAGTGGGCACCCAGGAACATCAGGCCATAGGCCGACAGAGAGGAACCGTAGGAACCAATCACCTGGGAAGCCTGGGCCCAGAGGAAGTCGCGCAGCCAGCCGTTGATGGTGATGGCGCTTTGGGCAAAGTTGCCCCCGGTAATGTGGGAGACCGTGCCGTCTGGGGAGACCGTGCCCCACACATCGGACTGCATCTTCCAGCTAAAGTGGAAAATCACGATGGATAGGGAGTTGTACATCCAGAACAGGCCGAGGAAGACGTGATCCCAACCGGACACCTGGCAGGTGCCACCCCGACCGGGGCCATCGCAGGGGAACCGGAAACCCAGTTCGCCTTTGTCGGGCACCAGACGAGAGCTCCGGGCATAGAGCACGCCCTTCAGCAGAATCAGAACGGTTACATGGATGGTGAAGGCATGGATATGGTGCACCATGAAGTCGGCAGTTCCCAGAGGAAGCGCCGCCATGGCTACCTTGCCACCCACCGCCAGTACATCGCCATTGAACACGGGACTAACCCCGGCCAAGACATTGGGAGCGGTGTTGCCCGCCGCCGCCGCATGGACGCCTTGGATCCACTGGGCAAACACGGGCTGAAGGTTAATCGCCGTATCGGAGAACATATCCTGGGGCCGACCCAGGGCGCGCATGGTGTCGTTGTGGATGTAGAGACCGAAGCTATGGAAGCCCAGGAAAATACACACCCAGTTGAGGTGGGAAATAATCGCATCCCGGTGACGCAACACCCGATCTAGCAGGTTGTTGACGTGGGTGGCCGGATCGTAATCCCGCACCATAAAGATGGCCGCGTGGGCACCCGCCCCAACGATGAGGAAGCCGCCAATCCACATGTGGTGGGTAAACAGCGACAGTTGGGTGGCGTAATCCGTGGCGATGTACGGATAGGGGGGCATGGCGTACATGTGGTGCGCCACGATGATCGACAAAGACCCCACCCAGGCCAGGTTCCAGGCCAACTGGCAGTGCCAGGAGGTGGTGAAGATTTCGTACATGCCCTTGTGGCCTTCGCCGGTGAAGGGGCCTTTGTGGGCCTCCAGCACTTCCTTAAAGCTGTGGCCAATGCCCCAGTTGGTGCGATAGAAGTGGCCAGCGACGATGAACAGCACCGCCAAAGCCAGGTGGTGGTGAGCCGTATCCGACAGCCACAGCCCACCGGTTTGGGGGTTCAGCCCACCCTTAAAGGTGAGGAAGTCGGCATAGACACCCCAGTTTAGGGTGAAGAAG
>JBBAWV010000228.1:0-1580 GCA_040396995.1 Nodosilinea sp. | reverse complement strand
GAGCAGCGGGCCAAGGAGCACGACATTCCGGTGGCCATCGAGCCTGAGTTGGTAGAGCTACTGGTGCAGCTGGATTTGAACAGTCTGGTGCCACCCGAGCTCTATGCGGCGGTAGCCGAGGTACTGGCCTGGGCCTTTGAGGTGGATGGCCGAACGGCCGATGATCTAAAGGCTGGCTAGCCTACAACGCATGCGGCTCGGTTGCCACCAGGCCTGCCACGCTCTGCCACCCCCAGAACTGACAACCGCTTCGGGTAAAACTGTCGCTGCCACCGTAGACCAGGTGGCAACTGGTTTTCTGGGGGGCGGCTGGTCCGGGTTCGGCCAGGTATTGCCATTTGGCCAGTGACACAGCAGCATCGCTGCTGATCGTGCGACTGCTCTTGACCTCGATGCCATGCAGATGGCGACCAGCCTCTAGGATGAAATCCACCTCTTGCCCAATGTGGTCACGCCAGAAAAACAGACTGGCTTCGCCATCGCGCACGAGTGGGGCCTTGACCAATTCCGAGAGCACAAAGGTTTCAAACAAGGCGCCCCTCAGTGGATGGATAGTGAGTGTTGCGGTGTCTCGAATACCCAGCAGCCAGGCCATCAGGCCAACATCCAGGAAATAGAGCTTGGGCGTCTTGACCAGTCTTTTGCCAAAGTTCTGATGATGTGGGTAGACCCGTCGAACGATGTAGCTGGCCTCAAGGGCCGAGAGCCAGTGCTTGATGGTGACACCCGATAGGCCCAGGTCATTGCCCAAGGACTGCATGTTGAGCAACTGGCCTGATCGAGTCGCGCAGGTCACCAAGAATCGACGGAATTGATCCAAATCTCGAATGTTCAGAATCTCGCGAATGTCTCGTTGGATATAGGTCGCCACATAACTGGCGAACCAATCGGATGGGCGCACGTCGCGGCTGTACAAGGATGGATAACCGCCGGTTAGCAGGGCACGGTCAAGTTGGGTTTCTTCAAAGCCGCCCGCTTTTAATTCCTCCACCGACAAGGGCAGCAATTCCACCAGGCCAACCCGCCCCGCCAGTGACTGGGTAATGGATTGATGAAGTGTGAATTGCGATGATCCCGTCAGGATGAAGTCACCCATGGTGTTTCGGGAGTCCACCAGAATCTGAAGCCAGGAAAAGAGCTCGGGCCATCGCTGGGCCTCGTCGATGATCGCTCCCCTTGGAAACTGTGCGAGGAATCCGCGAGGGTCGTCTTGGGCAAAGCCCATGACATCAGGTGCCTCCAGGTTGACGTAAGGCTTGTCTGGAAAGCAGGCTTTGGCGAGGGTGGTCTTGCCGGACTGACGTGGCCCGGTGATGGCCACGATGGGGAAGCCTTTGGCCAGTCGAGCAATGGTGCTGGCTGCGGATCGGGGGATCATGTTCGGGCCCGTCATTGTTACAATAGTAAAGTTTGTTTTAAATATTGTAAATATCAGTCTAAAAGACAATCAGCTCTACGGCGGGCTTAAAATCTTCAAGCTATTGAAATATATGATTTTTAGTAAAAAATATTACTACCAGATCTGCCCTTAAAAGACATCTGAACTTTCAAAATTAAATTAATACTTTAAATTTGTAAAC
>JBBAWV010000227.1:0-1650 GCA_040396995.1 Nodosilinea sp. | reverse complement strand
CTCTAAGCGCATGGTGATCGGGTCACCCGCTGACCTAGGCGATGAATCGGGTGCTGAGCAGAAACCCTAGACTGAGCAAAACGCCGCTCCAAAAGTGGAAGCCGATGGCATAGAACTTGGCGTTGCTGATGTTGTGGGGCTGGTGGTGGTGGCGGTGAACGTGGCGGCTCAGTTTCCAGGCCGAAAGGGCGCTAGGGAAAGCCAGGGCTGTCCACACCGGGAACCATCCCATCAGGATCGCGATCGCAACAACTGCTAGGGCCGAGAACGCCAGTACGGGCACCACCTGCGCCCCCCGTTGGGTGCCCATTCGCACGATGGGAGATCGTTTTCCGGCGGCGATGTCGTCTTCGACCTGGTGGAAGTGGGAGCAAAACAGCACAAGGGATGTGGTGAGGCCGACGAAAATTCCGGCCATTTGGCTACCCCAAGACCAGCTCTGGGTTTGGCTGTAGTAGGCGGCACCAACGCCCAGCGGCCCAAAGCTAAAGAAGCAGAGAAATTCCCCTAAGCCTTGGTAGCCCAGCCGAAAGGGTGGCCCCTGGTAGCAATAGCCTAGGAAGCAGCAGAGGGCGATGATGATCAGCACCGTGGGGTCTTGCTGGTACAGGGCGATGGCGAGGATACCCAGAATCCCCAGAGCCAAACAGCCGTTGGCCAGGGCGAACACCAGCCCCTTGTTGCGGGTGAGGTTGACGACGGAATGGGCTTTGTTGACATCAATGCCCGTTTCCGAATCGAACACATCGTTGCTGAGGTTTTCCCAGGCCAGAATGAAGATGGCCGACAGCAAAAACAGCCCAAAAATCGGCGCGATGAACTGCCCCGTTTCGGCATAGGCCACCAGGCTACCCACCAAAATGGGCATAATGGCCACGCTATACATGGGAGGTTTAGCCGCCGCCAGCCAGAGCTTGCGGGTTGCGGGTTGGGTTGTGGGTTGGGTAGAAGATTTCGCCGAACGGGTGGTCATAGCCTTGCCATTACTCCAGATTCAGCATATCGCTAAGCCACCCCCCAGACCATGTTCCCGATAGGTCGTGATCCCGCTGGGCCATGTTCCCGCTAGTCTTCAGCATTGGCCATTTCTCGCACAATGTCGCCACGGGTGAGGATGCCCACCACTTGGCCCTGAGCATTCACCACAGGCAGGCGGCGGATGCGTTTGTCGTGCATCAGGTGGGCCGCTTCCCGCATGGGTTTATCGGGGCTGATGGTAATTACCTTGGCGGTCATCACCTCTTTAACGGATTGGCCCAGGACTTTGTGCAGTTCTTCGTTGTATTTTTTGGGGCTTTTCAGGTAAATCACACTGTCTAGCAGCACCACATAGGCGGGCACCTCCATCCCCGTGGCCTGCCACATGAGGTCAGATTCCGACAAAATACCCACCAGTGCGCCGCCATCGTCGATGACGGGTAGCCCACCGATATGATGCTCGGCCAAAAGCTTGATGGCGTCCTCTAGGTTGGCCTCAGGCTTCACCGAGATCGGATTGGCCGTCATTACATCAGCAACGGTTTTCGCCATAGGATTGCTTGACCTCACGCAACATTACTTGGCAACAGGTTGGCCCCATAGACCCTCACCCCCAACCCCTCTCCCAAGCTGGGAGCAGGGTGGTTTCATACCAGCGTAGAAAAATGAGGA
>JBBAWV010000226.1:0-1687 GCA_040396995.1 Nodosilinea sp. | reverse complement strand
GTTCAAAATACACACGTACTGCTATGTCGCCGACTAGTTTTGTCAGTCAACCAGCTACGATGCACTCGGTGGTGAGCACCATGGAAGCGATAGACGCCGCGTTTTGCAGCCCCGAACGGGTCACCTTGGCGGGGTCAACGATGCCCGCCTCGAACATATCGACGAACTGGTTGGTGGCCGCGTCGTAGCCGATGTTGAAGTCTTTTTCCTTCACCTGCTCGACGATCACCGCACCATTGAAGCCCGCATTTTCCGCAATCCGGCTGAGGGGAGCGGTGAGGGCACGGGTGACGATCTGGGCACCTAGCAGTTCTTCACCGCTGAGGTTGGCCTTGGCCCAGTCCTCCAGTTGGGGAGCCAGGTGGGCCAGGGTGGTGCCGCCACCGGGGACGATGCCCTCTTCCACCGCTGCTTTGGTGGCGTTGATGGCGTCTTCCAGACGCAGCTTGCGATCCTTCATTTCGGTCTCGGTGGCCGCTCCGACTTTGATCACCGCCACACCGCCGGACAGTTTAGCCAGACGCTCTTGCAGCTTTTCCTTGTCGTAGCTGGATTCGGTTTCTTCGATCTGGCGACGGATTTGTTCACAGCGGGCCTTCACGGCAGACTCGTTGCCCTCGGCCACGATGGTGGTGGTGTCCTTGGTGATGGTGAGGCGGCGGGCGTTGCCCAGCATATCCACCTTCACGTTTTCCAACTTCAGCCCGGTGTCTTCGGAAATCACCTGCCCCCCGGTCAGCACGGCAATGTCTTCCAGCATGGCCTTACGACGGTCGCCAAAGCCGGGAGCCTTCACAGCGGCCACGTTCAGCACGCCGCGCATCCGGTTCACCACCAGGGTTGCCAGGGCTTCTTTTTCGATGTCTTCAGCGATGATCATCAGGGGCTTGCCAGAACGAGCCACCTGCTCCAGCACGGGCACCAGGTCTTGCACCAGGGCAATTTTCTTGTCGGTCAGCAGGATGAAGGGGTCTTCCAGGACAGCTTCCATGCGCTCGGTGTCGGTGACAAAGTAGGGCGACAGGTAGCCCTTGTCGAAGCGCATCCCCTCGGTGACCTCCAGTTCCGTGGTCATGGACTTGCCCTCTTCCAGGGAAATCACCCCTTCGCGGCCCACTTTGTCCATGGCGTCGGCGATCATTTGGCCCACTTCGTCATCGTTCCCGGCGGAAATGGCCCCCACCTGGGCGATGGACTTGGAATCTCCCACGGGGCGGGCGTGCTCGGCAATGCGATCCACCAGAAAAGCGGTGGCCTTGTCGATGCCGCGCTTGAGGGAAATGGCGTTGGCCCCAGCGGCCACGTTGCGCAGACCTTCCTTCACAATGGCGTGACCCAGCACGGTGGCGGTGGTGGTACCATCCCCAGCGGCGTCGTTGGTCTTAGACGCGGCCTGACGCAGCAGGGAAATGGCGGTATTTTCGATGTGATCTTCTAGCTCAATTTCCTTGGCGATGGTGATACCGTCGTTGATGATTTGGGGCGCACCAAACTTTTTCTCTAGCACCACATTGCGACCCTTGGGGCCAAGGGTAACGGCCACCGCTTCGGCCAGCATATCAAAGCCGCGCTCTAGGGCACGGCGGGCATCTTCGTTGTAGGTGATGGTTTTAGCCATAGAAAAACTATCCTCCCAACAAGGTGAATTGTTGACACTAACTGCGGTTGGTTGAAGAAAGAATTGATC
>JBBAWV010000225.1:0-1719 GCA_040396995.1 Nodosilinea sp. | reverse complement strand
TCCGTGGCTCCGTGGCCCCACAATCACCAGGGAGTGATACTAAATCCGGTTCGTTTGCCCCCGGTATTATTAGCGGGCGAGGAAACCTCGCCCCTACCGTTTGCGGGGTTAAGAATCGGGGTTTTCTAGCTCGGATTTGGTATGAACTCCCTGGCTGATAGCTAAAGTCTGCTTCAGCAGACTGAAGATTACCCCCAACCCCCAACCCCCAATAACCAACAACCAACAACCAACCCCCAACAACCAATAACCAATAACCAACCCCCAACAACCAACAACCAACAACCAACCCCCATGACCACCCTCTACCTCACCGAACCCGGCACCGTTGTCCAATGCCGCAACGAAACCCTGGTGATTAAGCGCCAGAACAATCGCCAAACCCTGCGGTTGGTGGAGGTGGGGCTGGTGGTGGTGTTGCCGGGGGTGCAGCTTACTTCCCAAGCCCTAGCCCAATTGATGGATCGGGGCATTGAAACGCTGTTTCTCACCCGCAGCGGCCAGTTTCGGGGGCGGTTGCAGGGGCAGTTTCCCACCAATCCGGCGATTCGGCTGGCCCAATATCGCACGGTGGAAACGCCCTTTGGCCTAGCCCTGGCCCAGCGGCTGGTGGCGGGCAAAATTGCCAATCAGCGAGCGCTGCTGCAACGGCGCAATCGGGCGACTAGGGGCACCATTAGCGCCTTGTCGGAGGCGATTGATGCCATGGCGGCCTACCGTTCTACCCTAGACCACACGGAAACGCCCCTCAGTCGCGATGAGCTGATGGGGATTGAGGGCATCTGTGCGCGGGCCTATTTCCAAGGGTTGCGCCACTATTTCGACCCCCAGTGGCAGTTCCAGGGGCGCAATCGTCGGCCCCCGCTGGATCCCATCAATGCGTTGCTGAGTTGGGGCTATGGGGTGCTGTTGGCGCGGATGTTTGCGGCGGCGGTGCAGGCGGGGCTCGATCCTTACCTCGGCTTTTTCCACGCCACAGAGCCCTATCGGCCCAACCTGGTGCTAGACCTGATGGAGGAGTTTCGCCCGCTGGTGGTGGATCAGGCGGTGATTGCCATTTTGCAGGAGGGGCTGCTGTCGCCGGAGGATTTTGAACCCTCGCCGGATGGGGTCGGCATTTGGGTGGGGGCGGTGGGCAAAAAGCTGTTTTTGGCGGCCCTAGAAAAGCAACTGCGCCAAACCACCGACTACCCGCCCCAGGGCCGACGGCTGAGCTATGGCCAAATTATGCTGGAGCAGGCCCGCTGGGTGGCCCGCTGCTTGGTTGATCGCCAGCTTTCCTACGAACCGATGCGCCTGCGGTGAAGCCTATGCTATGGCTGGTTTGCTACGATGTGGCCGATAATAAACGCCGCCAAAAGCTGGTAAAGCTGCTGGAACAACGGGGCCAACGGGTGCAATATTCGGTGTTTGAATGCCCGCTGGAGGAAAAGGAATTGCGGACGCTGCTGGAAAAACGCTGGCTGAAGGTGCTGAATCTACAGGAGGATAATCTGCGCGTTTATCCCCTCGATGCAACGGCGAAAAAACGAGCCCTAGTGTTTGGTGGCCCGCCGCTCTATGAGCCACCGGACTATGTGATTTTGTAACCATTTCGTTACCGTTTTGCGACGGTTTTGCGCTGTCGTAATGGCCGAACATGCCGCCAGAAGCAGGATTTTTTAGTATTGCTAAATGTAACGAAGTTTCGAGTTTTATCGCGCCTAGTGAGCAGTTGAT
>JBBAWV010000224.1:0-1723 GCA_040396995.1 Nodosilinea sp. | reverse complement strand
CCGATCTGCTGGTAATTCTGGCTCAGGAAGAGGAGCTTGCCCTCGTCGCCCACCTTCAGCGGTTGCCCACCCCACACACCCCGCCCTGGTGCTGCTGACGGAACCTGAAATGCCCCCTGTCGCCGCCCCCGTGACAACCGTGGTGGATCTCGTGCTATCCCTGCCGCTCACGGTACCTAAACTGGAACAACTGTTGGCCCTAGCATCGGTGCACCGATGCTCATAGGCCACCTGGCTTGTTCGTCTCCGGTTTCAGCGACTACGAAGACCGCACCACACATCCCAGAAACCGGACTTAGCCTTGGAATTTACCAAGCTCGACGGGGTGGGAAATCAGGGTGATTCTTGGCCATGGAACCCGGTGGGGCGGGTTATAGTGTGGGTCGGTTATGTCTTGTGTTTTTGGTCTTTATTTACCGCCTAGGTAGCCCCCATGAGTGCCAGCCATCTTGTTGTTGAAATTTTGTCCGCCGAAGAAATGCGGCGCACCCTCAATCGTCTGGCCTCGGAGGTGATTGAGCGGGGGGGGGATCTGCGCCATCTGGTGTTGCTGGGGATTTATACCCGTGGGGTACCCCTAGCCCACATGCTGGCCCACCAAATTCAGCGCATGGAGGAGGTGCAACTGCCCGTGGGTGCGATTGATATCACCCTCTACCGCGACGACCTCGACAAAATTAGCACCCGCACCCCCGCCCGCACTAAAATGCCCTTCGATCTCACCAACAAAGTCGTCGTATTAGTCGATGACGTGATCTACAGCGGACGCACCATTCGCGCCGCCCTCAACGCCGTGCTGGACTATGGCCGCCCCAGCGCCATTCGCCTTGCCGTCTTGGTAGACCGAGGCCACCGCGAACTGCCCATTCACCCCGATTTTGTGGGACGGGTGCTGCCCACCGCCAAGGATGAGTTAGTCAAAGTCTTTCTCCACGACACCGATGGCCGCGATGGGGTGCAGTTGTTGAAGCCAGAAGGGTAACGTTCTTGCCCACGTTCTTGCCTACTATGGAGAATGAACGTTGTTGAGCTACCCCTGTGACTGCATCGCCCCTGACCACCCACGAAACCCAAGTTCGCAAGGCGGATCATCTGCGGATTTGCCTCGATGAAAACGTGCAGTGTCGCCAGGTGACCACGGGGCTAGAGCGGTTTCGGTTTTGCCACTGTGCCCTACCGGAGGTAGACTGGCAGGATCTTGACCTGGGCACAGAATTCTTGGGCCATCGCCTGGGGGCACCCCTGCTGATTTCCTCCATGACGGGGGGCACCGAGGAAGCCCAGCGGGTTAACCAACGTCTAGCCGCCACCGCCCAGCGCTATGGTCTGGCCATGGGGGTCGGTTCCCAGCGGGTTGCCGTAGAAAACCCCGACCTAATGACCACCTTTCGAGTACGGGACGTAGCCCCCGATATCTTGCTGCTGGCCAACCTAGGGGCGGTGCAACTCAACTACGACTACGGCCTCGATCAATGCCGCTGGGTGGTGGATCATCTAGAAGCCAGCGCCCTCATTCTGCACCTCAACCCCCTGCAGGAGGCGGTGCAAACCCGTGGCGACACTAACTTTAAGGGGCTACTGGCCAAAATTGAGCAAATCTGCGCGGCCCTACCCGTGCCCGTGGTGGTGAAGGAAGTGGGTAACGGCATCTCTGCCCCCCTGGTGCGACGGCTGATGGAGGCCGGGGTCGCCGCCGTGGATGTCGCTGGGGCCGGGGGCACCT
>JBBAWV010000223.1:0-1768 GCA_040396995.1 Nodosilinea sp. | reverse complement strand
GCCACCCAACCTACGAGAAATCAAGGCTTTTCAGCGTTGTGTCAGGCAGTCAGGTCACGACCACCAGGCCATCCCACAGCCCAGGAAATTTTCGGCCCAGTCGTTGAAGGCCACCATGGCTTCCTCCCCCGGCTGATCGTAATAGATGACGATGTTGCCATGTTCGATGGAGTGAACCAGCTTTTCGAGGGGCTGGGGTTCGGTATAGACCCCTGGCAGGGTGGGTTCGGGGTCGTGAGGGCCGGAGGTGGGGAAGTCGCTGTCGTAGTTAACGGGCTGACCGGGCTGTACGTGGGTTTGCCCCTGGCTGGGGAAACTTTGCACCGAGGCGAGGGCTGCTTCGCCAATGGTGGTATTGGGTTCAAAGGTAACGGATTCTGGGCGATTGCGCCACCACAATCAACCAATCACCGCCAGCAAAACAGCGGTGATGCCAATGGGGCCAAGGAGAATTGACAGGGCTTGGGTTGACTTAGAAGACTGGCGGCGAGAGCGGGAGCGGCGGGTTTCGTTGGTCATGGGAAGCCAAAACTAGAATACGTTACGAAGCCAGTAGCGATACAACGAATGTAGGAGCTACTACGTTGTCCTCGTCGAGCTATCAATCCTAAGGATTATCGTGGTGCTTTCCTCCACCCATTCTGAATCGCCTCATCCTCCGTACAGAACCAACGCTCTCCTTTTAGGAGGTCAATTTCAGTGATGTCATAATCTTCCATTCCAGGCACATGATAGAGTCGATTGCCAGTACTAATAGAAATATTGCCTTTGATCACACAGGCTGACGGCTCCTCAGTGGGGGATTCGCTAGGGGCTTCGTTGGCTTGACTGGGCTGAACTGCGGGCGGCGGCTGACTGGGCTGAACTGCGGGCGGTGGCTGGCTGGGCTGGGTCACGGGCGGCGGCTGGCTGGGCTGGGTCACGGGTGTCAGTTCGCTCCGATTAGTGGCTGAAGTGGCTTGACTTGGCTGGGGCTTAGAGAAAGGTAGGTTCTGATCGGTTATGAGGGCGAAAACGCCAAGGCTAGCCACGATGCAACCACCGACTACGGTGACGACACCGACTAAAACCCCTGACGATTGCCCCTTGCGATGTGTAGATTGAGGCTGGCGTTGGGGCTGTCGCTGTGTCCGAGGCGGCGGCATTGGGCGATTCGGCTGCGGTGACGGCTGAGATGAAGAGGCTAATGTAGCCCCTTGGATAGAGGCGTTTTCAGCGCGTCGTTTGCCATCTGGCTCAATGACTAATTCGTACAGCACCGTGTCGCCAACCAAAGGCCGACGACTTGCGGCTTGAATGGCGCTGATGTGTAGAAAAATGTCTTTTCCACCGTCAGGAGATTGGATAAAGCCAAAGCCCCGATCATCATTCCACTTGATGAGTTGACCTTGATCTCTACTCGATGCCATCGCCTCGTCCCTTATCCATATGCTGAGTTCCTCTAGATCATATTGCCCCGATTGAACCGCTCTGACGACACAACCTACTGTCTCAGCAATGAACCTTGCCTAGTCGAAGCAACTCGGTGAATGAATCTAGATGGGTTTTTATGTCATTTGGGCTTTCTGCAAGGGAGTTCTATGCTGATTGACTGACAAAACTTGTTAGCTAGATTCTCAAAAGCCCACCCTCCGGGAAGCAAGCTACACCCTAGCCCTCTCCCTGTGGGAGAGGGAACCGGAGTTACGGATCGGCTCCCCTTCTCCCTAGGGAGAAGCAGGGTGGTTTCATACCAGTAAAGAAAAAATGTAGTGGATCCGATTCGCCC
>JBBAWV010000222.1:0-1832 GCA_040396995.1 Nodosilinea sp. | reverse complement strand
TCTCGGGCTCCTCGATGCCGCGGGGGAGATACACCGGCCGGCGGCTGGTGCCGTCAGGGAGCTCCAGCAGGGTCCAGCAGTCGTAGACAAGCTGCAGGCGGTCCCGCAGGCCAGAGAGGGTGGGGTGTTCCAGCCAGGGGGGCTGGGCAGGGGGCTGAGCCTGCGGCGCTGGTGGCGAGGAGGAGCTGCTGGGGGTAGCTGTCCTGCGGCGGGTAGTGGGCACTGGCAGTTGGTGGGGTCAGAGCCATTGCCAGAGGCCGTGGTTGGCCGTGGGGAAAGCGATGCAGGATCTGCATGGTTCCAGTCAGATCATCCGCGCAGGCGGGTCGGCCAGGGCGAGGGGCACGGGTTCTTCTGAGGGTCCGCATATGAACCAGGCTTGAGGGTCCTTCTGCCCAAGGGGGATTGCCATGCAAAGGGTTAAGGGTTGAACCGGTAACGGCTTTGGGTTCTTATGCGGACTAACAGGGGCCTGGCTATTTTTTAAGGAGGTTCCGCCTATATAGCTTTGCTTAGGCCGTACTTCCACGGTTGTAGTGGGCGCCTAGGATGCTTACATGACTAAGCAATAGCAAACTTGAGCCGACACCGCCGTTCTGCTAGAACGGAAGTGTCGAATCAGCGAAGGGCTAGAAAGAAGCCAGCGAGGCCAGGACGCCAGCTTTTGGATCATGGTGAATGCAGGCCAACATGTTGAGGCACTTGACATCCAGGCCGCTAGGAGCTAATTTTTGGAATGAAGCACCAAGCTCACATGACAAGAATCAAATACTCTATTGAGTATCAAGAATCAAAAGCCGAAGGACTTAGGCCGATTGATGATGGAGAAGCAATTGGAATAAAGTTCGAGGATGAAAAGGGTTTTGCTCTGATTCCAAACGTTGGAGATTATGTGCATATAGGCCAAGATCCGACAGGCCAGAGAACGGACTTTAGTGGTGTTGTGCGTTATAGGTCGTTCTTTTATCAGCGAACTGACAACGAGACTGTATTCTGCCATATAAACATTGTAGTTCAGCCAAGTGACGTCGACACCGGTTTGCTCATTAAAGAATAAAGTTAAGCTTGTCATATTATTCCCTGAATTCTTGCCTTCAATCCATTTTAAGCCAATGCCAAGCCTCCTTCCCTGCATCTATAGCTAGACTTGATTAAAGCATTTCACTGTCTTAGTAATTATTATTGGACTATATTGGCATCGCTTTCTAACACGGCCATCCACCTGAGCCGCCACCAATAACTCCGTTTCTGGCCATTCACGTTCAGCGGCCAGGCGATAGCAGCGCTAGGCCCACTGCCAAGGGGAATGGTCTAGGCTCAATCAGCGACGATCTCAATCATGAACTCAAAGGCAAGACATTAGAGTGAAAATCCATCTTCCCAATAGCGCACACCTACAGAACATAGAAGGCTTCATACGAAGATATGACCCCGCAGATCCATCGCTGCTACAAGTATCCGGCAACGAAAAGTATATTCACGTTCACCCGTTCTCGCTGGCATTGTCTGCCTGCATTGGGGCATCAGCAACAGATAACAATATTTCAATCACAGGCGAGATTCCCAATGTAAGCTCTGCTCCTTACCTCGTAAGAATGAAGCTCTTTGACCACCTGAAAACTGCCCCTCCAAGAGTCATTCAGTCTCATGAGGGTGCTGGCCGCTTTGTTCCCCTAACCCAAATCAAGACGTCAGAAGATCTTAGAGGTGCCATATCCGATCTCATTCCGTTGCTTCCACTACTAGTCCTGCTGTTGCGGGGGGGGCTGCCTGTCCTTGATGCCCTCTAGCAGCACATCCCAGTCGGGCTTGCGCGGCCTGCCCATGTCCAC
>JBBAWV010000221.1:0-2124 GCA_040396995.1 Nodosilinea sp. | reverse complement strand
GGAGACCTGACCCCTACCGGGGGAGGGGGATTGTGGTAGGGGCGGGGTTCCCCCGCCCAACCCAGGGCATATCGTATCCCACAGAAATGGTCGGGGCGGAGGGTCAGGAGACCTGACCCCTACCGGGAAACGGGGATTGTGGTAGGGGCGGGGTCTCCCCGACCCACCCAGGGCATATTGCATCCCACAGAAATGGTGGGGCAGAGGGTCAGGAGACCTGACCCCTACCGGGGGAGGGGGATTGTGGTAGGGGCGGGGGAACCCCGCCCAATGGTGTGACTAGCCTTCCTGAAGCAATTGCTCAAACTCGCGCAGGGCAACGCTAGAGCCCAACCCCCAGGCGCGTTCCACATACTGGGGCAGCAACGTTTTAACGTCCACCGTGGGGAACGTGGGACTGACATCCAAACGGTCATAACCTGTGGCGGTTAGCCCGTAGATCATGAGTTGGCCCTGACGATAGATCCAAACCTCAGGAATCGCTAGCATTTGGTAGACCGCTAAATCGGTCAGCGATGTCAGATCCACCTCGATGGCGAGGTCGGGGGGGGGGTCAACGGCCAGATCAATGCGCTCTTTGCCCAAGACAGCCCGCCAGTTTTGAAGGTAGAAACAGGCATCGGGTTCGGCCCCGGCTTCCTGAAATCGCTTGAGGGTGACAGGGTCGTAGCTATGCCAGTCTCGGTTTTGATGACGCAGTAACGCTTTGACCAAATCCACCAGGGTGTCAATGCGATTACCGTGACCTGCCATGGGAGCCATCATCGAAATCTGTTGGGTGTGGGCATTAAAGCGAATTTTGATAGCGGCATCCTCTCGGCGGCTGGCCAGCAGGGCTTCGTAGTCGGCCCAGGTTTGGTCGCTCAGGGTAACGCTGCTCCCGGCAGGGAGTTGAATGTGATCGCGGCTGACGGACAAAACCATGGGAGAGGCCATTGCGATTGCTCCATGGAGACTTGGGGAAGATTTATCTATGATGCCCTATGACCCTGGGGTCTGGTTGATGCCCCGATTTGGAAGGGCAGGGAGACCAGGGCAGGGAGACCAGGGCAGGGAGACCCTGCCCCTACGGGTGGGGTATTGGGGTTACAGATCGTCGGGGTCGAGGCCCAGGGCTCGTAGGCGTTCGGCTAGACGATTGGCCCGTTCTTCGGCCTGTTCTGCCCGTTCCTCGGCGGCCTGGATAGCTTGTTCTGCCGCTTGTTCTGCCTTCTCAGCGGCTTGATTGGCCCGTTCTTCGGCCTGCTCCGCCCGTTCTTCGGCGGAAAGAATGAGCCGTCCCTCGGCATCAAACCACCGCAGCCAGAGACGTTCGATGCCTTCATACACGCCCTGCCAAACCCCCAGGCTAAGCCGCCACTCTGGGATGGGGATGCGCTGATCGATGATCTCCATCGGCTGATAGCGGCCACCCACCCAGCGAAACGCCCGTAACTGGTTGGTGTAGCGGTCAAAGATCACGTAGTAGGGAATCCGCAGAATTTGCTCGTAGACCTCCCACTTGGTCGGCGGTTGTCCCGGAAGCCGCGACGTTTGGCCCAGGTCTTCCTTTTCGGTGCCGGGAGACAGCAGCTCGACTACCACGAAGGGATTGACCCGCTCTTGCCAGACCACATAGCTCAGCCGCATATCGCGGTTTTCGTAGAGCCGAGGCACCCCCACCACCGCAAACCAATCGGGCCGCTTGTGCCACAGGGGATGATCGACATCGTAATAGAGGTTCATATCCCCCACGCTGAAGACCTCATCGGCGGCAACGGTGGTGAGGTGCAGCGTGGCGCTGAGTAAGTGGGGCTGAAGGTAGTGGTACACGCCTCGGGGCGGGCTATCGCCAACGTCCGGCAATCCGGGCTCCTTTGGATCTTCGCTGGGCAGGTCATACATGGTGGGCAAAGTTTCCCTGGCCGACCGGGGCGGGTCGGTCTGCTCTACGGGGCGCTTGAGTTCTTGCATGGTGGTTGCGGTACTCCACAAAAACTATCGCGATAGCCTGGGCGGTTGCCCTCACCCCTGCCCCTCTCCCATCGGGAGAGGGGTTCTGAATCCGGCCCCCCTTCTCCCGAGGGGAGAAGGGGCTGGGGGATGAGGGCCGAAAGTTCTGGCCAACAAACGCTAGCTTCATGG
>JBBAWV010000220.1:0-2341 GCA_040396995.1 Nodosilinea sp. | reverse complement strand
AGGTCTCCTCGCCCGCTGATACCGGGGGCAAACAAGTCGGATTTGGTATCAGACCAAAGATAGCCCGATTCCAAGAGGGCTCAATAGAAATCTAAAGTGCGTTAGATCATTGATCCAACGCACTTTTTATAGCCAATTTTTATAGCCAATTTTCATGTTCAAACTTAGGCCCCAAGGCTAGACAATCAGTCCGCCATAAATGGCCCAGGGTAGCGCCACAAAGCCTAGGGCAATGGCCATCGCCAGCAGGGCACTCAATCCATAGGCCATCGGACGAATTCCGGCGTGTAAGGCTCCCAAGGACTGTATGGCACTCCAAACCCCATGGCGCAGATGGAAGCCCAGCCCCAACAACACCGCCGAATAGCCCAAGGTGTAGGGCAATTTGTGGAAAACTTCGACCACCAGTCGGGCTAAATCCCGCACCGATTCGCCGTTTAATTCTGTGGGATAGGAGGGGCCAAATTTGAACGTCCACAGGTGTAGACCGAGGAACACCACCAGCACCGCCCCCGTAATCATCATGGTGCGAGAACTGAAGGACTGGTAGCTGTTTTCGCCCACGGATTGATACTCGGTGTAGCCCTCTGGTCTGGCCCGCAGCCGCCCTACAAACACACTACTGCCCACCGCCATATGGAGCAGGGCAATGCTCACCAGCAGACCCTCTACGGCATAGAGCAACACGCCCCAACTGGCTAAATGTTCGGCGTAGGCATTGTAGGCGTCGTGCCCCAAAAACAGCAGCAAATTGCCCAGCATATGCACCAGCACAAATCCCGCTAGGGCCAACCCCGTTGCGCCAGAAATCAGCTTTTTGCCAATGGGTGACCGATAAAACCGCACCAGCGGCGACTGGGGCAGGTTGGGCTTCGTTTCCGGGGCCTTCAGAACGTGAGTCATGGGATTGTTTAGGGAGGGGCAGCGATGGGAAGTGATGATTTAAGCCTAGCCTGGATTATTCCCAAGCACCGCGATCCTCGTCTGTCATGCCCGTGACAACGGTTAGGTAGGCGCATTCAGCAAGGCCAGCAGGTCAGCTTCAGAAAGGACAGCGATACCCAATTTTTCAGCTTTTTCCAGCTTAGATCCGGCTTTTTCGCCAGCAACCACATAATCTGTGGCTTTGCTCACGCTGCTGGTGACTTTGCCGCCAGCAGCTTCAATTTTGGCGGCGGCTTCGGTGCGGCTGAGGTTGGGCAGGGTTCCGGTGAGGACGAAGGTTTTGCCCGTTAGGAGTCCAGGGGCGGATTCCGTAGCACTCTCCTCGGCGGCAAGCTGAAGTCCGGCCTGTTGTAGGCGTTCAATCAACACCCGATTGGCGGGCAAATGGAACCAATCGGCAACAGACTGAGCAATTTCGGGGCCGATGGTGTGAACGGCGGCGATGGTCTCCGGGTCGGCGGCGGCGAGGGCTTCTGCCGAGGGAAACGCCTGGGTCAGGGTTTTGGCGTTGACGGTGCCCACATGGCGAATCCCCAATCCATAGAGCACCGCCGCCCAGGGTCGATCCTTAGAAGCGGCGATGGCGTTGACCAATTTTTCCGCCAGTTGTGGCCCCATGCGGTCTAGGGGCAGCAGTGTTTCGGTGGTCAGGTCGTAGAGGTCGGCCACGGACTGCACCAGGCCCCGTTCCACAAACTGCTTCACCCACTTTTCCCCCAGCCCTTCGATGTCTAGGGCATCCCGCCGCGCCCAGTGGATGATCGCCCCCTGCACAATGGCCGGACAGGCGCTATTGATACAGCGGGTGACGGCTTCCTCGTCGGGCTTCACCAGTTCAGAGCCGCATTCGGGGCAGTGGGTGGGCATGGTGACGGGGCGGGCCGTTGCCGGACGCAATTCTGCCATCACCCGTACCACCTCCGGGATAATCTCCCCCGCCTTGCGGACAATCACCGTATCGCCTTGGTGGATGCCCAGTTCCGCTAGGCGTTCGGCGTTGTGGAGGGTGGCACGGGCGACGGTGGTTCCCGCCAAAGCGACCGGACGCAGTTCCGCCACGGGAGTCACCGCCCCAGTGCGCCCCACCTGAAAACTGACGGATTCCAGTACCGTGGGCACTTCCTCAGCGGGGTATTTCATCGCCACCGCCCAGCGAGGAAACTTTTGGGTAAAGCCCAGCCGCTCTTGCAGGTCAATGTCGTTCAGCTTCACCACCACGCCATCGGTCATGTAGGGCAGGGTGGATCGCTCCGTGGCCCAGCGGTCGTAGTAGGCTTGCACCTCGGTTTCCGATTGGCACAACTGACGGTTGGGGTTGACCCGAAAACCGAGCCGCTGGAGCAGGTCGAGGGCTTGCCATTGGGTGCGTTTTGGAGTGGGGGAGTGGGGGAGTGGG
>JBBAWV010000219.1:0-2429 GCA_040396995.1 Nodosilinea sp. | reverse complement strand
GAGGTCTCAACCCATCCTCATTTTTCTACGCTGGTATGAAACCACCCTGCCTCCGCCCCCGCTTCTTGGGCTGGTTGCAGGCTAGGGTAGCTAGGTAAAGCTCAATCGCCCGCTGATGGGCGGCTGGGTTATCTCGGTGAATCCCCCAATCTGCCAGCAGCACCGGGTTATACCGAATCACCCGACGGTTCCAGACGTGGTAATGCAGCCCTTTAATCAGGGTTGAATCCTTCCGCAGTCTGTATTTTTTGAGGGTTTCCGGGCTTATCCCCAGCAGGGCCGCCGCCTCATGTTTATCGACTAACCGTGGTAAGTACCCCGGCTTCTCATAGATCGAGGGATTATGAGAAGCCTTGCAATTTTGTAACGAATCCCCCTTCTCAGGGATCGGGTTTTCTGCCATCATCTATCCGAAGCCCTGCTAATGTGCAGGGCGCTAAATCTGCCAGCAGTGAGCCTGAGAAACTTGTTCGCTGAGCAGGTGTACAAAAAGCGAACCCCTCGCAAGCCCAGTTGGCGCTGGACACTTGCAAGGGGTTTTTTTCGTTTGGGCTAAAGCTGGTTAGCAATCGCATTCCTGAAACGAAATCGCTACTGACTAAGGATAGCCGATCTTCCCAGAGTTGGGAGATTTTCAGAGATATTTGAATAAATTACTCCCCTCCAGATCTAGCGTAGGCATAACCCCATTTTCATCCTACATGGGTATACATATGGCGTTCACTCAAACCTAGTAGGTGGATAGATCGTGTATTTATAGAACCCACTTGCATCCCACCTGGGCTACATTTTCCGTCCTTTTCCATCGCCAGTTGGTGTCTAGCAAGCCAGAGTGGTATACGTCCTAGACTACTAATGAGTCGGTGCTATCAATCCTCTGGGCGCAAACTCCTCATCTTGAGAAAATCGGCATAGTGCTTTTGGATCATCTCTACACTGGTGTCGCACCACTGGGCAATGACCGACTCCGGTATCCGCTGCAAAATCTGGAGTGTGATAAAGGTATCGCGGCATGAATAGGGCGTTGACCCTGGCTTAATTGGCCCTACTAAGCGCTTCCAAGCATTGTTGGCAAAGTTGTTGTAGTTGATAGCCCCTCCCCGATGGGACGGAAACACCAAACTATCCGCCGTGGCCTGTTCAGGCCGAATCGAGATCAGCAACGTCTGCAACCGCTGCGAGCAAGGAAACGTCCGGGTCTTGTTGTTCTTAGAACCGGATACACGAATCTGCTTGCCCCGCCCAGAGGTGGTGATCGACTCTACAAAACGTACAGAGTCACAATCCTGAGCCACATTGCCCCAACGCAAACCGATGGCCTCAGAAGGACGGCAACCTGTTAAAAAGAGAAACTCCACCAACGGGGCATAGTGGCTATAGCGAATCCCGGTGTAGCCTCGCCCATTCCAATTTCCCCGGTGTTCTCTAAAGGCTTGAATAACCTGCTCTCGCTCCTCTCGCGTGAAGGCGTTGGGCTTAGGCTCCACCTGATAGCGATACTTGGGCATCTCCCCTGCCATGCCTTCATAGGGGTTGTTCTCAATCAACCCGTGCTTCACAGCCCATCGGCAAGCCGCATTCAACTGCATCAACGATTTTTTCGTCTGATGCACAGTCGTCACCTGCTCCAGGCTGGCCTTAACCTGCAAAGCATCCACCAGATCGATAGCCCCCACCTTCTCAAACAGCTTGGCAAAGCTCACATAGTAGAGTTGAGTCGTTTCCTTAACGCTAGAGGCTTTGTAGGTGGTGTACTGCTCCCAAATCTCCTGAATCGTGGGTGTAGGCGTGGGGGTAATCTCCTCTAGCTGTGCTGCCTGCACCGCCTTTTGGGGTTTATAGCGAGCTAGCGTTTCGTCAAAGTGACCTGAGAGAATATCCAGCTCGATTTCCTTCGCCTTCATCTCCGCCAACTTCCGGTTTGCCGGAGTATCAGCAAATCCCAGAGAGAGGTAATGGCGTTTGCCCTGGTGGCGAAACCGCAGTTGAAGCCTCCCATGGGACACTAGAATCGCCACGGAACCTTTGGAAGCCTTACCAGTCGGGGTTTTAGAGAACATGGGTGTAAGCGCCACAGAGCTAACGGCTACACCCAAATTACACCCGACTTACACCCAAACTGCCTCAAAAGTCCCCAAACTTCACCAGTCCTTCAGAACAGGAGAACTAAATCGCAGTCACTCTCAGATAAACAAAAACCCCTGAAAGTCTTGCTCTCAGGGGTTTTTGCTGACTAAGCGGGTGGGGGGAATCGAACCCCCATCATTAGCTTGGAAGGCTAAGGTTTTACCACTAAACTACACCCGCATGATGTCGGCCAAAATAACCTGTAGGGAAGTTTATCACAGATTATGGGGGCGGTGGGCCGGGTGGATGGGCAGGTGTCGTTAGCTAGTCTGGCGATCTAGGTGATACAACATAGAGGGGGC
>JBBAWV010000218.1:0-2654 GCA_040396995.1 Nodosilinea sp. | reverse complement strand
CTAGAGCACGTGGCTACGGACCACGGTGTCGGGGGTTCGAATCCCTCCTCGCCCGTTAATCAACATAAAAAAGAGCCTCCCAATCAGGGGCTCTTTTTTGTGGCCTTCATTTTTTGAACCACCCCAATTCCCAACCCGAAGCCCTCTGGGAGATCTCCCTAGTACTCCATGAAAGTAACCATCCCTTGGTAATCGCTCTCCACCCTCACCCCTCCTGCCCCTCTCCCTCAGGGAGAGGGGTTCTGCATCCTGATCCCTCAGGGAGAGGGATCAGGGGCTGGGGGATGAGGGCAAAGGCTAGACGTTTTATACCAAATCCTAATCGAATAACCCCGATTCCCAGCCCAGCAAACCGTAGGGGCGAGGTCTCCTCGCCCGCTGATACCGGGGGAAAACAAGTCGGATTTGGTATTATTCGTTGGATTACTCTTAGCGACGTTGGATCTAGGAAACATTTTCAACGGCAGGTTGAGTCCCGGAGGCGGGTAATTCCAGACAATAGCCTGCGCCGTAGACGGTTTTGATGTATTTGGGATGGCGGGGATCGGGTTCTAGCTTGGTGCGCAGGTGGCGAACATGGACGCGGATGGTTTCGATGTCGTCGTTGGGTTCGTAGCCCCACACTTCCTGCAAAATTTGGCTAGGGGATACGGTTTGGCCATGGCGCTGAAGCAGGCAGTGGAGTAGCTCAAACTCTAGGTGGGTGAGCTTCACGGTTTTGTCAAACCAGATGGCTTCGTAGCGCTCGGGGATGAGGGTGAGGGGGCCGTAGTTGAGGATTTCGCTGTGCTTGGCAGCCTGGGGAATGCGATCCGTGCGCCGCAGCAAGGCCCGTACCCTAGCCAGCATTTCATCTAGCTCGAAGGGTTTGGTGAGGTAGTCATCGGCCCCGGCATTGAAGCCGTCTACTTTGTCTTGGGTTTGGCTGAGGGCGGTGAGCATCAACACCGGAATATCCGCCGTACGCCGATCTCGACGGAGCCGCTGGCAGACCGTAAGGCCATCCACCTTGGGCAACATCAGGTCGAGCATGATCAAATCGGGCATGAGCTGTACGGCCAGCGCCTGCCCCTTCACACCGTCACCAGCTTGATTCACATCATAGCCAGCCATTTCTAGGTTGACAGAAACGAGTTCTGCAATGGCGGGATCATCATCAATGACGAGTATACGAGGCATCATGTATCAAAGGTAACGACTGGCCGACCACATCACTATGACGAGGGACTCCGCTGGCTAAGCGCAATGCCGAGGGCCAAGTTTGAGATGACTAGCCATAAAGCCTAGCATCTCTTTGTAAAGAGCGATGTCGGAATAATACAATTCCTGGATAAATTATAAGCAACACCCCCACTTTTCTTAAGGTAATTTGGGAAACAGGGGCTATGGCCTGGATCATGGTTGGTAACGAGATGGCCTCCTCCTAACCGTATCCGTTCCTTCCCCCCTGCGAGCGATTCTGGGCAAAGTAGGCCCGGTTTAGGCGGCTAGGAATAGAAGAGTCTGACACAATACTAAAAAGACCCCAGACGCTCTATCCCTGCTCTACCTAGATCCATGGACTTAACCGCCGCCCTGCCCACCTTTGTCATCACCCTACGCGAAGGGGTGGAAGCCGCCCTCGTGGTCGGCATTGTGCTGGCCTGCCTTGCCAAGGCCCAACGTCAGTCGCTAAACCGCTGGGTTTACCTGGGTGTGGTGGCGGGGCTGGTGGGCAGTGTGATGATCGGGGTGGCGTTGGGGTCTGGCTTACAGCAGCTTCAACAGGTGTTGCCCAGCCTGCAAAGCATCATCAAGCCTCTGCTGAATGTGCTGTTTGGGGCGGTGGCCATCATCATGCTGAGCTGGATGCTGCTATGGATGACCCGCCAAGCCCGCAGCCTGAAGGGGGAGATCGAAGGCACGGTGCAATCGGCCCTGCAAGATAACCAAACCGCCGGGTGGAGTCTGTTCAGCTTGATCTGCATCGCCGTGCTACGGGAGGGCTTTGAAACGGTGCTGTTTGTGTTCACCAACGTCGAAGCCAGTGCGGCAGCGGCGGTGGGAGCCTTAGCAGGACTGCTGGGGGCGGCCCTGATTGGTCTAGCGCTGTTCCGCTGGGGGGTGCGGATTAATCTCAAGCAGTTTTTCCAGGTGATGGGCCTCTTGCTGTTGCTGATCGTGGGCGGGTTGGTGGTGTCGGTGTTCAAAAACCTCGATGCCGCCCTCGCCGCCATCAGCCAACTCGATGCCCAAACCGTTGATCTGTGCTTTTCCCAAACCTCCTGCATCCTTGGCCCCCTCGTGTGGGATGCCAGTGCCCGCTTGCCCGATCGGCAATTTCCGGGCCTGGTTTTCAAAACCCTGCTGGGATACCGCGATCATCTCTATCTGGTGCAACTGCTGGCCTACGTAGGTTTTTGGATGACCGTGGGGGGGCGTTATTTCCGCAGCCTCAACCCCACGCCCTCCGCTAAGCCCTCGCCCAGCCAGCCCTAGATTAGCCAAGGGCATCTCCGTTACCCACAACCTGCCCCTGAGTTTTGGCAAGTTTTAAGAGTTTTAGATGATGTGTCAAAGACCTGTGCTATTCTAGTTGAGCGCCATTAGTGTGCAATTTTTTCGGGGCGTAGCGCAGCTTGGTAGCGCACCACTTTGGGGTAGTGGGGGTCGTG
>JBBAWV010000217.1:0-2702 GCA_040396995.1 Nodosilinea sp. | reverse complement strand
CGCCCCTACGGTTTGCTGGGCTGGGAATCGGGGTTATTCGATTAGGATTTGGTGTAATTGCCTCCTGCCCTGCATGGGGGCGAATGCTAGGGCAGGCTCAAGGCAAGTTGACCCAGGCGTTGGTTTGGTGGGCTTGGTGGGCGGCGTCCATCAGTCGTTGAGACAGCACGCCTTCCGCAATCGAGGGAGCGGTGGCTTGGCCTTGGTCGATGTCGTTGACCCAGTGATTGACCACGCGCACAAAGGGGGCAATGCGCCCATCGGGGTAGGTGGTAGGGAAGGCCAGCCGTTCGGGAATCGCTAATTCACTCAGGGGTGCGCCGCCCTGACTGCCCCAGAGCCGGAAGCCGTGGACATAATCCGTCAAATTATCGCTGCCCAAAACGAGGGTGCCTTGGTCGCCGTAGATTTCGAGCCAGTGGCCCCGTCCGGCGTAGGTAACGGAGCTAATCGCCACCTGGCAGGGGGCACCGCAGGCCAAATCCAGGGTGAGGCTACAGGTGTCGTCAGCATCCACGGCTTTGAGGGTGCCGCTGGCAGGGTCGGGCCGCTGGGGGATGGCGGTACTGAGGCGGGCGCTGAGGCGTTCGATGGGGCCAAACAGCCAGGTGATGTAGTCGAAGCTGTGGGAGGCGAAGGCTCCGAGGGCACCGCCACCGAGGGCTGTTTGGGCGTACCAGTTCCAGGGGCGGCGGTTATCGGCACGACCGGGCACCGTCCAATCCACCTTCACAAAGCGCAGGTTGCCCACATAGCCCTCGGCCAACAGTTCTGCCAACCGCTGCCAAGCAGGCACAAAGCGAAACTCAAAATCGAGGGTCACCACCCGCTGGTGCTGCTGGGCCAGGGCTTGAATTTCTAGGGCTTCGGCGACGTTGAGGGCCGTCGGTTTTTCTAACAGGGCGTGCTTTCCGGCCTTGAGGGCGGCGGTGGCCATGCTGTGGTGCAAAAAGGGCGGCGTAGCAATAGTGACGGCCTGCACCTGGGGCAGAGCCAACAGAGCCTCCACACTATCGCAGGCGTGGGGAATTTGGTGAGCCTCCGCCACCGCCTGGGCCTGGGCCAAGTCTCGGTGGTAAACGGCCACAACCTCGGTGCGATGGTGGGCCTGGAGACCGGGAATATGCACCTTCTGGCCAAACCCAGTGCCCAAAACGCCGACGCCTAGTGTGGTTGCCATCGCTGTTTTTTCCTTAAATAACCGATCCCTAAAACCGACGTGATACCCCGCTTCTTCCCTAGGGCGAGAAGGGGATGAGTCAATTATGGGATTTACTGCCAGAGGCTTATCCTACCAAGACCCGTCGCTGTGCTCCAATCAAGATGGAACTCACGGCTGGTTGACTACCGATGATGAGGACTTTGATGGGTTCTCGGTTGGTTTGGGGGTGGCGATGGATGTGGAATACAATAATGTTTACCGATGGGCAAGTGAGAAGCACGAGCCAACGGCGGAAGCGATGGCTGAAATTGTGAGGGCACTGGGAAAATTGAATTCTGAAGCCTCAAGAGCGTTTGTGCAGCATTATTTAGGTACAGGGGTTAGCGACTTCTCAGCTTTGGAAAAGTTCTAGGGGCATGGATCAAGAGCACTGGATTATTCAGAAATATGTGGATGAAGAGGGTAACTGCCCCTTTGATGACTGGTTCGATGGTCTCAGTACTCAAACGCAAGCGAAAATAGATACTCGTCTCGACCGGGTAAGCGTAGGGAATTTTGGAGATCGCAAATCTGTTGGCGAGGGTGTGTACGAACTCCGCTTCTTTTTCGGGCCTGGTTATCGAATTTACTATGGGTTAGCAGGGCGACATATCGTGATTCTGCTAGTCGGAGGCTCTAAAAAACGTCAAAATAAGGATATTCAGGTCGCACAACAGTTCTGGGCGGCTTATCAGCGGGAAAAAGGAGGCCAGTAACGATGCCAGTCAAAGATTATCGTAGTGATTTGATTACCAGGCTGAAAAACCCGGAATATGCAGCGCTTTATTTAAAGACGGCACTAGAAGAGACACTACATGATGGAGATCGTGAGGCGTTTTTGCTGGCGCTGAGGCATGTCGCTGAAGCTCAGACCGCAACAGCTAGCGTTGCTGACCAAACAGAAATTACCGATGAACCTCTGCAAGGTAAACCAACTGTTGATGGAACGCCAACGGTTGAGACGTTGCTGTCGGTGTTGGCTATGGTTGGGCTAACGATGGAGTTTAAGTCGGCGTAGACTGCCAGCCAAGATCGGACTAACTTTAGACACATCCTCGGCCAAGCTATTCTCTCGTCCCCTAAAAAAACTAAACCCCCAGGCGGCTAAGGCATTTGTGGAGTGCTACCTAGGGAATGAGGTACAGGATCTCTGAAAATTGGTTGTCTGGTTAATGTGGGTATGAGCCAAGAACAATGGGAGGCGATTGGTGATGCCAGTTAAAGATTATAAACAAGATTTACTGGTCAGACTTGCGGAGCCGAACTATGCAGCACTCTATTTGAAGACAGCCCTTAATGAAATGTTGATGGATGGGGATAAAGATGCCTTTTTGTTGGCGCTAAGGGACGTTGTGGAAGCGAAGGAATTGATGGACGAGAATCATCAAAGTTCTGATGCGCTCAGCCAAGCGCTGAATCAGGGTTCTTTACCTAGTCTAGAGACTCTGATTGCTGTCCTCCATGGAGTAGGAATTGCCATTGAATTTAAGGCCGCTTAGAT
>JBBAWV010000216.1:0-2790 GCA_040396995.1 Nodosilinea sp. | reverse complement strand
TGGGTGCTGTCTTCCTGTGGGTTGCGGGTGCAGGAGTTGGTAGGCAAAACCGGGGTAGTGGCAGAACTGGCGGGAGCAGACCCCAGCCAAATTCTGGCAATTCGGGCTGATATGGATGCGCTGCCGATTCCCGAGCGGGTGGATCTGGAGTTTGCTTCGACGCAGCCCGGTATCATGCACGCCTGTGGCCACGATGTCCATACCACGGTGGGCTTGGGGACGGCAATGGTGCTGTCTCAGTTGGGGGTGCCCCTGCCGGGAACGCTGCGCTTTTTGTTTCAGCCCGCCGAAGAAACCGCCCAGGGTGCCCGCTGGATGATCGACGATGGCGTGATGAATGGAGTCTCGGCCATTTTTAGTGTCCATGCCTATCCCAGCGTACCCGCCCGCACCATCGGCATTCGCTATGGAGCCCTGACGGCGGCAGCGGACGATTTGGACATTACCATCATTGGCGAATCCGGCCACGGTGCCCGACCCCACGAAGCCATCGACGCCATTTGGATTGCTGCCCAGGTGGTAACGACGCTCCAGCAGTCCATCAGCCGCACCCAAAACCCGCTTCACCCCGTGGTACTCACCATTGGTCAAATTAGCGGTGGCCGCGCCCCCAACGTGATTGCCGACACGGTCAAGCTCTCTGGCACCGTGCGCTCCCTCCACCCCGACACCCGTAACCACCTACCCCAATGGATTGAAACCATTGTGGCCGGGGTCTGCCAGCCCTACGGGGCCAAGTACGAAATTAACTACCGACGGGGGGTGCCCTCGGTGCTGAATGATCCCGCCCTTACCGACCTGATGGCCCGCAGCGTCAGCGAAGCCCTCGGAGATCAGGCCATCCAGATCATCCACGAACCCTCCCTGGGGGCCGAAGACTTTGCGCTTTATCTGGAACATGCCCCCGGCACCATGTTTCGCCTCGGCGTGGGCTTCACGGATCGGGCCGTCAACCATCCCCTCCATCACCCCAAATTTGAAGTGGATGAATCCGCCATCGCCACCGGGGTCATCACCATGGCCTACAGCAGCTATCGATACTTACAAAACCTACAAAACGCTGTATCTCCCAGTCCGCTGTAGCCTTTTTCTAAGGGAAAAACTCAGATAAACTAAGGATCCCGGTTCATCATCCCCGGTGCATCCAATAGGGAGAGTCCATTGTCCACAGCCATTCCCATTTATCTCGTCACCGCCGCCGAGATCGCCCAAAACCACCCCGATAGCCAAGCCTGGGCGGAGGCCACCGGATTTAAGGCTGACCCCAATAGCATTTGCCTCGTCCCTGGAGAGGGCGGGAGCATTGCCAAGGTCTTAGTAGGCAGGCCCGATGGGGTAAATACTTGGACGCTGGGCAACCTCTCCACTGCGCTGCCGCCCCACACCTACACCCTAGCCGATGACTGGACACCGGAACAGGCCACCAAACTCTGGCTAGGCTGGCGGTTAGGGGAGTATCGCTTCACCACCTACAAACGCCCCAAAGCACAAATCCGCGCTACCCTCGTGCCCCCCGCCAGAGCCGATGCGGCCTACGTTCAGCACACCGTTGCCGCTACGGCCCTCGTCCGCGATCTGATCAACACCCCCGCTGGGGACATGGGGCCGGAACAGCTTGAAGCCGCTGCCCAAGCCCTCGCAGACACCCACGCGGCAGAGATTAGCGTCATCCAAGGCGACGACCTCCTCCAGCAGGGCTATCCCCTCATCCATGCCGTGGGTCGGGCCAGCCACCAAGCGCCCCGATTAATTGACCTCACCTGGGGGCAGGCCGATCACCCCAAAATCACCCTAGTAGGCAAGGGCGTCTGCTTTGATACGGGCGGCCTCGATATCAAACCCGCTGCGGGCATGAAGCTGATGAAAAAAGACATGGGCGGCGCGGCCCATGTGCTTGGTTTAGCCGCCATGATTATGGGCCTCCAGCTTCCGGTGCGGCTGCGGGTACTCATCCCCGCCGTGGAAAACAGCATTGCGGGGAATGCCCTCCACCCTCTAGATGTGGTGCCTTCCCGTCGGGGGTTGACCGTGGAAGTGGGCAACACCGATGCCGAAGGTCGCCTGGTGCTGGCCGATGCCCTGTGGGAGGCCGTCAGCGAAGAACCAGAACCGGAACTCCTGATCGACTTTGCCACCCTCACCGGAGCCGCCCGCATTGCCCTCGGTACCGAACTTCCCGCCTGTTTCTGCAACGATCCCACCGTAGCCGCCACCCTGCTAGACAGAGGCATCCAAACCGATGATCTCCTATGGCAAATGCCCCTGCACCAGCCCTATCGCCCCATGATCGACAGCAAAGTAGCCGATCTCTCCAACATTTCCGACAGTTCCTACGGTGGAGCGATTACCGCCGCCCTCTTCCTGAAAGAGTTCACCAAACCCACCATCCCCTGGGTTCACATCGACGTGATGGCCTGGAACACCCGCTCCCTCCCTGGTCGCCCCGAAGGCGGCGAAGCCATAGCCATGCGGGCCGTTTTTGCCCTCATCCAGTCCCGCATACACATCTGGTAGGACACACTGGCTCGTCGGTGCAGCCGTCGAACCACCCGTCAAAACCAGGGTATCCCAGGCTTCAGTATTCCAAGGCTCAGCTTCCAAGCAGTTCCACACCCAAGGAGTCACCCATTTCCCTAGGTTGAGGCTCATCCACTATCTTTAGTTTTTTCAAATAAACCGACTCCAATAAATCGACAAAACAAAAACCGCCCGAATCTAAGATTCAGGCGGTTTTGATTAATACCCTGGCATTGAGCTATTTTGACAAGGGGCAACCCCCTCACTATCTTC
>JBBAWV010000215.1:0-2855 GCA_040396995.1 Nodosilinea sp. | reverse complement strand
GGGTTCCGCTTCGCTGCACCCAACCTACTTTGGAGATGTGTCAGGCAACCAGGGTGTAGCCACCTCATTGAGGGGCGAAAAGCACCCGTGGTAGGTTGAGGTTTCCGACTATGCGTCGTCGCCATCATAGGAACAGAGGATACACGGCCCCCCCAAGCCCCCAAACCCACCCAACGTAAACGAGGAGAACGAGGAGGGTGCAACAGCACTCCCTCCCAACACTTCTTCGCTCAGTTGAGCGAGGGCGCTGGGCAGTTGGCCAGCAGGAACACGATCAACGGGTTGCTGGGGGTTAGGGGTAATGGACTTATGGTTCATTTGAGTTGCCTCATTAGGTTTACGTTGACCGCTTGAGGCGGTCAGTCTCTTCTTGGGTTAAGAAGCCTATAGGGGGAGATGGGGAGAATGTTGAGTTAGTGTCTCCCAGTCTTGAAGGGTCTTGGTCTCCCCTGTCTTTCTGATTCCTAATAGGGTGAAGACCAGCTCTTCACTTCACCCAGAGTCACCGGAATCAGGTCGCTAACATCGATGGTGAAGCGGAAGATTTTCTTGGCCCGACGGCTATTTTCGGGGTCAAAGAACTTCAGCTTCACATCCCAACAGTCGCTATCCAAGCGACAGAAGGGGCTTTTTTCGACGGTGATGCTGTCGAGTTCCATGCCTTCTGCTACGGCCTGACTAAAGGTAGAGGCCGCCTGGAAGGCATTGGTCACCGCAAAGTTGAGGGCACGGTCTTGGGAGGTGGTGCCCAGGTTACGGAGGTCGTAGTAGATCCGATTCAAGAAGCTATCTAGGGTGCGCCGCATGGCCTCTTCATTCGCCTCGCCCTCAGCGGCTTGCACCTGGGCAAAGGCGGCATTCACCAGATTGTTGACCTTCCAGCCATAGAGGCCACGGGTGCTTTGAGGCTCGATTACCGGCACCACCTGGCCCGAAAACAGTTTGACGGTGCGTCCAGTTAACAGGCCCGGAATGCTGACTCGCTCGATGTAGTTATCGGTGCTTTCGGGCTGAATTTGACCCGCGAGCAGTTCTTGCAGGGCTAGATAGCCTTCCCGCGCAAAGGGGCCTTTTGGCTCAATGGCGTAGACCGGGGTGAGTTCGATATTTAGCGTCCAAATCAAAGAGCGAGCTTCAGAAATGTCGCTGGCCAGGTAATCCACCATTTGCCGAGCATCGTAGGGGTTGGCGGGCACCATCGTGCCGCCGCCTAGATCAAAGGGTGGCATTAACTGCTTGAAGGTGTCGCGGCGAGCTTCAGATCCGAAGTCATAGCCGAGGGTGCCGAGGGCATAGACCAATTGACTAGAGGCCAAGTCGCTGGGGGCTTGGCTGGGGGTAATGGCATGATCAGTCATAGGAGGATGAGAAATCGATGGATGGACAAGGGTAGCCGCTGCTGGCATGGCGACTTGCGGTTGGGCGGAGGCAGAGGCGGTGGCCATGGGCCGTTCCGCCCCTGCCTCCGGGGTGGCCGAGGTGATCGCGTCTGGCGGGTTGGCCAGCCCCGCTCCCCCACAACCACAGCCACCAGATGCCTCTACGCCGGGGGTGGATAGCATCGTCAGTTCATCAGACATAGGATCTCCTGTAAGTAACGTGAAGGCTCCAGGCAGATTCAATCTGCCTGCTAAACAGCGCCGACTGCTCTCGGGAATCTCGAAGTCGCAGGGCAGGGCACTCTGCAACAACAGTTGACGAATTTTCTGGGGATCCGGAGTTTCGCCCCGGCGCTCCTGCTCGGAGAGGAGCAAGGCAACTACACCAGAAACAATGGGGGTGGCAAAGCTGGTTCCATCGAGGCGTTCCGTACCCCCACCTGGTTTGGCTCCAAGAATGTTTTGGCCGGGAGCCAAAATACCCTGCTGCTGATACGTGCTGCCCCAATTGCTAAAGTCCAGGGGATGCCCACGGGCATCCATAGCCCCAACGGCCAACACGTTGGGTAGAGCCGCAGGCACATGTAGGCAGTCACAGCCGTCATTCCCCGCTGCGGCCACAATCAAAATATTTTTCTCTTGGCAAAGACGAACCGCATTGGTTAGCCAACCGTCAGCCTCCCCGGCATCCGTCAGTTGGCCACCACTGATATTAATGACCTGGGCTCCGGCATTGGCCGCCTGCTCAATGGCACGAGCCATGTCTAATTGGGTCGTGTTACAGCGATCATCCGCAAAAATCGGAATCACCACCCCCCGACACTGGGGAGCTATCCCCGCCAGCCCACGGTTAGGTTGGCCAAAAATGATACTGGCGACGTGGGTGCCGTGGCTCGACATCTTGCCATCTTGGCGAGCCGTATCGGCCACGAGGGTGGGTAGCGTGACAAGATTTGCTCCCTCAAAACAAGCATGGCTTGCATCGACAGGGCCATCTAAGACAGCAATGGTGATCATGGGTGGTTGTAGTAGTACTTGAATACAGCGGTTGCAGGGCTGCTTCACAGAAAATCGTGAACGGTCAAGCATTTTTTCGTTTAGAACAGCGACCTTGACTATTTCTAAAACTAACTGCTGACCTAAATTGATCTGAGACAGATAAACAGCCTTACGTAGATGTTCAACCTAGTTGTGGCTTTGGCTTTTAAACCCTGACTGTCTCTAGAGTAGTGGTGAGGAGAGGATAGATACTGAAGTTTTAACCATTAATAGCAGTACGGAACGAATAGTATTTGGTCTCCGTGAAGCATAAAACCGTCAAAATACGATGCGTTTTTCAGATATTAGAGATGGATGTACCGAGCTTTCCTTGGCAAAAAGTAACATTTCGCGGATTGACATTCACTTTTCCCTGTGCATTGCCTAAGAGGGCGTTTGAAAAGCCGCATAGTCAGTAAAAAAGCTCACACGGTATAG
>JBBAWV010000214.1:0-2885 GCA_040396995.1 Nodosilinea sp. | reverse complement strand
GGGCGAAGCGGATGTAGTCCCACACCACCAGGAAGTAGGTGGGGAAGCCCATCTGGATCATCATCTCGATTTCGTATTCGAGGCGATCCCGGTAGTCTTGGGAAATGGCGTCGTAGCTGGTGGCTTTCATGCGTTTGACCAGCCCTTCCCGTGCCACATGGGCCATGTAGGCTCCAGCGTCGTCGTTGAATTCGGGGGGAATGGGGAAGTCGGGGATGCGGGGTTGGCCAAGGATGCCCTTGTATTCTTCCACCTTATCCGCCACTTCTAGGGTGTTGGCGATGGCCTCTTCGATTACCTCTGGCTCCAGGTGGTCGCGGAACAGTAGCCGCATTTCGTCAGCGGATTTCAGGTATTCCGTGCCGCTATAGCGCAGGCGTTTGTCTTCGGTCAGCAGCTTGCCCGTTTGGATGCAGAGGAGCGCGTCGTGGGCTTCTACGTCATTGCAAGAAATGTAGTGGGAGTCGTTGGTACAGATGAGTTTGATGTCCAACTCCCGCGCAATTTTGAGGATTTCCACGTTCACCACCCGGTCTTCGGGGGAGCCGTGATCCTGGAGTTCTAGGTAGTAATCCTCGCCAAACAGGTCTTTGTACCACTGGGCAACGCGACGCGCTACATCGGGCCGCTTTTGCAGAATCGCCTGGGGGACTTCCCCACCGAGGCAAGCGCTAGTGACAATTAGCCCCTCACGGTACTGCTCCAGCAACTCCTTATTAATGCAAGGCCGCGAAAAAATCCCCTTGCCCTGCACGCCCTGAAGGTGGGAGATCGTCGTCAGCTTCACCAGGTTCTTATACCCCTGGGTATTCTTCGCCAAAACCACTTGGTGGTAACGGGGGCGGCGCTGCTGTTGGGTGATGTCGCCGTTGATGATGTACATCTCGTTGCCGATGATCGGCTTCACATCCGAGCCTTTGCAGACTTTGATCAGCTCAATCGCGCCGTACATCACCCCGTGGTCGGTGAGGGCGATGGCGGGCATCCCCAACTCCTTGGCCCGTTCCACCAGTTGCGGCAGTTGGCTGGCCCCGTCGAGCAGGCTGTAGGCGCTGTGGATGTGAAGGCCGACGAAGGTCATGGCAGGATGCTTTTAAGTAGTACTATTTTACTGCTTTGCTGCCCTGTTTTCTAGGTCAAAGACCCCTCAAAGCAGCCACACTGCCCCTAAGGGTAGCGGATTTGGAGGGCTACATCTAGCGAATAAGTCATAACTATAGAATCTGATCACCCTAGATACAGTGGTTTAGAGGTAGTTCTCACGGTGGATAGCTTATGATAAGCTGTAGCCGTTTTGCCTACTCCAACACCCTCTGGGCACCCCTCCCAGGCATGACGGCGTTGCTCCGAACTGAGGTGACGATGTACACCGTTCAAACCAGCAGTAGATAGCGCCTCCTATCCATGCCCTTAGTTGTGTTCCAAGGAGGTTTCTATGCTCAGCCTGTGGGCCAAAACCAGCGGCACCTGGATTAATGTGGCCACGGTAATCGCGGGAACCAGTGTGGGGCTGTTGCTGAGTAGTCGTTTGCCCCGCGCCATGCAGCAGGTGATTACCCAGGCAGTGGGCCTGATGACCCTGGTGATTGGGGTGGCCATGGCGGGCAGTCTGTCCTCGGTGCAGGTTGGCCCCTTGGATGGCGTGATTCTGGCGCTGCTGGTGATGGTGGCCGGGGGGCTGCTAGGGGAATGGGGCCAAATTGAACAACGTCTCACCAGCTTGGGAGATTGGCTGAAGGCCCAGGTGAAGGGGGGCGGCAGGTTTACCGAGGGCTTTGTGGCAGCGAGTCTGCTGTTTTGCATTGGCCCCATGGCGATTTTGGGTAGCCTCAACAATGGCCTCGCGGGGGATAACACCCTGCTTACCCTCAAGGCCACCATGGACGGGCTGGCATCGATTGCGCTGACGGGTAGCTATGGGGTGGGGGTGGGGTTTTCGGCCCTGAGTGTGCTGGTGGTGCAGGGCAGTTTGTCGCTGCTGGCCAGTGTGTCGGGGGCGGCGATTCCCGATCCCAATACCAACCCCTACATTTTGCTGATTACGGGCATGGGCGGGCTGATGATCCTCGGCATTGGCCTAGGTTTGCTAGAGGTCGCCCAAATTCGTGTGGCCTCCTTTTTGCCTGCCCTGGCCCTGGGGCCGCTGGTGATTGCGGTGTGTAGCCTGTTTTGACCCTCGCATCAGCCTCTATCCAAACGAATCCCCCCCGATTTCCACCCCATTCTGACCCTAGGGCACCTGGCTACAGCGGGCCATGCGCAGCATCAGGGCATCGAGACGGGCCAGATCGGCAAAACCACCGCCGCGCCCGGTACCAAACCCCCCGGTTTTGAAGGACTCCAGCCAGGTGAGCCGCCAGTACCACAGGGCGGGCAGGTGGCCAGCGGGGGCATCGAGGCTGAAATTGAGAAAATCGTAGAACTTAAAAAACGCCAGGGGCCGAGGCACGGTCACCATCAACCAACCCACCGTCTGGCAGAAGGGATGGGGATTGACGGGGCTGAGGCTGGCGGGGTCGAAGGTTTGGTCGAGGTCTTGGTAGATGCGCTGCTGCACCGAAAAGCCAAACTTGCCCTGGCTAGCCGTCACCCACAGCCAGTCGATGCGATGGAGGAGCCCACAGGGCAGTTGGGCCAGGTCGGTGGGGGTGAGGCTGCGTTCGCGCTGGCGGTTGGCCGCCCCCAGCATCAAGTTGTAGGTTACCTGGTCGGCGGCTTGCCACTCCTGGCCATGGAGCAGGGCGGCGAGGTCGGTCATCGTCCAGTCTTGGGGGGATACCACGCGGCCTCCTTAGCATTGATCGATCCAGTATGCCAAGATCCCAGCCCCCTGGTCAGCAATTCTCAATATGGCAATTCAGCTGGTATTTGGCGGAATTTCTAGC
>JBBAWV010000213.1:0-3065 GCA_040396995.1 Nodosilinea sp. | reverse complement strand
AAGCCTCGTTCGACGGTCTGTTGCCTTTTGTATTCAATCAAGCACGTTTGAGCAGACCAGAGGGTTGTGTCAAGTTGAGCGGAACGGAACCCAACCTACTTTAGAGATGTGTCAGGCAATCAGGCCGCTACCATGAGTGACTCAAATATAGAGTGCCCAAATATGTGGCAAACTATTCAACCAGTTTGCTGGCCTCGACAAGCTCAGCTTGAGCGGCTTTGCACACGCCCAAACGTCAAAACGGACATTGCTTAGCTTTCCCAAGATAAAGGGTTGATAGAAGTATCTCACTTTAAACGGATAGCCAATAAAAGTCCTGGTTCAACTACCCCGAAGAACCAGGACCCTTGAGAGCAGAGAGTCTCCATCCGTCTCAAGCTGCATCGGTGCGGGGGCGATGTAGAGAAATCCCATGGCACCGAAAATATTTAGAAAATTGTTGAAGATGTAGGGTGGGCACCGCCCACCATCCAGAAAACCGTTAAACCAGAATTTTTACGGCAGAACTGGGCTGTAAAACAGCGTTTATAAAAAATATGTTGGTTATTCAAAATGTCCCAATAGTTGGGGTGAGCCGATCTGGGTGAACTCACCCCAGGGTTGGGGGTAAGGTGGGCAGTGCCCACCCTACCGGGGGATCCGCCTAGCCGAAGCGGCTGGAGGTGGAGGCGATCAGGAAGGCGGCGTAGGTGACGATGTAGCCCACGGTGAAGTGCGCTAGACCAACCACGCGAGCCTGCACGATGGACAGTGCCACGGGCTTATCCTTCCAGCGAACCAGGTTCGCCAGGGGAGTGCGCTCGTGAGCCCACACGATGGTTTCGATCAGCTCTTGCCAGTAGCCCCGCCAGGAGATCAGGAACATGAAGCCCGTCGCCCAGACCAGGTGCCCAAAGAGGAACATCCAGGCCCAGACGGCGAGGTTGTTCATGCCGTAGGGGTTGTAGCCGTTGATCAGCTGAGAGCTGTTGAGCCACAGGTAGTCGCGCAGCCAGCCCATCAGGTAGTTGGAGGACTCGTTGAACTGAGCCACGTTACCAGACCAGATGCTGAGGTGCTTCCAGTGCCAGTAGAAGGTGGTCCAGCCGATGGTGTTCAGCATCCAGAACATCGCCAGGTAGAAGGAGTCCCAAGCGGAGATGTCGCAGGTGCCGCCACGGCCAGGGCCGTCGCAGGGGAAGCTGTAGCCGAAGTCCTTCTTGTCGGGCATCAGCTTGGAACCACGGGCATCCAGAGCACCCTTGACCAGAATCAGGGTGGTGGTGTGCAGACCCAGCGCAATGGCATGGTGAACCAGGAAGTCCCCAGGGCCAATGTTGAGGAATAGGGAGTTGGTGCCGCTGTTGATGGCATCCATCCAGCCCGGTAGCCACACGTTGCCGAAGTTGGGCCAAGCGGTGGTGGCAATGCTGTCGGGGTTAGACAACAGGGTGTTGAAGCCGTAGAGCAGTTTGCCGGAGGAGGCTTGTACCCATTGAGCAAACACGGGTTCCACCAGGATTTGCTTTTCGGGGGTGCCAAAGGCCACCACTACATCGTTGTGGACGTACAGACCCAGGGTGTGGAAGCCGAGGAACAGCGACACCCAGCTGAGGTGGGAAATCAGCGCTTCCTTGTGCTCCAGCATCCGAGCCAGCACGTTGTTTTCGTTGGCCTTAGGATCGTAATCCCGCACCAGGAAGATCGCCCCGTGGGCAAAGGCCCCCACCATCAAGAACCCAGCGATGTACTGGTGATGGGTGTAGAGGGCGGCCTGGGTCGTGTAATCCTTGGCGATGAAGGCGTAGGAGGGCAGGGAGTACATGTGCTGCGCCACCAGGGAGGTGACCACACCCAGACAGGCCAGGTGCCAGCCGAGCTGGAAGTGCAGCGAGTTGTTGTAGGTGTCGTACATGCCCTTGTGGCCCGCCCCAATCATGCCGCCAAAGGGGGTTCCCGGCGGGGGATTGTGGGCTTCCATGATGGTCTTCATGTCGTGGCCAATACCGAAGTTCGTCCGGTACATGTGGCCCGCCACGATGAACAGCACCGCAATGGCTAGGTGGTGGTGGGCAATATCCGTTAGCCACAGGGCTTCGGTTTGGGGATGGAACCCACCCAGGAAGGTGAGAATTGCATCACCGGAACCCGTCGCCGTGCCAAAGACATGGCCAGGGGTATCAGGATTCTGGGCATACACGCCCCACTGCCCGGTAAAGAAGGGCGCAAGACCCGCCGGGTGAGGCTTCACCGAGAGGAAGTTATCCCAGCCCACATGCTGGCCCCGGGCTTCGGGGATGGCGACGTGGATCAAGTGGCCCGCCCAGGCCAGGGAGCTAACCCCAAACAGACCCGCCAGGTGGTGGTTCAGGCGAGATTCCGCATTCTTAAACCAGGCCAGGCTGGGCCGATACTTGGGCTGAAGGTGCAGCCAGCCCGCAAACAGCATCACCGCCGCCAGCACCAGCAGGAACATGGCCCCGCTGTAGAGGTCGCCGTTGGTGCGCATACCGATGGTGTACCACCAGTGATACACCCCGGAGAAGGAAATGTTAACCGGATAGCTGGCCCCGGCCTGGGTGAAGGCATCCACAGCCGGTTGACCAAATTGCGGATCCCAAATCGCGTGGGCGATGGGTTTCACGCCGAGGGGGTCTTTCACCCATTGTTCAAAGTTGCCTTGCCAGGCGACATGGAACAGGTTGCCCGAAGTCCACAAAAAGATGATTGCCAGGTGGCCGAAGTGGGAGGCGAAGATCTTTTGGTAAAGATTCTCCTCCGTCATGCCATCGTGGCTTTCAAAGTCGTGGGCGGTGGCAATCCCGTACCAGATCCGCCGTGTGGTCGGATCCGAAGCCAAGTCCTGGCTAAATTTAGGGAATTTAGTTGCCATGAATCAAATCAGGTTTGATGTACGAATGGACAGAAACCGTAATTCGCTGAAATGCGGTGGTGGGGTGGGTTCTGGCGGGGTTTGGCCCTCACCCTAGCCCTCTCCCACAGGGAGAGGGAACAAGAGGTTCTTCTAGCTCCCCTCTCCCACGGGGAGAGGCAGGGTGGTTTCATACCAGCGTAGAAAAATGAGG
>JBBAWV010000212.1:0-3128 GCA_040396995.1 Nodosilinea sp. | reverse complement strand
GGTGACGTACTCCTGGCCGTTGATCCAGGCGTGGGCCTTGCTGGCGGCCAGCCACTGCACCGTGGATCGCGGCGAGGTGCCCAGTTCCAAATCCGCGTGCTGGCGGGTTTTGTGGGCCAGGGCCAGCAGGTAATCGAGAATCGACTCCTGGACGGGGACGGCCTTGGCTTCCTTTCGCGCCGCCAGAATGTGATTAGCGCTGACGATGGGCTTGAGCTGGCCAATATCCAGCCGTTTCGCCTCAAATCCGGCCTGGGCGTTGAGCAGCATCTGCTTTTCGGCGGCAGGGGCGGGATAATCCACCACCAGCTTAAAGAGAAAGCGGTCGAGTTGGGCTTCGGGCAGGGGATAGGTGCCCTCAAATTCCAGGGGGTTCTGGGTGGCCACCACCCAAAACAGGTCGGGCAGGGGGTGGCTGGTGCCGTCGAGGGTCACTTGCTGCTCCTCCATCGCCTCCAGCAGGGCGGACTGGGTTTTGGGCGGGGTGCGGTTGATCTCATCCGCCAACAGCACCTGGGTAAACACCGGGCCTTTTTTGAGGGTGAAGGTGCGGTTGGTCAGGTCAAAGACGTTGGTGCCGGAAATATCCGAAGGCAGGATGTCCGGCGTGAGCTGAATCCGGGCAAAATCCGACTGAATCAGCCGCGACAACACCCGCACCAGCAGGGTCTTCCCTGTCCCCGGCACCCCCTCTAAAATGACGTGCCCCCCCGCCAGCAACGCCACCAAAAGCTGCTGCACCAGGGACTCCTGCCCCACTACCACGCCACTGAGGGTTTGGCCGATGCGATTGATCGCCGCCTGAAGGTCGCTCATGGTTTGCTGGAGTCTCCGGAGGTAAGGGGCTGTAGGGATTGTACCCGCTGGAGCCAATCTCGCAGTTGGGTTTCGGTTCGGGGGTGGGGTGGGTTGAGGAGGTCGGCCAGTTCCCCAGAGCTCCGGCTGCGTTGTTGCACCCAGGCCGATTGTAATTGCTCCGTGGGGACAGGCGTTTCCCCTAATCCCAGCGCCTTTTGCAGCGTAATGCGTTCCGCCTGACTGAGGGTTTGCACCACAAAATCGTGGCTGTTGGCCTTGTAGAGCACCCCCGCTAGGGCTTGGATGTAGGCTTGGCTATTGTCGATCTTGGGGGGTTGCAATCTGCGCCGCTGCCCCAATCGTCGGTTAAAGGCCAGCAAGGCCAGCAGCGTCACCGCCAGGGCTTGTAATCCCAGGATCAACAACGGCGTTTGACTCAGGTAGGCCAACCAACTGTCATCCCCCACCTCAGCGGCCACGGCCTCGGCATCGCGATAGCCGTGCAGGTACTCGTCAACCCACACCCGCCCGCCCTCGCGAGTCACCAAATCCGTCAGAAACGCCAAATTTCCCGGCTGATTCAGGTAGGCATTGGCCCCTAGGTGCGGGGTCGTGATGGCAATAAAGGATTGACCTTCCAAATACGCCTGCTCCCAGGCCACCGCTCCATACTCATCTTGTAAGAGCACCCGCTGCGAATAAGCCACATCGTAACGGCGGCGGGTATCAATCTGCACTGCCCCCTGATCACTGGTTAACACTTGCGAAAAGGGCGCTGCCGTCGCCGGAACTTTCCAGCCCAGCACCACCAGTCGATGGCCTGCATCCAGCCAGTCTGGCATCCAGGGAATGAGGCTGTACACATTTTGTTGATCGATAAATCCGGGCAGGATCGCCACTAGGGTTTCTGGGCCGTTGCCCTCACCCCCAGCCCCTCTCCCTAAGGGAGAGGGGGGCCGGACATTGGCGGTTTCAAAGTCCCTCTCCCTGTGGGAGAGGGATTTAGGGTGAGGGAAGGTCTCGGTTGCAAGGGGGTGGAGAGGGCGGGGAGACCCCGCCCCTACGGGGTTGGGGGATGCAAGGGCAAAGGAATTGTGATAGGGAGGGTGATCCAGATTTAGCGTGGTCGTGGTGCCCTCTGATCCGGGTGGAATCGGCTTGGGCTGGGGTTTCTTTTCCGCCCTACCTACCTGCTCCAGCAAATCCTCTACCGGACGCTGCCACCGCTGCACGGGGATGCCCTGTTGTTCTAGGGATTCGTACCAGGCGCTATAGCCCGCTGGCCCCCGGTGCCAGGTGGAGCCGCTATCTAACCGACTGGTGGCCGGAGCCCCCAATACTAATAGCCCCAGCAGCAACACCAGGGCAGCAACACCCAGGCCAATCGTGCGACGGTTCCAGGTCAGGGCTTGGCTCACGATTGGGCAATCTCCTGGTAGGCGCGGCGGCAGCGCTGATAGGTTTCCTCTGTGGCTTGGCCGTCGCCAAAGGTGAGGCGTTCGTGGGTGCGAATCAGCAGTTCGTAGGGGCGGTTCGATGCATCCACCAGTTGGGCCAGGTATTCGCCATCGGTGCGGCTGGGGCGGTAAATGACGGTTTCGGTATCGTTGAGTCTGGCCAGACCCGCCATATAAAGTGCCTTACAAGCCGCTGCATAATCCCCTGCCTGGGCCAATCGCTGGGCTTCCTTCCACCAGTAGGCCGCTTGCTTGAGGGCTTCCTCTCGAATCGCCTGGGTTGTCATCGCGCCCGGTACTTGGGGACGATTTAGGTAGGCCATCACCCCTTGATACAGCAACCACGCCAGCCACAGCGCCAGCCCCGCCACCATCAGCCAAAACAGACCACGGGCCAAGGGTTCCAGCCAATCCCAGCTTTGGATTTCCGGGCCATCGACATTAATCCGCGAAAACTGGTAGTCGAACCATTCCCCCGTGCGCTGAACGGTTTGGCGAATTTGCCAGGACAGGGAATTAGCACGGTGGGACAAATCCGGTGGCATAGCGGCGAGACACCCGGCGCAAACTGGCCCCATTATGCCATCTGCCAGAGGGGGCGTCCTCAGCTAGCCTGTCAAAGAAATCCCTCAAACCTGCCCCATACCAGCCTAAACCCATGCCCCCATCGATTCGCCTTGCCACCGCCGCCGACATTCCCGCCCTCGCCAGCCTCTATCGCGCAACGGTGCTGACCCACGCCCCCCAGCACTACAGCCCCGCCCAAACCCAAGCCTGGGCTGCTTTTGGGGCCGATACACCCCCGTTTCGTCAGTTCATCCTAGTGCTTAGTCAATTATTTATTGACGGGTAGAGGCGATGCAATTTCACCCT
>JBBAWV010000211.1:0-3138 GCA_040396995.1 Nodosilinea sp. | reverse complement strand
TAAAGGGGGGAGGGAGCTGGGGGGAGAGGGGTGCTGGGACAGGAGGGGGGACGGGACAAGCGGCCTGCAGGATGCCCGCCAGAGCGTCCGCGTTCCCTGCCAGGGACCCCGGCCCCTGGAGCCCCCCGAGGGGTCCGCCAAGGAGTCCAGCTAGACCGCCAGCGGCACAGAGAGTCTGTCTTACCGCCGCTGGAGCGACGGCGGCGGCGGCCCCAACCAGGTCGGTCGCACCCGACACAAGGTCGTCATAAACGTCGATCAGAGGAACTACCTGAGCCGGTCCGATCACCATCAGTTTTTCTTTAGCATCAATCGATTGATGCTATACCGAATTTACTCACTAGTCAAATCGGAAGATTTTCCCCTCTTTCCAGCAGTATTTGTTCCGTCCCTCTGGAGAGAGCTTTCCGACGACTGCCACGGGGACTAACCCCCCGTCACCTAGCCTTATCTTCACTTCTGCGGCATGTCCTACCCTGGAGTCCCCCGCCCTCACGTCTCTAATCAGTTTTTGCGCTGTATTGTTCCCCCCGGACATTCTGCGGGCTATCGCGCGTCGGAGGTTTGCAGAGCAGCACCACCAGGAGCGGGGGAGGAACTCGATTAGCCCCGCATCCCCAGCCAGCAGAGGGGCCAGCATGGCCGTCCCCTTGCTCATGTACTTTCCCAAGTACCCTTCAACGCTCTTCCGGACCCTCGCTGTATCGACGCTTGCGGCAAAACTGCACGACCGGTAGGAGGGGCAGCGACCAGAGACGGCCCTACGCCAGAGCGCCCGCCACTGATCGGAACTGATAGCCCACGCGCCCCTCCCCAATCGCCCGACCATCACGACGTGCAGGTGCAGGGGGAGCCCCCCGTATCTAGCGTAGCGGCCTTCCTGAATCTCGGTACACCCCACATAGCTAGGGGGTAGCCCCGCAGCCTTGAGCAACCGACCGACCGACTGGAGGAACACTCGAACTATCTCCGCCCATTCACGACCGGCCTCGTATTCGGCCGTCTCAGAGACAAGGGGGAGGGTGAACGTATAGAACCCGAGGCGGTCGATTCCGTAGCGCTCCTGGAGGAGGAAGGCGGCGTTCCGAACAGTTCTAGCCCCAAGGGTCGTTATCCCCTTTGTCCCCCGTTGTGCCCTCTCGGGAGAGGGGGGAGAGATGCCGAGAGCAACTCTGTGAGAGTTAGGGAGTAGAGATAAACCTAAGTAGTCAGGAGCAGCGGGGGGGGGCTCCACCTTCAGGGTTTTATCTTCTGCCCACACCGAAAACTCTCCATTTGGCCAAATCCGACAATTGAGGGACATTCGGGTGAAGGGGGCGGGGGATTGTTTTCTAGTTCCGCGCACAAATACTCTATACAGAAGCTGGCCCAGCTCTGCGGTCGGCTAATTGTTCCACTTTCTCGAACTTCCATCGCCAGGTCTGCGAGGTACAAGGCGTACATCTCTATCGCGTCCTGCATGGCCTCGTTGCCCCGACTGACGGGAGAGTTCGCGTTCGTCATTTCTTTCTCTCTGTATGCTGTGTTCAAAGAAAAAAGGAGACCCTAGGGACCACTGTGTCGGCAGTGGCCCCTAGGGTTGCGCAATCGGCACCCCGAAAGGACCTTAAACCGTCCGAGGTTATTCGATCTTATCAGAATCAAGAGAAGGTTTTAAGGCCGAATGCGCTCGGGGGACCGGTAGAGCCCGTCTATCGGATAATCTCAGGTGATTTTGAAGCGACGCGCCAGGTCGCACCCAGGTAGGTGACGGTCGCGTTCTTCCCCGTGGCAGCGTATAGAGAGGCGGTAAGAATCGGAACGACAAGGTTGTTTCCCGTGTAACCCGGGGGAGGAGTGCCCCCGCTTGGCAGCTTCAACGTGATTGTACGGGGGATAATCCCGAAGCTTCTCTTGCCCTGACGAACCCGGACGGTAGGCCTCCCAGCTGGGACGGGACCGCCTGGAGCGCTATTTGCCGTTCCAGCGAAAGAGGCCGCGACAGTTTCTGGCTGAACACGGCAGGGGAAAATCTCGCCCGCATCAGTCTCGTAAGCGGTGTCTAGAAATGCTCCAGCAGACATAAATCGAGCCTCCAAGGCCTTGTTGTTTTCAAGCAGTTCTAGCGCCCAGACCTCACCGAGAACTCAAGACGGTGTTGTAGGTACCACTCCAGCCTCTTTCCCATTCGACCGAGGTGCCGACCACGACCCCCTCTTCAGGGGCGGGGACGAACTGCTGCTTCGATTTTATCTCAACCGGGAGGGTCCAGCGAGTCGTCAACCCAAGCTTGACCCGAAACTGCAGGGTCGCAAGCCGGGGGACGTATATTTCGGGCCTCGCCGCATAGTATTCAGTTGTACCTACTCCTCCCGTCTGTGTCGATACAACTGAAGCCCCTATTACTCTTGTGCCAGGGGGAGGGTCGGGCTGGGGGCCTTCTGGCGGGGCTGGTGTCGTAGGGTCAACCTTCGGGGGTGGGGGGTCGCAGCACCGAGTATACGGGGGCGTAGGGGGGCCACCAGGTGTTGACGGACCGGGACCAGGGTTCACGAAAGTAGGTTCGAAGTCGGGAAGGCTGATGGAGACAGGGATGCTAATCGGGACGGTCACGTTCGGCCCGCCGATGTTCACCGTTACGGGCACGTTTATTGAACCCTCTGGCCCGAAGTAGATGGGCCCAACCACCGGCTCAAAGACATAGTCAGGGCCTGGGCTCCCGTCCGGCTCAACGGTGGGGATAGGGGGTGATGGGGGGAGAGGGGGGATAGGGGGGGTGGGGGTAGGCCCGGGGGAAGGGGGGTCCCCGCAGTCGTCCGGCAGCCCGTCAACCCGTTCGACTCGAAGGATGGCCCAGCTCCTGTTCTCCCAGAAGGCGGGAGGCTCTGTCGGCAAGGAATTAGAGACGACAACGTTGCCCGCAGCATCGCGGGCCGTAACGAACCAATCGCGGAAATTCCCCGACCCATTCGAGCCAAAGGAAATTGGACCACGGACGTTGGCTAGGTCCGGGGTCGAGAGAGTCAGGGTCTGGGAGCCCCCCTGATAGGAGCCCGTCCCACGACCAAAGACCCGGTAGAGAACGCCTGGGCACTGCCCACCAGTAAAGGGGGGAGGGAGCTGGGGGGAGAGGGGTGCTGGGACAGGAGGGGGGACGGG
>JBBAWV010000210.1:0-3225 GCA_040396995.1 Nodosilinea sp. | reverse complement strand
AACCAGTGACCCCTTCCGTGTGAAGGAAGTGCGCTACCACTGTGCTAATCGCCCGTCGGTCTTATAAATTAGCACAGGATGCGGGTTTAGCTCAACTGGTTTCGCAATTTTTCTGTCGGGGCGGCGAGGGGTTATGTCAAAGTTTATGTCAGGCGGGATGGCTGGCTCCTGTTGCCGGAGCGCCTAGGCAGGATGCTGGCTAAGCGATATCCTTTGGGGTCGGTGGGGTTTGAGCTTGGGCCAGTTGGCTTTGGACGAGGGCTTCGAGGTCTTGGCGGCGTACTTCGATGCCTTGGCTGGCTTGGCCGGGGGTTTCGCAGAAAATTAGGCTGTCGATGGGTTTCATGGCCAGCAGTTGGAACAGGATGGCAATTACCGGAACGGGTAGGGCCATCACCTGGGGGTCTTTGATAGTGGATTGGCTAGCGGCGGCGTCTTGCAGGGTGGGGTAGGCGTAGACGACGTTTTTGCGGGTATTGGGCTGGGTGCGGTTGCTGAGGGTCGTCATCACCCAGCTTTGTTCGAGGTTTTGCAGAATGTAGTATTGGGAGTGCTTGAGCTGCACGGCAATGGCCCTGAGGGTGGGGGCGATGGCGGCCACGGTCTCTGGGTTAATCAGGTGGCTGGGGGTGTTTTGAATTAGGTCAGTGATTTGGTCGTCAAGGGTCATGGAGGGGAATCTGGGTATGGGAATGGAGACAAGCCCTAGCGGATCAATAGTTTTACGGAGAAATGCTAGACTTGGCCTAGGGGATAGGAAGGATGGTCTATCAAGATTGCCGTCCCACGGGGAAGGCTTCGGGGTTCTCCGGTGTCATCCGTTCAGTATAGAGTAGGGCTGTAGTTTCGGGTTTAGGTCAGAGGCTACGGCGGGCGCATCTACATCGCCTTCAGACACCTGAATATCGCACGTCGGCCTGTGTTGATCTGGGGATTAATGCGCTTGAGTGAGGGGATATGCTTGTTGTCGGTTGATGTATTCACGCAATTTTTGTGCGACGAGCTGCGGGAAAAAACGAGCGCGTCGGAACGGGTTTGCTGGTCAGTGGCCGAGCGTCTGAGTCACGAGGTGCAGCGGATCTGTCGGCAAAGTGATCGGATTCAGGCGTCGGGGGAGGTGGCGGTTTGGGCCAAGACGCTGGGCAGGCATCGTTTGGATCAATGCTTGCACTATTATCATCTGGGATCGCGCCAGGGCCGGATTGATCTCCACAGTACCCTCAGTGCCATTGTCTACCGCCACATGACGCCGCCCCAGGTGCAGACCAGTTACCAGGGGCGGCTGAGCCTCATTGAAGATTTCTTGCAGGGTTTCTATGTAGAAGCTCTGGGGGCATTTCGGCGGGAGAACCAACTTACGGAGCAGTACCAGCCCCGTACGCTCCTGGAGTTGGCGGAGTACATGGCCTTTGCGGAGCGCTATGGCAAACGACGGATTCCGCTGCCGGGGAACCGGAGCCAACAGTTGATAATCCTGCGGGCACAAACCTTTGTGCGGCAGCAGCCCCCAGAACTGGCCATTGATATCACCCAGGCGATGGACTATGGCGGTGAGGCCGACGATGTGCGACCAGCGGCGTCCCTCCAGCGCATCCGAGAAGAACTGCTGAGCCAGGAGGAGGAACCCCCGGAACATTCCCTACGGAACGAGGTGATCGAAGCCTTGCTGAACTACCTAAAAGAGCGGGATCAGGAGGACTGCGCCGATTACTTTACCCTGCGACTGATGGATCGGCCCGCCCAGGAGATTGAGGGGCTGCTGAATCTTACCCCCCGGCAGCGAGACTATCTTCAGCAGCGGTTTAAGTATCATTTGCTGCGTTTTGCCCTGTCCCACTATTGGCAACTGGTGCACGAATGGCTGGGGGTAGGGCTAGAGACCAACCTGGGCCTAACGCCGCCACAGTGGCAGCAGTGGCAGCAGACATTAACCCCTTCGCAAAAAGAACTCTTACGTTTAAAACAGAATGGGATGAGCGATGGTGATGCGGCCAAACAGTTAGGTCTGACTAGCACCCAATTTCAAAAACAGTGGACTAAGTTATTGGCGCAGGCGTGGGAAATTCGTAATCTTTAGTATCCGGATAGACGGATTTAGGCCATGAATAGAGACTCAGATATCATGAAAGCTATCCTGCTGAAGCTGCTGTTTGAGGCAGATTCAGCGGCAGGTTCCCCATCAGGAGACGACCGTCTGAGTTTCGTTACCCCGGCCCCATGGCCCGATTCCCTCGAACCCGATGACGTATTGGCTCAATCCCATGGTGCAGACCCGAATGCCGTTTTCGACCCTGGAGATCATCCCGTCGTGTACACTCATTTTGAGGCTCTTGTCAAGCGCCGCCTAAGCCAAGAAATTTCCCAGCACCCACCCCTTTTCCCCTGGGAGCAGGGTCTACAAGACTATCCCGATCAGTTACGCCCCGATGCTGATATTGCGTCCATCTGGTTAAACCACTTGAGGACGTTGGACATTCCGACGGATTTTCCCGAAGGGGTACTGGTTGATTTGTTTGGCCAATGCCAGCGAGTTGCCCACCACACACGACAACTGGGGCGGCAACTGGTGGAGGCGGTAGAGGCATTCTTCCCTGACCAGCCCCAAACCCTAGCCTACGTAGCGGGGGTGGTGGCTCAGCCAAACACCCGATCCGCCACCCAGGCCACCATCGAGGCTGTGGACTACACGACCGCTTCCACTCAGCAGCAAATTACCCTCACCATGCTGGCTGCCCGCAGCATCTTCGAGGCGCTCTGCCTCACCGTCTCACCCCTGATGCCCAGCATCACCCGCCACTGGAACACCCCCTCTGGCCCCCTCAGGGTCACGGTGTCTCGCCTCAATGAAACCCTCCTAGAGGTGCGGGCCGATCTGCCAGAACCAGGAGCGATGACCTTAACGGGCCTCACCGACATCCTGCATCGGGATCGATCCACACCGGGGGAACTGCTTCTACAACTCACCCACCCCCACCCCCAAACCACCTACACCCTAGAGGTGGGCCTAGGTGAGGCGTCTACACCCCTGCGTTTCCAGGTGGTGGTCGAAGCCTAGGCATAATTTTTCTTACCCTTACCCTGGCACTATTAGAGGAATTGAACGGAAACGGAAGGATAGTAAACGGCTTACCTTGCAGGCTGATACCAAATCCGACTTGTTTGCCCCCGGTGTCAGCGGGCGAGGAGACCTCGCCCCTACGGTTTGCTGGGCTGGGAATCGGGGTT
>JBBAWV010000209.1:0-3261 GCA_040396995.1 Nodosilinea sp. | reverse complement strand
GTATTCTATTCAGATAAATCAGACGCTGATGCACTTCAGATTTGAATTGGCGCTTCTTTCTTTTTGCAACCCCTCACCCTCTCACTCCTATGTCTTCTACCAAAGCCAAAATGAGCGAGCTTCTGACCCAGCCGGGTTGTGAGCATAACCACAAAAAAAATGGCAAAGGTCATAACAAGGTGTGCCAACAGCAGGCTAAACCTGGGGCTGCTCAAGGCGGGTGTGCCTTTGATGGGGCCAGTATTGCCCTAGTGCCGATTACCGATGTTGCCCACCTCGTCCATGGCCCGATTGCCTGTGCAGGAAATTCCTGGGGGGGACGGGGCAGTTTGTCGTCGGGTGATACGCTCTACAAAATGGGTTTTACTACCGACCTCGGCGAAAACGACATTATTTTTGGGGGTGAGAAAAAGCTCTATAAGGCGATTCAAGATGTGCAGGAGCGCTATCATCCTGCCGCCGTGTTTGTCTATTCTACCTGCGTAACGGCACTGATTGGGGATGACCTGGATGCGGTGTGTAAAACAGCGACCGACCATCTAGGTCTTCCAGTTGTACCGATCCAATCCCCAGGTTTTGTGGGCAGTAAAAACCTCGGCAATCGTCTCGCTGGGGAAGCCCTTCTAGAGCACGTTATTGGCACCGCAGAACCAGAATTTACAACCCCCTACGATATTAATCTGATCGGCGAATACAACATTGCTGGAGAACTTTGGGGGGTATTGCCACTATTAGAAAAAGTGGGCATTCGAGTTCTGTCTAAAATTACCGGCGATGCTCACTATCAGGAAGTGGCCTACGCCCATCGCGCCAAGCTGAACGTGATGATTTGCTCCAAAGCACTGATCAACCTGGCCCACAAAATGGAGGAGCGCTACGGCATTCCCTACATCGAAGAATCCTTCTATGGTGTGGCGGATATGAACCACTGTCTGCGCACCATTGCCGCCAAAATTGGCGATGAGGCAATGCAGGTTCGTGTGGAAGCGGTGATTGCCGAAGAAACCGAAAAACTCAATGAACAATTGGCCCCCTACCGGGAACGACTTCAGGGCAAGCGTGTTGTCCTCTATACCGGGGGAGTAAAAAGCTGGTCAATTATTTCGGCGGCTCAGGATTTAGGCATTAAGGTGGTGGCCACCAGCAGCAAAAAGAGCACTGAAGAAGATAAAGCCCGCATCAAAACCCTGCTAGGTCAAGAGGGAATCATGCTGGAGAAAGGTGGTGCGGCTGAACTGTTGAAAGTTATTGAAAAAACTAACGCCGATATGCTGATTGCCGGGGGTCGCAACCAATACACCGCCCTCAAAGCCCGCATTCCCTTTTTGCACATCAACCAGGAACGCCACAATCCCTATTCTGGCTACGGCGGCCTGCTGGAACTGGCAAAGGAGTTGGACGAAACGCTGCACAGTCCGGTATGGGCGGAAGTTCGGCGGGTGGCCCCGTGGGAAGACCCTCACCCCCAACCCCTCTCCCACGGGGAGAAGGCCCTCTCCCCCAGCCCCTCTCCCGATGGGATAGGGGGGGCGGAAATGGAGAGGCAGGCTACCAAAATTATTGCTCGACGGAAGGCGGTGGCGGTGAATCCGCTGAAGCAAAGCCAGCCCCTCGGTGCGGCCCTGGCGTTTCTTGGGATCCAGGGCGCGATGCCGCTGTTCCATGGTTCCCAGGGCTGTACGGCGTTCGCCAAGGTGCTGCTGGTGAACCACTTCCAGGAGGCCATTCCCCTGTCCACCACGGCAATGAGTGAGGTGAGTACGGTGCTGGGCGGCGATGATAACGTCCACGGCGGTCTGCTGACGGTGATTAAAAACACCCAGCCGGAACTGGTGGGCCTGTTTACCACGGGGCTAACGGAAACTCGTGGCGACGATATGCAGGGCATTCTGCGCGACTTCCACACGGCCAACCCGGAGATTACGGTGCCCATCGTCTTTGCCTCTACCCCCGACTACAAGGGCAGTTTGGAGGATGGTTTTGCGGCGGCGGTGGAAAGCCTGGTGCAGACTGTCCCCGAATTCGGTGAAATCAACCCTAAACAAATCACCCTGCTGGCCAGTGCCGCCTTTGGCCCTGGGGATGTGGCAGAACTGAAGGAAATCATCGAAGCCTTTGGGCTGATTCCCATTGCCGTTCCCGACCTTTCTACCTCGCTGGATGGCCATCTGGACGATGCCGACCATTACACGACCTCCACCGGGGGCACTACGATTCAAGCACTCAAGGCCGTAGGGCAATCTGTGCTGACCCTAGCCCTGGGCGGCAGCATGACCAGGGCGGCGAACATGCTCACCGAGCGCTTCGGCACCCCGGCCCAAACGTTCACCCAACTGACGGGCCTGGGGGCGGTGGATGAATTGTTGCATACCCTCGCCCAAATCAGCGATCAGCCTGTCCCCGCCAAATACCTGCGCCAGCGTCGCCAAGTGCAGGATGCCATGCTGGATACGCATTTCTTCTTTGGCCGCAAAAAGGTGGCCCTGGCCCTAGAACCCGACCTGCTGCACAACGTCGCCTGGTGGCTGCACAGCACCGGGGCCGAACTTCAAGCCGCCGTCACCACCGCCCCATCGCCCTTGCTGAAGGATCTCCCCATCGCCCAAACCTACATTGGCGATTTCGAGGACTTAGAGGATCTCGCTGCCACCGCCGACCTCTGGATCACCCACTCCAAGGCCCGCCCCATCGCCCGCCGCCTTGGCATTCCCCTTTACCTACACGGCTTCCCCATGCTGGAACACCTGGGTAACGGCCACCGCTGCACCGTCGGCTATCGCGGCACCCTAGACCTGCTTTTCGCCATCGGCAATATCCTGCTCGAAGCCGACGAAGAACGCACCCATGACCTAGTTCATCGCTGGCGGGAAAGCGGTGGCTAAAAGTCTTTCCCCCTAACCCCTAACCCTTCCCCCTAACCCCTCAACCCTTCCCCCCTCAAAAGGAGATTCACCATGAAAATAGCCTTTGCCACCCAAGACAATGTTCACATCAATGCCCACTTTGGTTGGGCCAGCAAAATTGATGTGTATGACCTTACCCCCGATGGATATACCTTCCTAGAAACGCTGACCTTTGGTGGAGAACTGAAGGAAGACGGTAACGAAGACAAGCTAGAACCTAAGCTAAAAGCTTTAAAGGGCTGCACGATTGTCTACGTGGCAGATATTGGCGGTAGTGCGGCAGCTCGGTTGATTGGCAAGCGCATTGAAGTGGATCCCTCAAACTGGACAGGGGGCTAAGCTCTGAACGACTCAAACA
>JBBAWV010000208.1:0-3414 GCA_040396995.1 Nodosilinea sp. | reverse complement strand
GGGCGAATCGGATCCACTACATTTTTTCTTTACTGGTATGAAACCACCCTGCTTCGGAATTCCGCTCATGGAAGGCGTAGGCCTTAATATGGCGCACGGCTCCACTGGGGTGCACAACCCGAAACTCAGTATCGTAGGGCCGTTCCTGTCTGACCGCCTGATCAGATACGGCCTGGGCCAAGGCCAGGTCGTCGGGATGAACTCGTTGCTCCCAGTCTGCTAGCGTTCCGCCAAAATCCTGCGGCTCAATGCCGTAGAGTTCGCACATGCGATCGTCCCAAATTAGGCGGTTTTGGGAGACATCGTACTCCCAAATACCAAATCGGCCCGACTGTAAGGCCAGGGTCAGCCGATCCGACAGTTGATGCAATTGATCCTCTTTTTGCTTTAGGTCGGTGATATCGCGCAGGATGCCAGCAAAAGCCGTGGGCTGTCCGGGGTGGGGATGGTTAATGGCAAAGGCACTGTGGAACATGGGGATGGCCACCCCGGTGTGCAAATGGCGCAGCCGAATTTCTCCCTGCCAGGTTTCTCCTCGGCTGATGGGCGGCAGCACGGTACGGGCGATCTCGGGCCAATCTTCGGGGAAATGAAAATCTGCAATGGTATAGGTCGTAATGTCGGTGGTGTCGTCTAACCCCACCATCCGTCGTCCGGCCCGGTTCAGATAGGTCATCACCCCTTCTGGGGTAGCGGTGGCGATAAAGTCAGTGCTGTTTTCCACTAGGGCAGCTAGCATTTGGCGCTCAGCGAGGGCTTGCTGGAGTTGTCCATTGGCCTGCTGTAGATCTGCCGTACGGGCCTCCACCTGGCTCTCTAGGGTTTGGTTGAGCTGTTGCAGGGCCAGGGTGGCGGCTTCTCGCCCCAGCTCGGCACTCACTCGGGCCGCAAAAATTCGCAATATGTCGGTGGCCCGCTGGGGGTTGGTCAGCGGTTTAGAGTCGATCACACAGAGACTGCCGAGGGTATCTCCCGCTAAATTGGTGAGCCTGACCCCTAGGTACGACTCGGCCCCGATCTCCCTCAGCAGAGGGTTATCGGGAAAATGCTGCTGGAGGGCCTGAGGACAGATATAGATCCCCTCGGTCATGGCCACACCACAGGGGCTTTGGCACAAACTGCCGGCAAAATTGGGCTGAAGTTCACCTTTGGCCCAAAAGGCATAGGTACTGAAGGTGTCCTCCAGCCGTTTTGCGATCAAGACATACTCAACATCTAAGGCGATCGCCACATATTTCGCCAGCACTGGGAAAAACTCTGGCCCCGTCAGGGCGGCGGCCCCTTCCACCAGATCTTGCAGTTCTTGCTCCGCCCGTTTGCGGGCCGTGATGTCTTCCACCACTGCAATCAGGTAAAGGGGATCTCCAGACTGATCGCGCATCAGCGACATGGTCAGATGGCCCCAAACCACCGTTCTATCCTTTCGGATGTAGCGCTTTTCGAGGGCATAGCTAGATCGCACTTCCCTTAGCAGTTGGGCATAGGCCACCAGATTGGTGGGCAGGTCATCGGGATGGGTGATGGCTTGAAAGGTGAGGGTGAGGAGTTCCTCGGCGGTGTAGCCCAGAAAGTGGCAGAACCCTGGATTTACCCGCAGCAACCGTCCGTCTAGGGATTCTTGAACCATACCTACGGCGGCTTGCTCAAAAATAGTCCGGAAGCGGGCTTCACTCTCCCGGATGGCCAGGTCACTGTGGCTTTGTTCGATCGCCAACGCAGCCAGCTTAACGGCAGTATCCACCAGGGCCTGATCCTGGGCGGTAGGGTGGTACGGAGTGCGGTGGTACTGGGCAAAGGTGCCTAAAACCTGTCCTGAGCGGGAGATAATTGGCACCGACCAGCAAGCCCTTAGACCGTAGGCTAGGGGCAGATCGCGGTGGACGTCCCACAGTGGGTCGGTGGCAATGTCGGTCACAATCACCGGCTCCTGGCGAAAGGCGGCAGTACCGCAGGAGCCCGCCTGTGGCCCGATCGGGATGCCATCTACGGCCTGCTGGTAGGCCACGGGCAAGCTGGGGGCGGCCCCATGCCACAACTTTTGGCCCTCCAGCAGTAAAATTGACCCCAGCATCCCCTCAGATTGAGCTTCGAGGGTGAGGATGAGCCGATTCAGCACCTCATGTAGCGGTGTATCTAAGACCATTAGCTCCAGCACTTCTCGCTGCCTTGCCAGCAGTTGGGCATGGCGGGCTTGGTCAGCTTCTAGGCATTTGCGATCGCTGATGTCAATGCTGACCCCCACAAACCCAATCGGTTCTGCCTGACCATCGCGCAGGAAAGAATTCACGATATGGATGGGCAGCAGGCTACCATCCTTGCGATTCACCTCAAACTCCCCTTGCCAATGGCCCTGTTCGGTCACCGCTTGCAGGATGTGATCGGCCTGGAGGTGCAACCCCTGGGACACTAGAATATCGTTAACGTTGGCCCCCAGGGCTTCGGCTGCGGTCCACTGATACAGGTCTTCGGCGTGCTGGTTCCAGTAGGTAATCTGCCCATTTAAATCGGTGGCGACAACCGCCTGACGCACCTGGTGCAGCAGAGAGGCCTGAAAGGCAATCTGGTCCGCCGCCTGCTTGGGCTCGGTCACATCAATCTGAATGCCGATTAACCGGATCGGGTTGCCCTGGTCGTCGTAGGTAAACTGACCGATGTTACGCAGCCAGCGAATGGTGCCATCGGGCCAGCGAACCCGCACCTCTAGGTCGAGGTTAGCCTGATCGGCCAGGGTTTGTAAAAAGGTGGCATCGGCCCGCTCGCGATCATCGGGGTGGATGGCATCTAACCAGTTGGCGTAGCTAGCCTTGTGGCGGTTGGCCGTATAGCCCAACAGTTCAAAATTTTCCTCACTCCAGGTCAGGCGGTCGGTGGGGATATCCCAGTCCCAAACCCCGGCTCTAGCGGCCCTGAGGGCCAGGGAAAGCCGTTGGTGATTCTCCCGCAGAAAGGCCATGATCTGGTGGTAGGCGGTGATGTCGGTGCCAATGCCCAAGACCACCCCTTGGTCGTAGCCCGGCCAGCTAAACGGTAGCTTATGCCAGGTCAGCCAGAGCTCTGCCCTCTCCGCATCGACCTCATGCTCTTCGGTAATGACAAGTTCCTGCTGGGTCTCGATCACAGATCGATTTTGCTGCCTAAAGACCGCGACCTTGGCAGCCTCCAGGTGAAAGTCCGAGTCTCGACTGCCCACCAACTGCTCAGGGGTGATGCCGTAGAAGTCAGCGATTTCCTGATTAGCTAACAAATAGCGCCCGTCCCAGTCTTTCACAAAAATTTTATTAGGAACCTGGTTAATCACCATTTTCAGCAGGTGGCCTTCGGTCTCTAGGGCCTGCCTACTCTGGTGGGCCTGAACCGCATTTAAGAGGGCGTTTGAAAAGCCGCATAGTCAGTAAAAAAGCTCACACGGTATAG
>JBBAWV010000207.1:0-3520 GCA_040396995.1 Nodosilinea sp. | reverse complement strand
CCCTACGGTTTGCTGGGCTGGGAATCGGGGTTATTCGATTAGGATTTGGTATGACCCCACCGGACTGACCATAAAAATAGGCATGGACGATAATGTCCATGCCTATTTTGTTGATTGAGTCACTGAGTTACGGCCTGGGTAACCTAGGGGCCAATCAGGCAACCCTACACCGCTGCGAGTTCGGGGGTGGGGCGCTTGCTGTTGCGGATGCCTTCGATGGCGGTGGCATAGTCGGGGGCGTTGAACACCGCAGACCCAGCCACAATGGCGTTGGCTCCGGCTTCTAGCACTTGCCAGGTGTTGTTCACCTTCAGGCCGCCATCCACCTCAATCCAGGGGTCGAGGCCGCGCTCATCGCACATTTCGCGCAGGGCACGGATTTTGGGCACCATGGTGGAAATGAAGCTCTGGCCACCAAAGCCGGGGTTCACGCTCATGATCAAGATCAGGTCGCAAAGATCCAGCACGTTTTCAATCAGCGATAGGGGGGAGGAGGGATTTAGCACCACGCCCGCTTGCTTGCCCAGTTCCTTAATTTGGCCTAGGGTGCGGTGCAGGTGGGGAGAGGCGTTGTGCTCGGCGTGAACGCTGATGATGTCGGCCCCGGCCTTGGCAAAGTCGGCCACGTACTTTTCGGGCTCCACAATCATCAGGTGGACATCTAGGGGCTTTTGGGTATAGGGCCGAATGGCGTCCACAATCAGGGGGCCAATGGTGATGTTAGGAACAAACCGACCATCCATCACGTCCACATGAATCCAATCGGCCCCGGCTTCATCCACGGCTTTGATTTCTTCGCCCAGGCGGCTAAAGTCTGCCGACAGGATGGAAGGGGAAATAACGATGGGCTTTTGGCTGTGTGGCATGGTGGATGGTTCTCCTTGGTGCGCGATGGCATTCGTAACTATCGTAACAAAGACTTAAAATGTCTTCTCATCAAAATTCTGAATTCCTGACCAGCCTTCCTTTCGTTTCGGTAGGGGCGCGGTCTCCTTTGTCTGGCTCGCTCAGGTAGAGCCTTAACGATACTTTTGCAGCAGTAGGCTGAGTTTATTGAGGGTGGCCTGGGGAGCTTTGTCTAGGGGGGTGATGATGGCGTACTTCAGGGCCGAGTGGGCTTCGGATTCTGGTGGATGGGCAGCGATGCGGTTCACCACCTCACGGATGACGCGCTGGGCGTTGGCGGCATTTTTTTGCAGATTGCCAATCACCATCTCCACGGTGACGCTGTCGTGGTCGGGGTGCCAACAGTCGTAGTCCGTCACCAGGGCCAGGGTGGCGTAGGCCATTTCGGCTTCGCGGGCCAGTTTGGCTTCGGGCAGGTTGGTCATGCCGATCACCGTCGCGCCCCAACTACGGTAGAGGTTCGATTCTGCCTTGGTGGAAAAGGCGGGGCCTTCCATGCAAACGTAGGTGCCACCCCGGTGCAGGGTCACATCGGTTAACTCCAAGCTTTCCACCGCATCGGCGACGATCTGGGCAAGCTGGGGACAGACCGGATCGCCAAAGGCAATGTGGGCCACCAGTCCCTCACCAAAAAACGTGGAGATGCGGGTGCGGGTGCGGTCGATAAACTGGTCGGGCACCACCATATCTAGGGGCTTAGCCGCTTCCTTGAGGGAACCCACCGCCGAGGCCGAGATGAGGTACTCCACCCCCAGGGACTTCATGGCGTAGATGTTGGCCCGGAAGGGCAGTTCCGAGGGCATGAGGGTGTGGCCGCGACCGTGACGGGCCAGAAACGCCACCCGAATGCCGTCTAGGGTACCGAGGATAATTGCATCGGAGGGGTCGCCAAAGGGGGTCTCAATGCGCACCTCTTCGATGTCCGTCAGCGACTCCATCTGATAGAGCCCGCTGCCGCCGATAATGCCGATCTGCGCCTGTGCCGCCATAGTTCTACCAAGTCCTGCCGATATGCCGAACCCCATGATATAGCGGTTCCGGCTATCGTCGCGCAGACGAGACGCCTGCGGCAAGCCAGAGGCGGGCGCGACGGTGATTTCTGGGACAAGCCATAGGCGGGCGCAACGGTGGACAAACCGAGGCCGTACAAGGATTAGGCTTTGTTGTTTTCGATGGCCCAGCGGGCGAGTTCGGTACGGTTGTGCAGCCCGGTTTTGCCCAGCATGTTGCTAACATGGCTTTCGATGGTGCGCTGGCTGACTTGCAGTTCCTCTGCAATTTCGCGGTTGGCCATGCCTCGGGCCACAAACTGCACCACCCGTAGCTCGGTGGGGGTTAGCTCCACATCAAAGGGCACTTGGATGGCGGGGCCACCGCCTGTTTTGGACTGTTGCTTGATCAAGCGGGATGCCTGCTTCAGGGAGGATTCGACCTGGGCCACCAGTTCCTCCGGCTCGAAGGGCTTAACCATGTAAACATCGGCCCCGGTGTTTAGCCCCTTCACCCGATCCTGGCTCTGGCCCTTGGCGGAAAGGAATAGGATGGGGATCCACTCTGTTTCTGGATTATCCCGGACATGCTTAACGAAGGTGTGACCATCCATTTCGGGCATCATCACATCGCAAATAATCATGTCCGGCAAACTGTCTGCCAACAACTCCAACGCTTCGCGACCGTTGCCAGCGGTTTTGACGTCGTAGCCACGGAACTCAAGGTAATCTTTGACGAGCAGGATGAGGTTAGGGTCGTCGTCAATCAGCAACAGTTGCTTTTGGTCGCCTACGGTGGAATCCTTCATGCTTGGAAAATTAATGCTATAGCTCTTAATTAATCATTCCCTATTGACTTTGTTAGCTTACACCAAACGCTTACGAAGCTTTGAGGCCAACCGCGCCAACACACCAAAACCGGCTGCTTGAGCCGATACTGCTGATAATACTCTAAGTCAAGGGGTTCGGCGTCATGCTGGGTTGGGGGATTCCTGACGGGGACAGAGAAGTTTTAGATCTGTTTAATGTTTACCCAGAATCCCAAGGGGCTTCGCTAGGCTAGACATGACCTCTCCCCAAACCGGACACTAGCGATTGTGGCGCTCCCAGAGGATCTGTTTAGTCGAGCCAATGCCCGCTGCCACCGCCGAGCCTACAAACAATGGCATCGGATACAAAGTAAGCAGCACATTCTGCGTTCTCAGGTGGGGTTCGCAACGCCTGCCCCCTCTCGCCCTGCCCCCTGCCGTCGCTGCGCCAACTACCATGGCGTTGCCTATGGCACCACCCGCTACTGTCGCCAAACGCTGGTTTGCGCCATCCATCCCTACGGCTGGGCGAACGATAGCCCCTGCCCCGACTGGCAAGCCGAACCAAGCCCCCCGATCCCCAGGTTTTAGCCCTCATCGCATGTTGAGTAAGCTCTAGGTTCTTACTTCGCCATTAGCGCTGGCTGGCGTTGAGGATGGTTAAGCCAATGATGGCCTCGGTTTCGTCGTAGCGAATTACAATATCGTCGTCGGTGAGTTTGCTATCGTCGGCGGATTGAGGTGGATTGTTGAAGTCGATATAAGAGGATATTTGGAAACCCGGAGAAGGGGTATGAAAAGCCTCAAGCAAGTCTC
>JBBAWV010000206.1:0-3564 GCA_040396995.1 Nodosilinea sp. | reverse complement strand
TGGATCCTTAACTTGTAGACCTCGGTGTCTTTTCCTTTATCCCTAGCCGTCAGGGGTGACCTTTTCCTCAACCACCTGGGTTAAGCCCACCCAGGAGCCCCGTTCGTCGTAGCTACGAATTAATCGTTGGCGGAGGGTTGGCGTGATTAACCAGCCCAGTTCTAGGAAAAAGGGGTGACCGGGCACAATGGCGGTCGGGAAGGTGGCAGAGGCTCCGTTGGGCAGAAGCAGCACCGTCATCGGTTGGCGACCCTGGCTGAATTGAATCATACTTCCCACCCGTTGTCCCTGGCTTTCTAGGGTGGGGCCAGGGGCAAGACTAAGGGTTTGTGTGAGGGTGTCAGAACTGGGGGAGGTGAGCACTAGGCGGCTCGATACGACTGTTTCTGGCTGATAGTCGGGATAAACCGTGGTCGCCTGCCCTACCCAGGTGCCCAGCAGTTGATCGACTGAGAGTGGGGAACGCAGATTTGAATGTGCATCCTTTAGGTGCTCTCGAATTAGGGTTAATGGCCCTAGACTGGCCTGTCGAGGAAACACTAGGGCGAGCCGCAGTCGTTTATGCCCGTGGATGAGTCCCAACTCTGCCCCAAACTCACTCACTGGGCTCCACTGGATCGACCCTTGGGAAAACGCCCCATCTTCACAGAACAATACGCCTCGTCCCAGAGACCGATACTCCAACACGGTTTCCTGTGTTGGTTGACCGGAGGGCCATTTGCGAATTTCCTGGCGCATTTTGTCACCGCCATCCTGGGCGGCTAGGGTCACCTCCGTGGGGATATCATCCTGGATTTCTCCCACTGGAGACATTTGGGTGAACGATCCCACCCATGTCCCTTGGTTTTTCAGCAATCGCTCCCACTGCGAGGCCAATGGCTTGACTCCTAAGCTGCGTACTTCTATCTTGCCATGGGTAGGTAATACGGCCTGCCAGCAACAGCACTTTCCTGACGGGGTGATCTACCCTTTGCATACTGAACGGACACCCCCCCAAAGGTTTGAGTCAGAAACCGCTGGACGCGCTAGTTATGGATACCTGACCAAGCCTGAAACCGTCCCAATCCGTCAACGTCTGAATCACTAAATCAAAAGCACTAAATCAATAGCGTGTGCGTCTACTGTTCCACCTAGTCTTGAGGAAATGCGTGGTATGTCTATTGTTGATCTTGAGCTATCAGGGGTCTCTGCTTCGCCTTCACGATTAGTGGCAGATCTGTCGTCAGGCATGCTGCCTGCGCAAGACCTGTGGCCTACCCCCGCATTAGGCTCTGGTCTGCAATCGCCTATGGTCAATGACCGTGCCGTCCTCCCATTGCAGCCTTCAGCTATTGCAGAAGATTTGGATTTCTACGCTGGGCTGTTTCCTCTGTCCCCTTGGGAAGCTTATTCAGAAGAGCGGTCGGATTCCCTTGATTTTCCCCCTAGATCATTGGGCCCCGACGGGCTGAACAACCTGCATTTTCAGTCTGTGATGCAGCAGGCCATCACGCACCTCACCCAATTTCGGCAGACAGATACTTGGGCCACCGACCTCACCCTAGCCTTTGGGGATGAATGGGAGATTGACCGTGCCGAACAATGGCTAGACACCCTCCTGTACCCGCAAGCTTGGCCTACCATGACGCTCTTGCCCCTAGCCGAACTCAACGCCTATGGAGCCTATGCCGCCGACCTAGATCGCATTTTCCTTGCCGAGGAATTGGTTCATACTCCTGCCTTCCATGCTCTTGCCACCGATGTTCTCCTAGAAGAGGTCGGACATTGGCTCGATGACCGCTTGAGCAAAACCGATGCCCCTGGTGATGAAGGGGCCATTTTTAGTGCTCTGGTGCAACAGCGCCACTTAGCTCCCGCTGAAGTTGGTTATCTCCAATCCAAAGACGACTGGGCCACCCTCCTCTGGCAAGGCCAATCCCTAGCCGTCCAGCAATCCGCCGCTCCCGGACTCTTCACCGTCGGCACATCGGGCCAAGTCAATGTTGAATTCTTGTTTGACAGCGGAGCTTACCAGGGTGAAGTTGGCCTCTTTAGCATGACCGGATTAGAGACCCTGGCCCCCGAATCACCCGAATTTATCGCCGCCGCCGTGCAGCGATCTCTCAGCAACTCAACCCAGGGCTATACCGTGATGAGCGAAACCGCTGAAGGAGCCCGTCTTAGCGGTGAATTGGGTGAGCGCAGCTACAACTCCGGCACTCCCCTAGGAATAAAGCCCTTTACCTTTAATCCCAACGACACCCTAGCCCTGCTACTCGTGCCCAACGGTAGCCTTCAGAGCGTGGCTAGCAATCCGGTGGCCCAGGGCGCTGTTCGACCTCTCTTCTCCCTTGCCGCTGCCAATCCCCTAGGCCGTGATCATTACGGAGTGATGACCACCAACGCTGGCGGGTTAGTCATGGGCATTGAAGACATTCGCTTTGACAGCAACTCCGACGCCGACTTCAACGACGTTATCCTCAAGCTCGAAGGCGTTACTGGCCAACTCCCTGCCATCGGTAGCCTCATCGAAAGCCGTCAAACCTGGCTCACCAGCCCCCTAGGCCAAAGTCTGTTCAGCATTACGCCAGTCAATCCAACCCCACCGACCAGCGGTCTCTCCGTGTCCCTCAACGCCGACGTGGTCAAGTTCAGCTCCGGCGTCACCGAAGCCCAACTCATTGCCAGCGGGGCCGCCCGCATCACCCTCGGTAGCCAAACTATCTATATCGGAACCAACCAAGCCTCTGCCATCAACCAAAACCCCATTCTGGCTAGCTTCGATGCAGTTAATCCTGCCAACAACTGGGTTAGGGCCGACTACGAAGTCACCGGAGCCGACGGTCGAGGTAACGGTATCGCCGTCACCCCCAGCGGTAATGTCTACACCTTCTTCTCCGTCGATGGCACCCAAGGTACCCCCGGCCAAGACTTCCGCCGAGCCAGCACCGCCGCCGAACAGGCTTGGCTCAGAAGCTACGGTCAAGGCGGTGGCCCTAGCGTATCCGTTATTGGCCAAATCAATCCCACTACCGGAGAACTCATTTCCGCCGCCTATCTTTCTGCCGTCCTCAGCAACGGCAACAGCAACACCCTCTCCATCACTGGTCTGGACGTGCGACCCAACGGCAACTTGCTGATTACGGCTCGATCCTTCTTTGCCCCCCGCCGCCCCAACGGCCAACCCCTCACGCTAGACAGCGACCCCACGACCCCCGACAACTCTCCCTTCCCCTACTTCATCGAGATCACCCCTGACCTCAGACGAGTAGAAAGCACCTCTGCCACTGGATGGGTCTAGTCTGCTCCTGTGCCTCTAGTGATTACTTTGGCGTTGTCAAAAAAAATCCTAGGGGTGAAAACCTTTATCTACCAATCATCTCAGTCACCTTTCCAGGCTTTATCTCAGGTGCTTTCTGAAAAAAAACCTGAAAAATTTCCCACTTTTAGCCCGTTTCTCAGTCTCCTGACAGCTCGAAAACCTTGCATAGCAGGAGCTTCGGCACCTTAAAGTCTTTTTTCGAGAAAACTGTTGACAGGTTTTATGAATCTGGCTATATTGATAAAGCGCCTGAGGGAAACGCG
>JBBAWV010000205.1:0-3759 GCA_040396995.1 Nodosilinea sp. | reverse complement strand
TGGCGGGGGCTCTGGAGTGACCTGGTTGGGCGACGAGTTGAGTTGGGACGCGGCTCTACTGGAGTTGCGTAGTCTTTTTGAGTAGTTGCGGATACCGCAAACAATCAAATTGCCGAAACTCTTTCTGCGCAAGGATTTTAGAATCTTTGCTTTTTGTTGGGACTAAATTTGGACTAATTTTTGCCCTCTGATTGGCCCCTCTGTGGCCTAGCGGCAGGGGTGAACTTGGCCGTTGGGCATAATAGCCTCACAGAGGTTGGTGCCGCTGAGGGATATCCCTTCGATGGCGCTGTTGTAGAGGTTGACGCGGGAGAGGTTGGCTTGGTCGAGGTGGGCAAAGCGGAGGCTGGTTTCCATCAGGTTAGCCTCTCGTAGGTTGGCTCCTTGCAGGTTAGTCCATTGTAGGTTGGCCCCTTGCAGGTTAGCTTCGGACAAGTTGGCCCCAGCTAGGTTGGCGTTGCCGAGGTTGGCCCCTTGTAGGTTGGCTCCTTGCAGGTTGGTGCGGGAGAGATCGGCGTAGCTGAGGTTGGCGCGGCTGAAGTCGGCCCCACGCAGGTTGCGGCGGTGGAGGTTGATACCAATGAGGTCGGCCTCTTGCAGTCGAATCCCTATTAGGCTGCTGCGCTGAAGGTCGGCAAGGCTGAGGTCGGATCCGGTCAGTTCGGTGCCCTCTAGGTTAGTTCCCGTGAGGTTGGCTCCTTGCAGGGTGGTTTGGCGCAGGTTGGCGAGGGAGAGGTTGGCCCCAGTCAGATCACTGTGGCTCAGGTCGGATCCGGTCATCTCAGTCCGGGAGAGGTTGGCATTGGTGAGCAGGCTATTCGATAGGTTGACATTGGTGAGGTAGGCCAGCCCTAGATTGGCATTGGCCAGATTGCTGTTCTGCACATTGCTCTGGCGAACATCGGTGGCCCGCAGGTTGGCATCGGCTAGGTTGGCTTGATCGATCTGGGTGCGGCGCAGATCTGCCAAGAAGAAATTGCTGTCGGCCAAGTTGGCCTGGGTGAGGCGACTGCCAGACAAGAACGCTCCTTCTAGGGTGGCTCCCTGCAAATTGGCCCCAGTCAAATCTAGGCCGCGTAAGTCAACCCCATCCAAATTGGCTCCCCGCAGATCGGCCTCACGCAGATCTCGTTCGTCCACGCCATCGGTAACCAAATCCCGCACCAGTCGCCAACGGGGTTCCATCAGCGTGAGATCACTCACCCTGGCTCCGTGCAGTCTGGCTCCCTCTAGTTGGGCACCCATCAGGTTGGCCCCCTCCAGGTTGGTATTGCGCAGATCGGCACCCCGGAGGTCGGCTCCCAGGAGAAAGGACTCCCGCAGGTCGGCCCCGTTGAGGTTGGCCCGCTGCAAATTGGCCCCATTCAGGTTGGCCTGTCGCAAAAAGGCATTCGCTAGATCCGCGTCATTCAGGCGGCATCGTTCGCAGCGGCGAGTGGCCAAGAGTCGCGTTAGGTGGGTAGGATTCACGGCCTGGGCCGCAGGAACCACACTCAGGGCCAACAGCCCCAGAGCCGCCATCCAGGCTGTCCAAACTCGCGGTGCCATGGTGTTTTGGGAGAATGGTGTTTTGGGAAATCGTTGGAAAACCTCAGACTCCCACTATAGCGGCTGGCTGAGGTCTAGCCGCCAAACCCTCAAAAAACGTAAACACCCAATGGGAACCGCACGTCAAGGCACCTAAGATGCGTAGATCCCAAACACGCTCTTTGGCTGTGATTACGCCGACGGGTTTTCTAGCCTATCCCCCGCTGGCGTCCCTTCTGGGGCCGTACCCGAACCGCCCCCATGGCGATCCACCACGCGCTTGAGGACACCGTTGATAAACCGGAAGCCTTCCTCGCCGCTGTAGCGCTTGGCCAGTTCCACCGCTTCGTTGATGGCTACCCGGTCGGGGGTGCCGAGGTAGTCCATTTCCACCACGGCAATGCGCAAAATATCGCGATCAATGCGGGCCAGTCGCTTCAGTTGCCAAGCCACCATGGCTGTTTCCAAAACGTCATCCACCTCGGCCCTATGTTTCGCGGTATTCGTTAGCAATTCCATCGCAAAGGCCCGCACCTCTTTCTGATTGGTCATTTGGATGAATTCGGGCATCTCTAGGGCATGGGCCAAACGGTTAATGGCGGCCTGGGTTAGGTCAATGGCGTCGTCCACCATGGCGCGGCTGCTCTCTAAGTCAGTGGCAACCAAGTCCGTATCCACGAGGCGCTGACTGCCCCGCTTCAGTTCGTCGGAGGCTGTTTCTAGGGCATCCTTGGCTTCGGCGGCAAGGGTTTTGACGGCGGCCTGCAAAAGGGCATCGAGGTCAAGCTCCTGGAGCTTTTTCGGTTTCTCAGACAACTGACTTAGGCCCAACAATGCCAGTTCGCGAGCCATACGACGAGCCTGCATAGCAGGTACCTCCCAGGTAAAGATGGTGCCCTCGGTTTGGGTGAACCCGTGGCGAAGATGAGGCCACCGGATACCCTAGAACTAAGGACTGCTTTGCTATCTTATCAAGCTTCGTCTAGGGGCAGTACGGAGAGTTGTTCTACCCCCGGTTCCGTCTCAAGTAACGTTGGACTTCCCTCGGCCAAGGAAATTGGAGTCATCACGGCATTGTCGGGTTCGAGGGCGTTGAGGGGTTGCACCGTTACGGAGGGAATGCGATCTGGGGGCACTGCCGACGCCAGGTTGGGGCCAACAATACCGCCAGAAAGCAGCACCTTAAAGGCTTCCTCAATGGAGATGGCCAGGTTGATCACATCGGTTTCGGGCACCACGGCATACCAACCGCTGGTGGGGTTGGGGGTGGTGGGCACAAACACGCTCAGCATCTTAGGCGTGACGTTGGTAGCCGCACTCATCGCCCCAGTCACAAAGGCAATCGCCCAGATACCCTTGCGAGGATATTCCACCAATACCACTCGTCGAAACCGAGTTTTAGAGTCCTGAAATACCGTCTGCAAGAGCTGTTGCAGGGTTTTATACACCGACCCCGCCAAGGGAATGGACTGCACAATGCGCTCACCCAAATCCAGCAGCCAGCGCCCCGCAATGTTGCGCGCCATTAAACCAATCAACAGAATCGCCGCCAAGGGCACCGCCAGCCCAACACTGAGGTTAATCAGGTCAACCAACAGGGGATTCAGTCCATCGAAGGGGGCCAACTGCTTTGGAAAGCGGGTCAGCAGCCGGATTACCCAGTTGGCAATGGTGATGGTCAACCAAATGGTGGTGGCTAGGGGAATCACCACCAGCAACCCGGCAATCAGGTCGTTTTTGAGATCTTGCTTGAGTTTTTGCAGCACAGGCAACTCGTGGCGGTCGGAACCGGAAGGGGATGCGGCACTGAAGGTTGGGGAACCGTCGAGATCCATGGTCTCACAGGAAACGGGCTCAGGTCATCTGCCGTCTACATAACCCGATGGCAGGCTAAAGGGTTGTCTGTATTGTAAGCAGTAGTGTCGATGACAGGCAAAGTTTACGTAGAATAATTTCTGTGTCTGCTAGAGCCTCAAAGCTTACCTGACAAAGGATTGAAGCCAAGCAGCGATTGACAAAATCCTGTAGCTACTTCCGCGAATAGTCCACTCAACGGGCGATCCCCTCGATGGAAATACGCTCAAGCAGCAGATTTTTAATGACCTCATTTTCGACTTCAGATACCGTTGACTTCTCAGGCTTTTCGACAAGCTACCAACGACAGTCTTTACAATTAGACCAAATCCGACTTGTTTGCCCCCGGCATCAGCGGGCGAGGAGACCTCGCCCCTA
>JBBAWV010000204.1:0-3777 GCA_040396995.1 Nodosilinea sp. | reverse complement strand
ATGCTCGATTAACGGCGATAGGGGCTGGGCTGGACACATGACTCACCTCTTGAGCAATGAGTCTTGATATTCTCATTCCGAGTATGCGTTTGCCCTGCCGGTGGGAGAAGGGGTTGGGGGAAGAGGGGGAATCTCCGCTTCCCAGGCTTCCACCAACCTCTCCGACAAATATCGACACACCTGCACCAAAAAGGCACCGCTGCCCATGGCCATGTCGCAAATTTTCAGCGCCAACAGTTCCGGGGCAGATTTCAGCCGCTAGTCTTCCTTCGGTTTGCCCTCCGCCACCCCTGCGTAGACCAGCAGTTCCAGGGTGTATTTAACAATTTCCTCGGTCAAGCTGCGGGGGGTGTAGTGGGTGCCCGTCTTCCGGCGATCGCTGCCCTGGGTGACAAACACACTGCCCGCCGGAATCACCGTGGGGTAGTCGAAGGTATCGAGGCGAATGAGATCCATCCAGGGCAGCACCCGCTTGAAGAGAGCCTGGTTGTTTTGGCAGGCGATCAGGAGTTTGTTGCCCTGGGAGCCCTTGCCCCCGGAGCCCTCACCCTAGCCCTCTCCCTTAGGGAGAGGGCTAGGGTGAGGGCTTCCAGGGATCTTCTTTTGCAGAGCCGACTTCGATTTTCCAGTCTCCTTAGCCAAAAACTCCACCAGGGCCGCTTCGCCCTTTTGCCACTGCTGCTCCAGCACCGCCAGCGACACCTCCGGTTCCTTGGCTTTAGACCCCTCTAGGCCCAAAATCGGCTCTGTGGCCCGCACCGCCGTATGGTCGAGCAAGCCCTCATACACATGGCCAATCTGCTCAATATCCAGCGCCCGAAACGACAGCTTGCGCGACTCTACCCCACCCCCCGGCACCCGCACCTGAAGCACTTGCAGCGCCTCTAGCAGGTGCAGCACCGTGCGGTTGTTCACGGCAATCGGCTCAGCGGCCAGGTCTAGCCAGCGGGTGCCCTCGGGCCGACCTTCCAAAAACGGAAAACGGTCGGGGTTAAACAAACTGCCCCCATAGGCCGGAATGTACAGGGCATCGTGCTGTACCCCGCCATGCACCGCCCGAAAGGTGGCCAGCAGCCGACACCAGGCATCGTGCTTGCGCTCTAGAATCTCTTCGCCGTTTTGGTCGGCCTGTTCCCGCAGTTGCTCCCGGAGGGTGGTAACGGCGTAGTAAGGTGTCGTAAAACTCCGTCTCCTGGGGCGGAATGAGTTGGTTCTCTTCGGCAAAGAACAAAAACACCAGCCGCATCATCACCGTCAGCGCCGCCTCATACAGCCGCGTTTCCGATACCCCCTGCAACAGCGTGCGGTTGCGGTCTTGGTCGATGCGATCAATCGACTGCACCAGCACCTCTACCGCCTTGCGTACCTGGTAGCCCAGTTGATCCGTCACCTCCTGCTGGCTGTTGACGCTCTGGGCCAGCAGCGCCTCCAGGGTTTCTTCATCGGTCACATTAAAGAACTGCTCCACCCCCAGCAGCGAACGAAACGCCCGCAGGGTAACGTTCTCCTCCTGCCAGAGGGTGGCATACCAGGAGATGTACCCCGTGGTTTCGCCCTTGGGCGCATTCACCAGCATCCACTGGTCGCCATTGGTAATTAGCCCCAGCCGCACACCGCAGGCGTGCAGCAGCTCCATCATCCGAGTGGCAGGGCTGGCGGCCCAGCGAGAGCCTTTGACGCTCTTTTCGAGGGCTTGGTTAGCGGGGTAGACCTGAACCAGGAGCCGGGGTTTGTGGCCCTCATCTGGATTGACCACCACCCAATCGGGCCGCAGGGTTTCGCCCTGCTCGGCCACCGTCACCTGCAACCCGGCTGGTATGCTCTGGCCGCTGAGCAGCACCTCCTCTGGTAGCTCTAGGGTCTCGGTCAGCACAAACTCTACCCAGGCCCGGTGAATGGCGGGGTCGGGTCGGGTGCCCTGCTGGTTGTCCTCCCACTCTTCGTGGGCCAACTTCAACCGCCGCATATGGTCAGGATCGTGGGCCTCTAGCCCCTGGGGAAAGGCTGGCAGCAGCACTGGCAGGCTCAGAAATGGGCCAGAGGCTTCGACCAGAGATAACCATTCGGCGTGGTGGCGGGCAGTGGACATGGGACGGAGTTAGAGACTGAGCGATACTGGGCACCGATACCGTCGGCGGACGGGTACACAACCCATCTTCACGCTTACTATGGACGATAACGCTATCCTTAAGCTTTCCCTTAAGCCCCCCGAAAACACCACTGCCAAGAGGGATGTCATGGTCGCCCAACCGCAACTCACCCTAACGCCAACGGAGTATTTGGATTGGGAGGCCCAACATCTCCTCCGGTTCGAGTATGTGGAGGGGCATGTGGTGGCGATGGCTGGGGGCACCATTTCCCATAACCAGATTGCGGTGAATCTGGTATCGCTGTTGCGGCCCCACCTGCGAGGGCAGAACTGTAAGGTCTTGAGTGGCGATGCGAAGGTTGCCATTTCTGAGACTGGGCCGTTTTACTATCCCGATGTGAGTGTGACCTGTGATCCGAGAGACCGCAATGCACGGGCCTATATTCGGTTCCCCTGTTTGATCATTGAGGCTCTTTCCGAATCGACCGAAGCTCGGGATCGGGGGCTAAAGTTTCGCCACTATCGCCGCATTGAAACCCTGCAAGAGTACGTTCTTATTGATCCAGACCGGGTGTTGGTGGAAGGCTATCGCCGCAATGAACGGGGCAACTGGGAACTCGTCACCACCCTCAGCGACATTCCTACGCCCATGATGCCCGATACCGCCCTGCAATTCACGAGTGTCAATCTCGCCATGACACTCTCCCAAATTTATGAAGATGTCGTGTTTCCAGATGGCCGCGAACCCTTTCAAGTCGCTAATGAATGAGCTTTTGCGGTATCAAATAGGTCACAGCCAGGGGAAATAGTCGAGGAGTGGGGTCACGAAACCGCGCTCGGATGAGGGCGGCCTCCTGCTCGATTTCCTGGGGAATTTGGTCAACTCGAAGTTGAAGACTGTTGAGGTTGCGCTCAAACTGCTCCTTTTCGGTATTGCTAAACAACTCTAGCTGCTCCACATCGGGCTGCTCCAGCTCCTTGAGAATCTGCTGCCGTAGTTCCGTCATGATGGCGGTAATGTCAGCGACCTCCTTCTCGCAGCGATCTTGCAGCGCCTTTTGTAGACCATGGGTACGTTCTTCCATCCGCACTTGCAGGGAGCGCAGCAGTTGATCCTTATGTCGAGGCCATAGATCCATCAGCCGCGCTTGAAACGACTCCGGCACTTCATCGGACAGGGCCGCCGCCAACGCCTGCTGCACCTGCCCCACATTCAACCGACTGAAGCGACCTTCCTTGAGTATGCCCCCAGCGGTGATCACCTCCTCATGGAGGCGCTGCTGGTCGCCGCCCAAAATCACCAGCCGCCCGTAGGCCACCACCACCGGATGCTCCAGGGCCGAACTGGGCACCAGCCGCGCCGTCACCCGATGCAGGCGCTTGCGCCCCTCCCGCGACCACACCTCCGCCCGCAGCAGCCGCAGGCACATTTGTACCAGCCGATGGTTAAGGTGGACGAGCACCACATCATCCCGCCCATGGGAGAGATCGGGGTCAAACACAATGGGACGAATCTCTTTTGTGTAGGGATGCTCCAGCCCGTCGGAACAATCCGCCCAACTCCCTTTCAGGGGCGGTAGTCGGTATACCGATCCCTGAATGTCGGTCATTTCAACGGGGATCAGGGCTGGCTGTTCTGAAGTGGCCCCAAGTGGTTAGACAGTTCTGAAGGGAACTTAAGCTCTGAA
>JBBAWV010000203.1:0-3787 GCA_040396995.1 Nodosilinea sp. | reverse complement strand
TATTCTATTCAGATAAATCAGACGCTGATGCACTTCAGATTTGAATTGGCGAAGTATGGTGGGCGAACTTACCTGATCCGACAGGCTCTGAGCCTGGATATCGTCGTCCAGTTTTGGTGATTCAAGATGATACGTTCACTCAAAGTCGTATCCGTACAGTGATTGTCGTAGTGATTACTTCCAATATTCGGTTGGCAGAAGCACCGGGCAATGTATTGCTGCCTCATGCGGTATCGGGTTTGTTAAGGGATTCTGTTGCCAATGTTTCACAAATTCTCACCGTTGATAAAACGTTTTTAGTTGAGCGAATTGGTACATTGCCAGACTACTTGCAGGAGGAAATCGATGAGGGTTTACGAACAATCTTGTATCTTTAGCAACGCCAGCTAACCAGTGGCTATACCGGAACGCCAAAAGCTGATTAGTTGAGGTGCGTAGATTATCCGACTGGGTCGTTGGGCTGCTTCAAACCCGTAGGACATTACCCACTTTTCAGATTTTTTAGGACAGGCGTGAAACGCTTCTATTCTCCCCTTGCACCCAACCCCATTAAAAAATCTGAAGGGCAGAAAATAAGCGTCCTCATCCCAGGAAAATTAGAGAGAGAGTGTGGGGGGCGAATTGCGTTCGATGGAACCCGCGCCCATCATCACTAAAATCACCCATCCTACACAATTTTGGGAGCATATCCGTATGGCTGATGAATCACAGGTTTTCCGCCTCCAAGCTGACGTTAAGGCTTGGAATACCTGGCGGAAAGGTCTCGATGCTGAAGTCGAGATCGACCTGAGCGGCGCTGACCTGAGCGGTACCCACCTGAGCCGTGCCAACCTGAGCGGTGCCAACCTGACCGGTGCTGACCTGAGCGATCTCCACCTGACCGATGCTGACCTGAGCGGTGCCAACCTGAGCGGTGCCAGACTGTTCCGTACCAACCTGAGCCGTACCAACCTGAGCCATGCCGACCTGCGCGATGCCAACCTGACCGATGCTGACCTGAGCGATGCTGACCTGACCGGTGCCGACCTGACCGATGCCACTTACACCAAAGAGCAGATGCGTTCAGTACGTCAGCACTGATGGGTTGGCTGCTGGGGGTTGCCAAGCGGGCTTGGCGCGGGATGGCAACCCCCAGCGAGTAGGGTGGGGTTGAGACTAGGGTAATGAGGGCCACCCCGTAGCAACGGTAACGGATAGATTCTGGCATCGACCCTAGACTGTTTGTAGTAGCGCTAATGTCAAGATTCACAAACGGAAAAGCTTTTGGGTTTTCTGCCTTTAGGATTCTTTGCTAACATCGGCGGTACTAGGCCCAAAAAGCCCATTAATCAAACCCTTGAATCCAACCTTTCAATCCAAGCCTTAAATCCACCCTTTACCCTCAACCCAGCTCTGGACGGCTGGGTTTTTTGTGGGTTTTAGGTCAGTTCCTTGCCCATCAACACATAGTCCCGGAAGGGCTGGCTATAGCGGCGGCTGAGGTTGAGGGAAGGATTGTGGCGATGCATCAAAGCATGGATGGCCTGTCGATAGCCCTGACGAAATCCGGCCTGATGGGCGGCTTCGAGCAGCGTCGATCCCAACCCGGCATAGGCTCGATTGGGCCAAATCGCGAGGGTTTTGATAATCAACCGTTGCGGATTTGTTGCCAGCAGGTCGGGCAAGGCCAGCACAACGCCGACGAGGTGATCCTGATCCCAAGCCAGTTGAATCAGAGCCGGATTCACTTGGGACAGCAGGGGTTGAAGATGGTGGGTAAACCACGTCTCTGGCAAGGGCTGAAAAAAGATCTGGCGTCGAAAGCTGGCCATCACCAGAGCGTAGATTTTGGGCAACAGCGCCTCAACCGCGATGCCCTGGGCAGACTGAATCCGTACCGAGGCCGGAGAATGCCGCCGCCGTTTGGGACGATGGGTTTGGCTCAAATCTAGACACAGGCGGGATTCGTACTTGGCCACGGGGGTAAATCCCGCCTGGGCGAACCAGTCTACCCAGCGCGGATCGGTCTGGGGTTCGCCCAAGAAGGGGGGGCCATTGTCCCAGTTAAGGGCACAACGATAGTTTTGCCAGCTACTCCCATCCATTGGCCCTAGGACTAGGGTGCATCCCCGCTGGCGCAGAACGTCACAAGCCTGGTGCAAAAATGCCACGGCTGCATCGGCGTCGATAGCGTCCAACTCACCCAGCCGCCCCATCTGTCGCGATTCCTTCGCCGCTCTGGTGTCCACGTCCAGCCAGGTATTGGCTCGTACCCCATTAAACCCCTCCCACCACAAGGAGCCACGGGCCACCACCGCATTTTCCAACCACAGACAGCCCACCGCCTGCGGAGCAAGTCCCTGGTGAATGGGGCATACCTTCGGTTCAGTCAATTCAAAATGCCCATAGCCCAAGGCGGACAGTCCCATGGCGTTTCCACCCAACAACGGGTCAATCACTAAGAGTAATCCAATGAATAAAGTGTCCAGTCTTGGCCCTCATCTCCCAACCTCAGCCTACAAACCATTGTGCTCCCAACTCCAAAACATTCTCCAAAACACTTCCCTCCCAGGAGGGGCAGGGGTGGGTCAGCCTAGGCCCAAAAAAAGGGCATCTTTGCAGATGCCCTTGGGCTGCTCCAGCTACAGCGCAGACTAAAAACCTAACGGATCCAACCCATCAAAGCGAGCTAGAACCGCTGGATGCTTGGTAGAAACGGGGTCGATCAGAACAGAACTCGATACGCGATGAAGCCACCCCGTCCCGATGTCTCTAGGCTAGTTGATGCAGTTCTTCTTCGAGTTGCTGCACCAGACGGTCATTGCCTTGGGCCTTAGCCACCGCAAGGCGATGATCTAAGGAGCGTTGAATATTCGTGCGGTGGGCGCTGCTGGCTTCCATCAACAGGTGGCGACGAGCCTGCATCATCGGGCTATCTGCGCCCTGAATGCCTTGGAATACAGGCTGACGAACCTCTGCCGCAGGGCTGCTGCTCACGGGCTGGACATGGCCTTGGGCATCGGTTTCATAGCCTGCGCCACGGTAGGTATAGCGGGCCACGGGCTGGGGCACAGGTACATGGCTAGGGTAAGCAAAAGTGAGGGTATGACCTCGGTAGCAACCCGTGATCTCACTGTCTTTCATTTCTAGGGAGGGCGGATTGTAGTTGTACTCAACCCCGCGATAACACAGTTTCATAAACGCTCCTGTCAAAAAAGGATTAAACAACGGCTCAGGGGACGCGTTCCTTCAGGAGACAGCTCCTTACTTCCGTCTAGGCTTAGGGGGCAGTGCCGTCCTAGGGAAGCCCAGATGAACGTTTAGATGATTCTGTATTCAATTTTACGGAAATTCCTTTATGTCAACAACTCATGGCATTTTGTTAAGCTGAATATCAAAAGTCGGGAAACTCTATCTGCATAAGGCTTTCAAGCCATATATGGCCTTCAAATAGTCCGTAAATCTTTACCAACGCGGTGATCAGGATCCCATTTCTCCATAGATCCAGTTCACCACGGCCTCCCAGGATTTATTTCACAAGCCTCTAGATTGCCGCAGGTGCAACGCCCACACAGCAACAGCCGCAGACGTCACTGAAGAGCAGCCCGTGTGGAATAACCGTAGGACGCCACACAAGGTCAAATCGAGTTCCCAACCCTAGAGAAACCAGTTCATGCTTCGAGCTAGCCCTGAAGCACCGTGAACACGCTTCTTCCAGAAACACAAAAACCTCGCCAAATGGCGAGGTTTCAGTCAATCGGAGCGGCGGGATTTGAACCCACGACCCCCACTACCCCAAAGTGGTGCG
>JBBAWV010000202.1:0-4043 GCA_040396995.1 Nodosilinea sp. | reverse complement strand
AAGCTTGTTTAGCTTCAGATCCCCCCAGTTTATGGCTGTAGAAGATTCACCTTATCCCCCCCTTAATAAGGGGGGCGGGGGGATCTTAGCGGTGTACTTCATTCGAGTGAAACCCGCTATAGTTGCAAAACTCATTTTAGCCTAATTATCTAGGTCTCTTTAGTTCCCTCAAATTCTCAATTCTAGGCATTGGATGGCCAATCCTAGACGGCTAGGAATACCATCACCGTTTATGACTCCTGGACGACTATGACAATACCCACGATTTGTCAGGTTAGAGGGTTCTTGATCAAGTCATGGCTACCGCTCATTCCGGTTCAGCCCTCCCTGACTCGCCATACCTTAGTTCAGTTATTGTTTCGTGTAACAGGCATCTTTCTTATGTCTGCCTTGCTCACCTATGGCCACATTATTGGGCAGACAAGATTAGCTACGCAGACGCAGCTTCAGCAATACGTGACAGAACGGGGAAAACGGGAGGAGTCGATCTTTCGGTTGGCCGTTGATCGCCACAATTTGTTGAGGCAGGCCTTTGCCAAGATTGCTGATCATGCCCCACCGACAGCATCGCCAACTCCGCTATTGGCTTGGTCGGATGGTAGTCATCGCAATTTCCCAGAATACCAGGATGCGGCCCAGTTTGAGAGTGAGTTAACTCCATCGATCTTTGTGGGTCAAGGGACTTCATTAACGACCGATCTGCACCGCCAAATTCACCAGTTTGAGCGGTTGTTATTGCAGTATGCCCCGGCATGGCGGGATCGGTTTGTAAACAGTTGGATAGTATCGTCAGATAATGTTGTGATGGTTTATTGGCCAGAATTTCCGGGGCCGCTGATGGTTCCTGGGGATTTTGATGTGCGCCAGGAAAAGTTTTTCTATCTGTCTGATATTGACCATGATCCACAGCGACAAGCCGTCTGGACGGATGCCTACCAAGATCCGGCCAGTCCAGATTGGATTGTTTCTGTCGTCACGCCCATTGACGATGCCACCGGGCGACATATCGCCAGCATTGGCAACGACATTGTTTTGAACAGTTTGATTGATCGCACTAACACCGACCGCCTAGCTGGAACCTATAACTTTGTCGTGCGTCAAGATGGCAGTTTGATTGCCCACCCCGACTTCACCTCCGAAATTGCTACCCAGCGTCAAACCTTGCGGGTTCAGGATTTGGATGATCCCCATCTCAATCGTATTTTTACGCTGATTCAAACCGCTGACCTCGATGAAAAGCTGCCACAAATTGCCCAATCCAGAGCATCGAAAGAATCGCCCAATAGGGCCGGAGCGGAAGCCAGGGTCATTGAAAATTCAATCGACCATGAATACATCACGTTTACTCGGCTAGCGGGGCCAGATTGGTATTTTGTGTCGGTCTATCCCCAATCGTTGTTGCAAATTAGTGCCTGGAGCGCCGCAAAATTCGTCCTATTTTCGGGCATGGTGGTGTTATTGATAGAAGTGGGGTTGATTTATCGCACCTTAAGAACTCAAGTGACCCAACCCCTGGCCCAATTATTGAAATCAACGCAGCAGCTTACCCAGGGTGATTTTGATGTGCAGGTGCCCGTTCTCAAACAGGACGAAATTGGGCAACTGTCGAATGCATTTCTACGGATGTCCGATAAGCTTAAAGACTTGGTTGGCACCCTAGAGGATCGGGTGGTTCAACGCACGCAGGCGCTGGAAATTGCTAATCAGGAACTTCAGCGGCTATCTCACCTAGACGGGTTAACCCAAATTGCGAACCGCCGCCACTTTGATGAGTATCTGGCCCAGGAATGGCTGCGGCTCCAGCGGGAACAGCAACCGTTAGGGTTAATTCTTTGCGATGTGGATTTTTTTAAGCAGTACAACGACTGCTATGGCCACTTGATGGGAGATGACTGTTTGCGGCAAGTGGCCCAGCACATTCAGCTTGCCGTGGCCCGCCCTGCCGATTTGGTGGCCCGCTATGGGGGGGAGGAATTTGCCGTGATTTTACCGGGCACCCCCCTGGATGGTGTGATTGTCGTGGCTCAAAAGATTCAAGCCCATATTTGGCAAGCCCAGATACCCCATGCCGATTCTAAAATCAGCCCGTTTGTTACCCTGAGCCTGGGGGTGGTCAGTCGTATTCCAAGCTCCGAAACCACCCTGGTCTCCCTGATTCAGCAGGCAGACACCGCCCTCTATCGCACCAAGCAGCAGGGGCGCAACGGTCTACAGACCAACCATAGCGTTCCCTTGGCCAGCCATTAACCAATTTACCAGGGGCTCCCGACGATGGTGAAGGCGGCCCAGTAGAAGGGGTGGCTGAGATCTTGGGTGCCGGAGAAGACCAACGCGGGGGGTAGGGGCAGGGTGCCACCAGGCCAGCGAATTTGGCCGTTTTCTATCGTTGCTTCACCGCGAATAAAGGCCAGTTGGGCTTGGCGTAGGGCTTCGGACTTGGTGGCCTGTTGGTCGAGCTGTTGGTAGAAGGTGGTCATCAGTCCGGCGGTGGCTTCGTCGCTAACCCGCCACAAACTCGCCAGGGCCGACCTTGCCCCCGCCTGGAGGGCAAAGCCCGCAAACCCCAGTTCCGCTTGAGCATTGCCCATGGCCGTTTGGCAGGCGCTGAGGGTGACCAGATCCACGGTCGGGTCAAACCAGCGCAGTTGGGCCATGTTATCTAAACTGAGGCGACCATCCGAAAACTGGATGTAGGACTGGTCGGGGGCACCGCGCAAAAATTCGGCATGGGTAGCCAGGTGAACAATTTGAGCCTGCTGCCGAGTTTGTTGCAGGGCGGCTACGGTAAAGTTGGCCTCGGCCAGGGTGTTACTAGGCCAAAAGGAGCGGATAGCCTCAATTTCAGTGCGGGCGGCTAGCAGCGGCGACTGGTTGAGAAACTGAGATGCACCGCCTATGGTCATGGTGGACGTCTGGCGGTTGAGATCGACATAGGTTGGGTCGATAAGACCTAAGCTAGGCACCAGTCCTACGCTATAGCTTTCAATCAGAAACCGCTCGCCATCGTGCAGGGCCGCTAGGGGCAACGTTCTGAGGCCCCCATCCATAATAAAGCTGAGGTTGGTAATCCCTGCCGCCTCTAGTTCGCTACGAATGGGGGCAATGATCCAGCCATAGAGCTGCTGGGCCGGAACCAAGTAGTCGCGGTTGTTTGTCAAGTTGGGGTTGGTTAACTGTCGCCGCAGCAGTTCCTGCGCCCGAATCACCGCCTGGGGATTGGCCGACAACACCTGCACCCGCAGGGGGTCGCCATGGGGGGATACCAACAGCAACTCTAGCCCGCCCCCTCGCGCCTGACGATTGAACCGCACATACACCAGGGCAGGCACTTCCCCGGTTAGGGCTTGGATGTCGCGCAGGGTATTTTGGGCATCGGTCAGACTTACCGGGCGAGGGGGTTGGAAGGTGCCGCTAAAATAGCCGCTAAACTCGCTGGCGATATCCGCTTCGATATCTTGAAACTCGTTGTCCTCAACCGCCCCTCCCGTACTGGTCAACCGCACGGGGATCTCATCCCCGTCGCCCGTCCGATCATCAACCGCCAAACGTTCCTCACGGTCATCCAGGATGACTTCAGGCACAGCATCGGACGGCGGCGACGGCGGCGGCGGCGGCGGCGGCGATCCAGGGGCAATGAAGGAGACTTGGCCCGGTAGACCACTGCCAAAGACCCGACTGCCAAAGACAAAATCACCGGGTTTTAAGGCAACATTGCCACTGGTGATGGCCGCTTGGGTGCCGTTAAGGCTGGCATCGCCGATGGTAAACAAACTGGTGTTGTAGGTTAGCGTCATCGGCCCGCCCTGGGTGCCGCCCACGGTGGAGAGGCTGGCTGCAATGCCATTGCGATCTAGAAAACTCCCCAAGGCCTGGAAGGTGGTGGCAGCGGTGGCGGTGATACGGCCACCTACAGAGCTGCCCTGGGCGTTAATGGTATTGACCTGAATGCGATCCCTCGACTGAAGCGAGACCGCCCCGCCCACGGATCCGCTGGTATTGAGGTTGCCACTGGTGAGGGGGCCATTGGCTTGGAGGGTAATGGG
>JBBAWV010000201.1:0-4116 GCA_040396995.1 Nodosilinea sp. | reverse complement strand
CTACGGTTTGCTGGGCTGGGAATCGGGGTTATTCGATTAGGATTTGGTATAAGTCAGGGAGTTAGCACTCTGGCGGTTGTAGACAGAGATCTACCCAAACACCACCGTTCGATTACCATACACCAGGGTACGACTGTGCAAATGCAACCGCACCGCACGGGCTAATACGATACGCTCCATGTCCTTGCCCTTGCGGATCAGTTCCTTCACGTCATCACGGTGGCTGATGCGCACCACATCCTGCTCAATAATCGGGCCTTCGTCTAAATCTGAGGTGACGTAGTGGGCCGTTGCGCCGATGATTTTCACGCCCCGCTGATAGGCTCGCTGGTAGGGATTGGCTCCCATAAAGGCGGGCAAAAAAGAATGGTGAATGTTGATCACTCGGCCATAGCTGTTTAGGAAATCCGGCGAAAGCACCTGCATATATTTGGCCAGCACCACCAGATCAATGTTGTACTCCTTCAGCAGGGCTAACTGTTTTTGCTCTTGCTCTACCTTGGTGTCTTTGGTAATGGGAATATGGTGAAAATCAATGCCAAACTGGTCGGCAATGGGTTTTAGGGTGGCGTGGTTGCTGATAATCAGGGGAATTTCCGCCTTAAACTCCTTGGCTTGGTGTCGCCACAGCAAATCTAGCAAACAGTGATCTTGATGGCTCACCCAAATCGACAGGCGCGGTACATCATCGGAAAAACTAAGCTGCCAGGTGGCTCCCAGGGGTTGGGCAATGGCGTTAAAGGCAGGGCCAATGATCTCACGGGGCAGATTAAACCCATCCAGTTCCCACTCCAATCGCGACAGGAAAAGCCCTGCCTCTGGATCGCAGTGTTGGTCGGCGTGGAGAATGTTGCCGCCGTTGGCATAGATGAAGTTAGCTAGCTTGGCCACCAGCCCCTTTTGGTCGGGGCAAGACACCAGTAAAATCGCCGTTGGAGAACCCATAGTCGCTAGGTTGCTGAGACATAACACACTGGCACAACATCGATGTGCTTTTCACCGGGCATTGCAGGCCGCAGGGGGCACTCTTGAGTGGGCCATTGGCTCCTATCTTCAAACAGAAATAGTTGGTATTTCTCAGGTAAAGTATCAGAGCAGACGGTGTCCACCCTTGGGAAATAGCGCTCATAGCGAGCGAAATAGTCTAGTCCTGGAGCCCGGACGTGATAGGCTTCGTTGGGATTGGGTTCTGGATATTCGACAGTTTTTTCGGCGACGAGGGGAACGGGTAGCATCGCAATGCCGTTGGGTTTGAGAATTCGGCAGATTTCAGAAATGGCCTTTTCATCATCGGGGATATGCTCTAGCACATGGGATGCAAAGACAAAATCGTAGCTGCCATCCTCGAAAGGAAGTTGTTGCAGATCGACTCGATGATCAACATCGTTTCGGTCGATATCAGCGCTTTCATACTGGCCAAATTGTTTGGAGAATAGTTCTCTAAAAAATGGCTCTGGCGCAACATGAAGCATCTTCAAATTCGCTGGATTCAACGTACGCAAAACTTCCTCAACGACTAGAAACTGAAGTCGGTGCCGTTCCAAGGCGCTACAGTTGGGGCATTGCGCGTGCTTTCTCAGTCCTGTGGCGGGGGTAAGATCCATGAAGGGGCCAATGTAGCCGCAGATGGGGCACTCATAGGTTTCTTTGCCAAGATTTTTGAGTTTATAGCCGATCAGACCAAGTTGGCGTTTGAGTTTACGCGCATGGTGTTTGAGCGTCATGGTTCTCTCCTGAGTTGGTAGCCACAGCGACCCTTTTCAGCGATGGTTAGGGTTTTAGCTGATTCAAGTATGGCGCTTTTGGCAGAAACTGCTGCGTTAGATGATCAGATTGTCACGCTATTCCTCCAGCGCTGTCCCTAGGTGCTAACGCCCCTGTTTCCTTGCCGCATCCTGCACAGCCGAAACTGCTGAAATTTCGTTGAGGACACTAATTTCCGTCTTGTTCCGGTGGCGTTGGATTTTCTCCCTCAACAGGCATTTTCCATTCTTCTAGGGGCCGATTGATGCCGTTGGCCACATCGCGAGTCACCACCAGCGCATCGTATTCGCCCGTGGGATTTGCCGGGGGCCAAGCTTCCGCCGGATCCACTATGGCGTAGTTGGCGTTGCCGCTAAAGTCTGGCCCACCCAAGATGAGAACGTGCTCGGTGCCGTCCCTCAGGGTGACGGTCACTTTCCCTTGGGGTTGGTCTAGGCCAAAATCCTGGATTTGATCCGCTGGCATGGTTACCCGTTGCAGGGGCGCATCGGTATTCAATCGACTCAACAAAAAGGCTACCGCCCCCGGTTCTGCGACGAGATTCTCTGGGGCTGTCATTTGCCAGTTGCCATCGCCCTCGCCCTCGAAGGAAAGGGTTTCGCCGTCCCGTTCCACCGTCATCTGGGCCACGTCGGTTTCGGCAAAGGTAAACACTGGCTCTGTCCCCTCGCTCACCGTGGCGCTCTCCGGGGAACGGCTCTGGCGCAATTCGCCCATTAGCACCCCGGCCCCCAACAACAGGGCCACCCCCACCAACACCACCGTCCCGCGCTTCAGTTTCATGGCTTGCCCGACTCCTTACACCGAATTCAATCCTGATTCAGCAAAAACCCAGGATCACAACGAATTGAGGATCAATCTTAGCGGTTGTCAGGGGCCGATGACTTCCAGAGCCAAGCCAGATTCAACACAAAACCGGGCAGCACCGGATCCCCCGCCAAGCTCTGCGGTGCCGTTAGGTGCTCTGGCGTGGGGAGATCGGCCCGGTAGATTTCCACCCATTGCTCTTGGGGATTGATCAGCCAGCCCAAGCGCAGGCCGCTGTTGAGGTAGTCCTGCATTTTGGCTCGCACGGTGTTGGGGTTGTCGCTGGGGGAGAGCCATTCCAGCACAAAATCGGGGCAGAGGGGCGGAAACCGACGCCGCTGACGGGGGTGAGGGCTTCCCAACGCGAGGCTTCCACCCAGGCCACATCGGGGGAACGATCCCCTCCCTGGGGCAACCGAAAACAGGTGGAGGAATCAAACACCCTACCGAGATTGCGCGGCTCATTCCAGACTACAAAACGGGCGATGAGGGTGGCATTATTCATGCCCGTTTCTCCGCCCGTGGGAGCCATAATCACCAAATCTCCGGTTGCCGTGCGCTCAAATTTCAGGTCAGGATTTGCCGCACAAAGCTGCTCAAACTGGGTATCGCTGAGGCGGGCAATGGGGCTGAGATCGAGGGTAAAGGCGGTCATGGGTGGCATCTCCCCCTTGGGGTTTCCGGGGCAAGCTAGCGACGTGCTCAGGTGCAGATCTCACGGTGTAAGACGACAGCGCTAGTCACCCCTCAAAGATTCCGTTAAAACCACTATACGCCTCCCTTGAATTCGTCGTAGCGTCGTCGTGAAGGAGGCCTCGTCACAGACGACCTGGCCAGCCCTAAACCCCAAACTTCCCCAGCAACGCTTGGCCGATGGTGGCGTAGTCTTGCCAAGCTTCTGCCGCCTTAGCCGCCTTTACCGCAGAGACTACCTGCCCCTGTTGCGCCGCCTTTTGGTAGGCCGCATAGCGACGAATACTATGGTCAAATATTTGGGGCTGAATGGCGTGCAGCAGGGGCCGTAGGGGAGCGGCAATGCACCGACTGGGGGGCATCATCGTCAGCAGTACGCGATAGTTTTGAATCGCCAACGGTTCTAGATAGGCCACCATCAAGGCCAGCACATCCAACGACAGCACATCGGGCGTCGTCGGCAGCACCAGCCAATCGCACGCCTCCGCCAGCATTGCCAAATCCTCCGGGTCGGGTCGGGCCGGGGTGTCAATCACCACATGGCCTTCGTCGGGCAGATAATCCCCCGCTTGCCATTCGTCCGTCACCGCAAAGGGCAACGCGCCCCGATTAGCCCAGGCCAGGGCAGAACGGTTGGGATCGGCGTCGATCAACAGGGTCTCGGCGTCGTTTTGCAAAAAGGCCGCGAGGTGGATGGCTGTGGTGGTTTTGCCGACACCGCCTTTGAAGCTAGCTACGGTGATGATCATGGGAAAGGAGGGATGGGGAGGGATGGGGGTTAGGGGTTGGTTAGTGGTTAGTGGTTAGTTGTTAGTGGTTAGTGGTTAGTGGTTAGTGGTTGTTGGGGATTAG
>JBBAWV010000200.1:0-4117 GCA_040396995.1 Nodosilinea sp. | reverse complement strand
TTCCAGGCGTTGCACAACCAAGGCAAACTCTCCGTCGCCCCCATCCTCAAAACCCTAATTTTTAACCGAGGGCCAAAGGAAGTAATGGACTGGGCCAAACAGGTCGCCACCTGGCAGTTTGAACGGGTAATTCCCGCCCACCTAGACGCCCCCATTGCCGCCCATCCACAACAGTTCCTAGAAGCCTTCGATTTTTTGCAGCCCGGAGCCGTCCCCCATTCCCCCATGACCGACGCCGACACCCAACTCCTGCGCGACATTGATGCAGGGCTGACCCAGCGGGACATTTCCCGGCCTAGTCAGATGTTTTAGAGTCAGCCATAGCCTCCGGTTGGCTTCTCATACCAAATCCTAATCGAATAACCCCGATTCCCAGCCCAGCAAACCGTAGGGGCGAGGTCTCCTCGCCCGCTGATATCGGGGGCAAACAAGTCGGATTTGGTATCATTCTGCCTTCTAGGCCCGCCCCCCTGTACCATAGGCCCGTAGCTAATACCAAATCCGCAAAAGCAAATCGCTATAAAGCCGTAAAAGCACCGCACCGTCCTAGAGCACATCACCCCAGCAGACAAGCTTCTACAATTGAATCAAGTCTTCTAGCAAGCAAGCATCCACGCCCCTTTCATCGCATTTCCCACGCTGTGGAGCAAGCCCTATGAACTTAGAACAGGTTGTGACCGCAAAATTCAGAGCCCTGGCCCCGAACCAGCAGCAGGATGTTCTAGCTTTTACTGAGTGGCTCCAGCATCAAACCACTAGCCCACCAACCCTAGCCGAACAGCAAAAGGCAGATGCCATCATCGCCCGAGGGATTGCCCTGGCCCCAAAAACTTCCCCTCAGTCGCCTGAGTGGTTCGAGAACACATAAATGCGCTGGGTTTCTAGGGTTTTGGTCAAATCGGAGGGTTTAACATCCTCCGTAGGGCTGCCGCGATAGAAGACCTGGCGGTTGAGGTTCACCTGAAGGCCGCTGAAGGGGTCGCTGCCGTTGGAAATCAAAAACGCCATTTGGTTAAGGTCAGGCCAAGTCGCGAGGTCGTCCAGGATGGCGGTGATGGCCTGGAGTTGGGCATGGTGGGACGTGCTGTACCAATCGGTGGCCACGGCCTCAGCGGTTTCTAGGCCCAGGTGGATAATCTGGTGGGGTTGGCTAAACAGGGCCGATGCGACGGGGCGGGCTTCCTCTTGTAACCGTAGCCCTTGGGCCTGGGCCAGGTGGCGCAGTTTTTCGAGTTTTTCGTAGCGATCTTCTGGCGACAGTGGCCCCCGTTGCCAGTGGATCGCCACCGTGACCAGGTAGGTTTGAAGCATCAGGTGGCCTAGTTTTTGGGCCTTGGTGGAAAGGTAGCTGGAGTTGTAGGGGGTCGCTTCGATGATCAGCGGCACCCGATCCACCATGTCTAGGCCGTAGCCCTTAAGGCCCGCGATTTTGCGGGGGTTGTTGGTAATCAGGCAGAATTTTTTCACGCCAATGTCGTTGAGGATTTGCGCCCCAATGCCGTAGTTGCGCTGATCCACAGGCAGGCCCAGCTTTTCGTTGGCTTCTACGGTATCTAGGCCCATGTCTTGCAGGGAGTAGGCTTTCAGCTTATTGACTAGGCCAATGCCCCGGCCCTCCTGGCGCAGGTAGACCACCACGCCCCGCCCAGCGGATTCAATCATTTTCAGCGCCGCCTGAAGCTGCATTCGGCAGTCGCAGCGCAGGGAACCAAAGGCATCCCCGGTGAGGCACTCGGAATGCACCCGCACCATGACAGAATGCTGATCAAAGGTGGCGGGGTCGCCTTTCACCAGGGCGACGTGTTCGGAATCGTCTAGCAAATTCCGGTAGGCGTAGATGTGGAACAGGCCAAATTGGGTGGGCAGTTCCGCCACCGCTTCCCGCTGCACAAAGCGCTCGTGTTGCAGGCGATAGCGGATCAAATCGGCAATGCTGATCAGCTTCAGGCCAAAGGTTTTGGCGTAGTCCACCAGTTCCGGTAGCCGCGCCATGGAGCCATCGGGGTTTTGGATTTCGCAGATTACCCCCGCCGGATACAGCCCCGCCAGCCGCGCCAAATCGACCCCGGCCTCGGTGTGCCCCGCCCGCTTGAGGACGCCCCCTTCCTTGGCCCGCAGCGGGAAAATGTGTCCCGGTCGGCGCAGGTCGCTGGGTTTGGCCTTGGGGTTGATGACCACCTGGATTGTCCGCGCCCGGTCTTCGGCGGAAATACCCGTGGTCACGCCCCAAGACAGGGCCGCATCAATGCTGACGGTGAAGGCAGTTTGCTCGTTTTCGTCCTCAAAGGCGCTGTGGCTCACCATCAGGGGCAAATCCAGTTCGTCCAGCCGCTCCCCAGTCATGGCGAGGCAAATCAGCCCCCGCGCCTCCACCGCCATAAAGTTAATGTTGTCGGGGGTGGCAAACTGGGCGGCGCAAATCACGTCCCCCTCGTTTTCCCGGTTTTCGTCATCCACCACCACAATGGATTTTCCCGCCGCCAAATCTTGCAGGGCCGATTCGATGGAATCAAACTGAAAGTCCGCAAGAGGAGTGTCGGTGGAGGGTTGAGCAGCGGACGACCAATTCCCCGATTCTGGGTTAACCACGATACCAATAAACCTTCTAAAGACATGATGAGGGACCCAGGGTTGAAGGGCTTAGACCCAGCGGATCACACCAAGTCAGTTCGGCCCATCGTTCATCAATCCCATCGCCAATCATCTATTATACGAGCCCCCGCAGGTGGATCGTAGATCACCCGCCGTGGACTGAGGGCAAACGCAGGCGTTGCTGAATCAAGTACCAAGGGCTGGGGGCGATGCTGGCGTTGGTGCTGGTCAGCCTCATGTTGGTGTTGCTACAACGGTAGACCCGTTGATTACGGTCATCGGTAAGCCTATTACAGTTCCGCCACAGTCCCCTCGTTTGGGGCTGGGGTTCGCTATCCTTGGGGCAAAATACTGTGCCAAGGTCGCCGTTATGACCGATTTAGCTGCTGAGGGTTCCAATCGCGTCTATGCCAAACCCACCGAGGGCCACCAGTCCCTAGGGCGGGGGGTGCGTCAGGTGCTGTTTTGGGGGCCGATGATTGTGCTGCTGGCCCTGTTATTGGCCATTTTGCCGCCGCGAGGGCGGACGGTGGGCTTGGCGGGGGGTGGCGTGGTAGCTGCCCTGTGGGCTGTCTTGGTGGGCGGGGTGCGGGTGGCGGCGGAATGGGAACGGGGCGTGATTCTGCAACTGGGCAAGCTCCAGGATGTGCGCGGCCCTGGGGTGTTCTATGTGGTGCCCGTGCTAGAGGCGGTGCAGTTCATCGACACGCGGACTCTGGTGATCAACATTCCTCGCCAAAAGGTGATTACCCGCGACAACGTGCCCGCCGAAATCGACAGCGCCCTCTTTTTTAGGGTCAAAGATGCCCAAAAGGCGGTGGCCTCGATTCAAGATTTTCGGTTTGCGGTGTCTCAACACGCCCAAGCGGCCCTGCGCGATGTGGTGGGGGGCTTGTCCTTAGATGAACTGCTGTCTGAACGGGAGCAAATTCAGCAGCAAATTGGGGCCATTGTGGAAGCCCAGGCGCGGGATTGGGGTCTACACATCGATGCCATCCGTCTGCAAGACATTGAGCTACCCGAAGATCTGAAGCGGATGATGTCGCGCCAAGCCTCGGCGGAACGGGAAAAACGCGCCACCATCACCAAGGCCGAAGGGGATCGCCTCGCCGCCCGTAGTTTGGCCCAGGCCGCTGCCATCATGGCCCAAAACCCCATCGCCCTCGAACTCCGCACCCTGCAAAGCATCGACGGTTTAGGGGCCAGCCCCTCCAACACGGTGCTGCTGTTCCCGGTGCAGATGGCCCAGGCTATGTCTGCCCTGCAACGGTTTGAGCCAGAACCGCCTAATCCCAAGGCCCCCACGGGCCAGCCTGCGGATCATTCAGAGGAAGCTTAACCCCGCTGACGGTGGAGTGACTCCAAAAAGTGCCTCGAAAAGAGAATGGTTGCCCCCGCTGATGGTGGAGTAACTCAGCGGGCGTTTGAAAGGTGATCGGCTGTAGCTTTGAACGATTCCGGCTCCCCTCTCCCAGGAGGGAGAGGGGCTGGGGGTGTAGCTTGCTTCCCGTTAGGGTGGGCTGCG
>JBBAWV010000199.1:0-4565 GCA_040396995.1 Nodosilinea sp. | reverse complement strand
AACGAGGTCTCAACCCATCCTCATTTTTCTACGCTGGTATGAAACCACCCTGCCTGCCCCCCTTGGTAAGGGGGGGATAGAGTGGAATCCGCTATGGGGTTTTAGCTGCCCCCCTCCACCCTTTAGATATGGCTCAACGGTTAACTGACTGGTTAAGTGAAATGAACCTCTTCAATACCGAGCAAAATTCGTTCACCGCCATCGGTCAGCACCATCTTACGGGCATTCAGGCTCATTTTCTTAGGCCCAATAGATTCAAAAACATGATGAATGCAGAAATTTTCTACCTGGGAATTCTCAGGCAAAATGTCTTCTAGCAGGAATCGCAGTTCGGGAATATTCCACTGACCATTACCCAAATCAAAAATCGAGACCTGCTCTGTTTCCGCAGGGCTCACCTGAAACATGGTGTAGAACCGCTGATTGGCCGTGAGGACAGTTAGGTGACTATCTAAAATCACTAAACCTTCCCGCACCGTTTGCACAATGGCCTCGGCATAGTCGCGGGCCTCTTGCAGTTGATTGGCGCTGCGTTTTAGGGTATCAATTTCCACGAGCACCACCACCGCTCCATCAATGCGGTCATCCAAGGTGCGATAGGGTCGAATCCGCAGGTCATACCAATGCCCCGCCTGATCTTGAACCTCCTGGCTTTTGAGAATCAGGGTGCTGATTACCTCTAAAATCTGAGCCTCTAGGTCTCCGATATTGAGGTTATGCTTAATGTCGCTCAGTGGACGACCAATATCGGTGGGAATCAGGTTAAACAGCGCCGCCGCTGTGGGGGTAAAGCGACGAATCCGAAGATCCGCCTCTAGCATCAGGATGGGAATATGAATGCTACTGAGCAGGTTTTGAAAGTCGTTGCTCACCTGCATGGTTTCGGCATGGCGGCGATACAGTTCATCATTGATGGTGCTCAGTTCTTCATTGGTGGCCTGGATTTCTTCCTTGGCGGTTTGCAGTTCTTCATTGGTGCTTTGCAGCTCTTCGTTACTCGAAAGAATTTCTTCGTTGGCGGCGCGTAAGTCTTGGTTGGTGGCCTCCTGTTCTTCAATGATGGATTGCAGATAGGCCTTCGTGGTTTTGAGATCCTGCTCTAGACGCTGGAGATCGGTGTTGGCGGGGTGGGCCTCGGTGGGGGTGGGGGAACCCGCTGGGGCGGTTGTTTCGGGCGGCAGGGCGGGCGGGGCCATCTCCGTGAAGAGAATCAACAGGTAAGGCTCGTTGGCCGTTGGTTGGGGCACGGGTTCCGCGTCTATCTGCACCGACCGGGGGGCACCTGCGATTAGGGCTAGGGTGGTCTTGGTGGCCGCTTGCCCGGTTTGGCGTACCTGGTGCAGCAAGGTGCGCAGGTCTAGGCGCAATTCCTCCCGCACCATGCTCAGCACATTTAGGCTGGCCTGCCCCGGCGAGGGCGCTAGGTAGGCTCCGGTTTGGCCCCGAAACTGCACAATGTCGAGGTGGCTGTTCACCACCACTCCCACCGGGGCATAGCGGCTGAGAATCACCTGATCGACCAATGCCGACAGGCTCGTTTCGACCGGGACTTTGGGGGCGGCGGGGGCGGTGCCCCTGGGTTCCGTTGACGAGACGGGGCCACCCAGATCCATCGGGATGAGGAGGGGGCTGGGCTGCTTGGCATAGATTTTATGGGTGCGGTTCACCAGGTGAAACAGGGAGGAAAACTCCCCCACGGTTTCGGCAGACCCCAGCAGCAAAAAACCACTGGGGCGGAGGCCGTAGTGGAACATGGGCAGCACTTTTTTTTGCAGGGCCGATCCAAAGTAAATCAGCACATTGCGGCAGCTAATCAAATCCAGCCGAGAAAAGGGCGGATCGCTGGCCAGGTTTTGGCGGGCAAAGATACACAGCTCTCGCACGGTTTTATTAATTTGGTAGCCCCCCTCGGTTGGCACAAAAAACCGCTGGAGGCGTTCGGCAGACACCTCGGCCACCTGGCTGGGCAAATAGACGCCCGCCCGCGCCTTTTCAATCACCAATTCACTCACATCGGTGGCAAAAATTTGGATTTGGGGCTGGCGGGGCTGGTGGGCCAAAAATTCCAGCAGCACGATGGCCATGGAATAGGCTTCTTCCCCCGTAGAGCATCCGGCTACCCAAAGGCGGAGGGGCATATCGGGCGGACGGTCGCGCAGAAGGGCCGGAAAAATCTCCCGCTTCAGGGTCACAAAGACCTCGGGATCCCGAAAAAAACCCGTCACATGGATCAGAATTTCTTCGTATAGGGCCTGAACTTCGGCGGCCTGAGACTGAAGGTGCTGCCGATAGTCCGCCAGGGTTTCTAGGTGGTACAGGGCCATGCGCCGCTGAATCCGCCGCTGGAGGGTGGTGCGCTTATAGGCTCTAAAATCGACCCCAAAAGCCGTTTGCAACTGCTTGAGAATGGCCAAAAAGTCGTCTTCCTGGGTGGGGGCAAGGCCAGGTTTTTTGGGTGGCCCCGGCGGCGTGACAAGGTAGGGATGGTGGCTAATGCGGGTCAGTTCGGCGGCGATAGCCTCCGGGGAGAGGACAAAATCCACCTGCCCCGTGGCAATGGCCGTATTGGGCATACTGCTGACCTGGGCCGAGTCTGCCGTTTGGGCAAAGGTGATGCCGCCAGCGGCTTTGATGGACTCTAACCCCTGGCTGCCATCCCGCTCGCCCCCGGACAAAATCACGGCAATGGCCCGATTTCCCCGATCCTCGGCCAGGGAATTTAACAGCACATCCACCGCCCGACTCACCCGACTGCCCGCATTCCGGGGGCTGAGGTGCAGGCATCCCTGGCGCAGGGTCATCAGGGTATTGGGGGGGATTACATAGATCTGGTTGGGGGCAATGGCCATGCCCTCCTGGGCTTCCTGGACAGGCATGGCGGTGGTGCGGGCCAAGATCTCGCTCAGTAGGCTCTTTTGGTTGGGGTCTAAATGCTGCACCAACACAAAGGCCATCCCGGTATCCGCCGGGAGATGGCTGAGCAGTTGGATGAAGGCTTCTAACCCTCCCGCCGAAGCGCCAATTCCCACCACCGGAAAGGGGGCATTCTCCGGTGCGCTTCCCCCTGGCGGGGTAGGTTCAGGGGGTTTAGGGGGGGCAGTGGGTTCAGTGGGTTCAGTGGGTTCAGGGGGCAACGACGATGGGCTAGATGGCGGACGCTTACGGGGCATAGAGTCGAACGAGTAGAGAGCTAGACCTATCGCCGATTCTACATCCCTCGATTTGGCTGTGCGTGCCCTGCGCTACGGCAGATGGTCTGCCCGCCCGCCGTTACCATGCTCGATAGGCTCTAGCAGGGCACCTGCAAGGCACTACAGGCAATCGTTGTGCGAAGGCCTGATGACGGGCTGTTTTCATCAATTTCTAAGTAAGCATCGGCGGAGGCTTCCACCAACAACCAGTCGTAGGGAAAAATAACCCGTTCTGAATAGATACGATCATGCTGCCGAATCCGCGCAATTTGGATGCCTGGGGTTTGATTCCGGTATCCGCACAGAATGACTGGCTCTACTTGATCCGTGATGATGGTTAAGGTTGACATGATTAAGACCGTCCTATCCTATCAATGAAGTTATGGGCGAAGCTGATCTATTGATGGCGATAGCTCCACCCATGGAGAAGCAATTATCCCAATCATCAGAGGCAACGATTTTCCTGAATTAAACGCCGATAGGTGCGATAGGGAAGATAGTCGGCTGGGTTATATCCGGCGTATCGAAGAATGAGTACACAAGCCCAGGAATACTTGCCATCGATGATGGCGGCTGTGATGGTTTCAATTTGATCCGCGCTCATAGTTCAATTTATTGAATGATTGACAAAAACGATTTAACGCACGATTCCATGGTTGATGCTTCGATGAGATCGAAGCATTGGCTAGCTTTCCGCTCAAGCTATCGCGGCTTCCCGGCTAATGAGGCGTGCCGCGATAGGAGGCGTCCCCTTAGTACAAGGGGCTTAAGTCCTTTTCCTGAATGGCGCTAGCATGGGCCTTGCGATCAATATGATTATCGTCGGGCTCAAAAATTGTCAGTTGAGTTGGATGACACTGTTTCACGACGGCTTGAATACTGCCAATCCCTTCTTCAGCGAGATCTTGGATATAGCCGGGCTGTTTTCGCTTGGCCTCGCGGGCATTAGCAAAGGGGCCAAAGTAGTAAATACAGTGGGGCTGGGTTGTGATCACTTCGACCCACCAGTTGCCCTTGCCGAACTGAGGGAGATTCAGAAATATTCTTTTCATGGCGCTATTCAAAAAACATTCAAAGGATTTAGATTTGCCAAGGTCATATATGATGCCAATCAGGCATCAAAACCCATCTCCAAGGCTCTCAGAATAAGCCCATCGCTACGGCGTTATGAGCCTAGAAAAATTTGGTTTTCCGAGTCACCTGGAAATATTTAGATTTGGCTTTATAATTCACGAGAGTCTATGTTTTGGTTCTACACTAAAGATGTGAAAAACCTGTGAGGGTGTATGTACACCGTGGAATTACGGAACATTTTGTTACAGAAATATGTCGTGCCTGTCGGCAAGAGGAGTTATGAGGATCTTGGTGGTTGAG
>JBBAWV010000198.1:0-4640 GCA_040396995.1 Nodosilinea sp. | reverse complement strand
CAAAAGGCAAAATTAAAAAGACAAAAATGCGGAAGGAGAACGGCTAGGATGACAGGGTTCTTGTGGGTATTGCTGAAGATTTCTTCCGACTAGCCCAAGAATCTCAGGATTTAGGGACTAATTTGAATGACTGGTTTGTTCAGAGCTAAGTGTTTTTTGACTTCGTTTTGGGGATAGGTTAACGACTTTTCTTCCTCCCTCTGCCTGTTTTTTCTGCCAGTCTGCAAACATGGCATCTAAATCATAGTTAAAGGACTTAGCGTGTTCTTCGCGGATTCTATGAATCTCATCTAGGATGTGATTTTGCATCACTTTATTCCCTAACAGTTTTCGACCAACGATGTTCTAAAAAATGAATCGCCAGGGAAGAATCATATTCAAAATCGTCAAATCTTCCCCAGCCCGTAATAGGCGATCCGCGCTGATGTGAACACCAAACTCAGCCGCCAACTGTGCCCCTAGGGTGCCGTGGGCAAACATGAGGACAAAGATCCCTAGCCCCGCCACCAGGTACGACCACTGCACCTGCCGCGCCCGATCTTTCCGCCACACATAGCGCTGGAAGCCTCGCCAGATAGCCATCCCCGTAATCAGGGCCAGCAGCACCACGCCGCCCACCCCGTGCCATAGCATGGTTTCTAGGCTCTCCAAACCCCAGGCGCTAACGCCATCGCTGGGGGGTTGGGCCAGCAGCATTTCGTAGAAGCCCGCCGCCACCGTGGGGAAGGTAATCACCGCCGCCGCCACCATGTTGAACCAGCCCACATCGTAGAAGTTGGAGGAACTGGCCGGAATCGCCAAAAACTTGAACACCCGCTTTTCTAACGGGAACAGCGCCCCCACAATATCGAAGCTGATGGAGACAATAAACAACCCCAGCGTCAGGTGCACCAGGTTGGGGTGAATCGGCAAATAGTAGGGCAAGCCATTCGGCCCCAGTTGGTTGGCGATTTGGTCAATCAAATCGGGACTCATTACAGCACTCCGTCACGAATCGCTTCCACCACTTCCACGGTGTGTAGGCCGTAGATCCACACCAGTTTGTCGCCCAGGTAGGTCTGAACCAGCACTAGCCCCGTCAGCAGGCCACCGACGCCTAGGTAAGCGATGGGGAGGGACTTGGGGTCATTATTCCGCAGGATGTAGCGCCAGCCCGTAATCGCAGCGATGATGCCCGATAGCCCCCAGCCCAAAATCGTGTGCAGGTTAAGGGTAGACTCGACCGCCGGGATGTACGGGGTGGCCAAACCCGCCTCCACTTGGCCAAAGATGACCGCAATGAAAATCGACACCGTGGCAAAGGCCATATTCCACCAGCTCACCTCGTAGTAGCGGGGGTTTTTGGTGATGGTGCCCACCACGTCGCACACAAAGGCAAACAGGGCCATGGCGATGACGAAATGCACCACGATGGGGTGGATGGTGTCGGGGTAGGGCAGGTTGTGGTCGTTGAGGGGGGGCAGATACTCAAACACGGGATGTCCTGGGTAGGGAATGTCCTAGGTGTGTGCTAGCTATGATGGTCTGGCAATAGGGAAGCGCCACGGGGGCAAGATTGGCCTGAGGATAGCAAGCGATCTCTTATCGGGTAAGTATCCTAGCTGTCACCTGCCAGAAAAATCTCACCTTAGCCAGGGATTGTCTCACTGCCCCTCTGGGGGAAGGGCGAAATTTTATGAAATGTTAACGCCGCAGTCACCTAAAACCAGGTGACTGCGGCCTTGATCGACGCCGTCAGGGTGCACCTTGAGATCCAGCACCTTGCTACCTAGGCCGTACTTTGTAAACAACCTCTAAGGGAGAGATCTTCAAGAGTTTTAGGGACTTTAGCCCCTTCTCAGCCATGTTGGCTACGGAGTCCGCCGAATCCCAACGGTATAATACGGCTACAGCATCGCGACTGATCCGCTCTCTAGAGGAAGTGTCTGGTTTCTGCCCAATGGTTAATTCCGCCCTGCAATACCCCATCTACGGCCCAGAAATTCAGTGCCCTCACTGTCGGCAGACTATCCCAGCCCTCACCCTGACGGATACCTACCTCTGCACCCGCCACGGAGCCTTTGAGGCCAATCCCGACACCAAAGACCTAGTACATTTGCAATCAGGACGGCACTGGCGACAATGGGAGGGCGAGTGGTATCGCCAACATACCCACCCCGACGGCATTCGCTTTGAAATCCACGAAGCTCTAGATCGCCTCTACACCCAAGGGTATCGGGCCACACGAGTCATCATCGCCGATCGCTATAAAGACCTAGTCAACGGCTACCTAGAACGCAACTCCCCCTGGCGCGGACAGGCCGATGCATCGGTAGCCCCCAAACTTTACGGCCTACCCGTAGAATTTAGTCCCTCAGAAGAAGACGATCCCCAGTGGGCAGTAATCAACTTCACCCTGGAAAAAGAACCAGGAGTCCCCGTCCGCTATCCCTATTTTCGTCTATTTGAATAACGAATTTGAGCATTGATTTGGCATGGGTGGACCGGAGTTACGCTAATGCACAAGTTTTTGATCGGTCTTGTCCATCGCTTGGCAATGTTGTTCATGGCGAGATGCATGAGTTTGAAAACGGACTCTTCATCGGGGAAGACGGCTTTGGTCTTAATGACCTTACGCAGAGAGTGGTTGAGGGAATTAATGGCATTGGTGGTGTAGATCGCCTTACGGATATGCATGGGGTAAGCTGACGTGCACCTAAATTGCATGTCAATTCCCTCTAAGCCCTTGCCAGAAGGCTTTCAGAGCGATCTGACCAGTGTCTTTTGGATGACTAACAGCCATACCAGATTACTTTTCAAACGCCTGCTTAAATTCCCGCACCGTCGAAGAATTCGTCGATGGTGCGGTCTTGGATGCGGCAAAGGACGCGCTCACTCCGGCTGGCGGCAACGACATTGGCGAGTTCGTGCTCTAGGGTGGGTGGGGAGGCTTGGCCCATAGCCTGTACCTGTTGTTCTAGGGCTTCGATGCGGTCTACCAGGGCGCGAATTACTTGGGCTTCGGAATCGGGGAGACGACCGTGATCCAGGGGTTCTACCCGTTCCCCAGAGCGATAGACCACCCGGCCAGGGACGCCTACAACGGTGCAGTCGGAGGGTACTTCGCGCAGAACCACCGACCCAGCCCCAATGCGAGCATTGTTGCCAATTTGGATGTTGCCCAATACCTTGGCTCCGGCTCCCACCACCACGTTTTCGCCGAGGGTGGGGTGGCGCTTACCGCTTTCTTTGCCTGTGCCGCCCAGGGTCACGCCTTGGTAGATCAGGGCATAGTCGCCAACGATGGCGGTTTCGCCAATCACCACGCCCATGCCGTGGTCGATAAATACCCCTTGGCCAATGGTGGCCCCTGGGTGAATTTCAATACCTGTGAGGAAACGTGCAAGGTGAGACAAGAGCCGAGGAATGACGGGTAGGCCAAGGTTCCAGAGCCAGTGGCTAAACCGATGCATGGCCAAGGCATGAAATCCTGGATAGGAGGTGATCACCTCTAGCCAATTGCGGGCTGCGGGATCACGCTCAAAGACCACACGAAAGTCTGCAACCAGAGTTTTAAGCACAGGTTTTCAGAAGAATGAGCAAGGGCATTAATATCCTAGCGTGGGATTGACGTTACCCAACAGGGTTAGGGGCTAACGGAACTAACGGTGAGGGAGTAATTAATCCGCTGGCCCTGGTTGTGGGATCCGACCCAAAGGTGATAGGTGCCCGCTGGCAGGTTCTGAGTCTGAATTTGGGCATCAAGGTTACGGCGGCTAATGTCTTCGCCACAGCGCACGAGGTCATTGTTGGGGTCTTGCAGCAGCAGGGTGGTATCGTCGCCTCCGCTGTTCACCTGAAGGGTGAGTTGGGTCATGGGATCTTGGAGGGTAAGGATATGGTCGGGGGCGGCATCGGCAAAGCCAATACAGATAGTGCCCTGATCATCGCGCATGGCGATGTTGGACAGGGAGAAAATCCCCGCTGTAACCCCATTGACGGTGGCGGTGGGCTGGGTGGCCGATAGGCTAATGGGGGCAAAGTTAGCCGTTTGGGCTAGGGCCACGGTGCCCAGTCCGCCTAGGGCCAAGACCGCAAGGGTGACAAACCCATATCGTAGATGTCGGATCCCCATGGCGACCTCCCTAGCATGACAAAACCTACTTCTATGATGCGTCACCCCACATGCCCTGAGCGCCATTGTGGACAGAAGTTAAACTGGCTGATGGGCTAGTGAGGTGAAGCTAGTGACCTTTAGCTTGGCTCGTTGGCAGTAGGCTTTGGCCTGGAAGGGAGGCGCGATGGAAATTCTGTGGCTATTGATTTGTGGAGCGGTGGTCTGGGTGGTGGGCACCGCTGTAGATTTTCTGCCCGGTCTAGGACAGCTTTTGGTGCCGTCTAAGTGGGTATGGATCCTGTTGGGGCTGGGGTTAGCGGTGTGGCTGCTCCACGAGGACTAGACCTCCTCATCCGCCAACATCGGGGCAAATCAATCGGGCTTCAGGGATGAGATCTCGGTGGTGCCGTAGAGTTCGGGCAATTCACGGGCGGGGGGCAACGATTTGGCGTCGCGGGTTTCGATATATCCGGTGTAGTAGGCTCCAGGTTCAATTTCTAGGGCTCCGGCGACGACGTCGCCCTCTAGGCGGGCGGTGCGGCTG
>JBBAWV010000197.1:0-4668 GCA_040396995.1 Nodosilinea sp. | reverse complement strand
GCGGCGATTTGTGAGGCGGTGGGGGTGGATTGGCGGCAGGTGGCCGATACTGCCGAGGAGGTGGCGGAACTTGCGACAGACCCAAGCTCTTGCGATCCCTCGTGGGTGGGGCGGGAGTTGCTCCTGGAGGGGTTGGTACAGCGGTGTCGGCGGGGGTGTCGGCTGTTGCTGGTGACGGGGATGACTGGGGTGGGCAAAACAGCCCTGGTCAATCAGCTTTGTCAGCTTTTGGAGACTGAGTTTACGGATCGACGGTGGATGAATTTTGATGGGCGGGATCGCACCGAGTTCATTCAGGTGGCTCCTAGTTTGGTGGATGGGGGCTCAGATTGGGCCACGCTATCCGCTGAAGAAGGGATGGCGGCGGTGCTGGAATCGCTGGTAAATCAGCCCAAATTGGTGGTGCTAGATAGCTTTGAGGAAGCGCTTCAGGGCAACGAGGAGAATGGCTGGAGTGAGTTTAAGGATGCGGACTGGGGACGTTTTTTTCAGCGGTTGCTGGCGGCGGAAGCGTGCCAGAGTGTGGTGTTGGTGACGAGTCAGGAGTTTCCGGCGGCCTTGCGGACGATGGGCAGTCGCTATGACACGGCGTGGCACAGTGTGGATTTGAAGGGGCTGGAGCCTGGGGAGCGAGGGCAGTTGTTTGAGGCGCTTGGCGTGGAGGGAGAGCGTGATCCCCAGGGCTGCGACTGGCTGCGCCGGATTGGGGAGGCCTATGAGGGACATCCCTTGGCGCTGAAGGTGATTGCGGGGGAAATTTTGTCGTCGCCTTTTTATGGTGATTTGGCGGCCTATTGGCAGACCTACGGCCAGGAAATTGAGGAGTTGGAGCGGGTAAAGCAGGCGGCTCATCCCAAGGGCGAGGACGATCCGCTGCGGTTGGATCGCTATACTCGGCAGCTTCGTCACATTGTGCGCAAACGCATTGAAATGAGTTTCCAGCGGTTGCAGAAGGAGGTGCCCTTGGCCTACCAACTGCTGTGTATGGGGTCGGTGTATCGTCGTCCGGTGGTAGAAGATTTTTGGTTGAATTTGCTAGTCCCGTTTCAAAGCCAGGAGGAACAGGCGCAGGTGATGCTGGAAGCCCTGCTGGATCGCTATTTAGTGGAAGAAACCCTAGACCGGGGACAGGTTCACCTGCGGCAGCATAACGTGATTCGCAGCATTGCCCTCAGCCACCTTCGCCAGTTCCGCCCCCGCCATGAGCCTCCCACCACTAGCGCTTGACTTTGACGATGGTGCCGATGGGTTTGCCTGGGCCTTCCCAGACAACGAGGCCGTTGGCGAGTGGACGACGGCCCTCTTTGCGGAGGGGGTGGAATCTGGAGTTCTGACGGTTCCGGCCCTTGGAACGGTACTGACGACGGTGGCGGTATCGTCGCCTTGGGCCTTTGCCCATTGCATGGCTTTGGTGCAGTGGTTGCGAGAGTATAGGCCACCTAGTTCGGCCCCCCTCGACCAGGTGCAGGGCTGGCTAGAGGCGTTTTACCATGCCTGCGAAGCCGAAGTGTGGGAACTGGCGGGGGCCATTGCCCAGGCGCATACCAAGACAGGTCAGCCACTCTATTGCCAGTTGGGCCAGTGGGGGCACTGCCGCGAACAGGTGGAACTCTGCGAAGCAATGATTCCCCACGCCGCCGAGCCACTGCGGGGAAAACTGCGGCAACTGGCGGGGGATGGACGGCGACGATTGGGACATTACGCCGCCGCCCGCCACCACTATGAAGCCCTGTTGCAAGAGGGGCACACGAATCAGGAGAGTCGCCAAATCCTCAAGGCCCGCTTAGGCTTGGCCCACTTGGATATGGCTGGTGCCTTCTACGACCGGGTCATTCCCCAACTGGTGGATCTGCTTCCAGAGGCCGAAGCCTTGGGAGATGCGGCCCTCACCGTTGAAGTGTTGCAGCAACTGGCCCTAGCCTATGGCTATACCGGGCGTTGGGGCCGCAGTGTGGAACTGTCGCAGCGGGCCTTGGCGCTGGTCCAAACTCACGGGCTAGACGATCTGGAGGTGACAACCCTACAAGCCCTGACCAGGGTCTACGAATGGCGGGGGCAAACCCATCGGGCGGGTCCCTACCTCGAACGTATTTTGGTCGTGGCCAAAGCTCAGCAGAACCTGGCTCTAGAAGCCGATGTTTACATGGGGTTGTCGCGGGCTAGTGCTTGCAAAAAAGGGCAAGTCTCAAAATCCGTGGCCTACAGTGAGCAAAGTTTAGCCCTCTATCGCCAGATTCACTATGTGGATCGAGAGGCAGTCGTTCTCAACGATATAGGTGTTTCCTATGCCTACAGCCTAGGGCAGCCAGCCACCGCCCTAACCTACTTTCAGCAGGCAGAATCCTTATCCCGATCCCTGGGGTTTCTTCGCATTCTAGCCATAACCATCGCCAACCAAGCTTACTGCTATGCCTTGATGGGTGAGCACTCCCTCGCCCATCAGATGAGCCAGACTGCCCTCGCCCTGGCTCACCAAGACGGGGCCATTGCAGAAGAGCGCATGGTGGCCTATGCGGTGCTGGGTCGGGTGCATTGGGTGGAGGGTCGCTATTTCCAAGCCCTAGCCTTGGTGTGGCAGGCGCTTTGTATGGCCCCGCCCTGGCGTAGCATCAACGGCCAAATGGTGTTGGCTAAAGCCTGGGAAACCCTGCGGCAATGGCCACAGCACTGGTGGCAAGCCAAGTTTGGGGGCAATCAACTACCTTCCCATCACAATTAACCTAAACGCTGTCGGTGGTAGTGCATTAATGCACGGGACGGAGGAAAATCAGGCTACGCACCACGATTACCAGGGAGAGCAGCGCATGGCCATCGAGATGACCTGTCCGACCTGTGGGTCTCACGATATTGCCAAGAACGGCAGCAGCCATCGGGGGAAGCAAAATTACAAGTGTCGAGACTGTGGCCGTCAATTTGTGGAGAATCCGCAATGGCAACCGAAGCCGAAGGAGACTAGGGCACTGGTGAATCGGTTGTTACACGAGAAGATCCCGCTAGCGGGCATTGCCCGTGCAACAGAGACGTCAGAGGGTTGGGTGCAAGGTCAGGCCAATGCCCCCGATGCGTCGGTACCTCAAGAGGCGGAGGTTATCCCCAAGCCGAAAGGCCCGCTCAAAGCCCAGATGGATGAACGGTGGTCATTCGTCGATTCTAAAGGGAACAAATCATGGGTGTGGCTGGCCATGGATGCCGAGACCCGAGAAGTGATTGGCGGTTACATCGGCGACCGTTCTCGGTCTTCGGCCAGGGCGCTCTGGGCATCCCTCCCAGCCGTTTATCGTCAATGCGCCAAGGTCTATACAGACTTCTGGGACGCCTACGTTACGGTGATTCCGAGCAAACGCCATGCGGCGGTGGGCAAAGACAGTGGCTTGACCAGTTACATCGAGCGGTTGAACAACACGTTGCGGCAGCGGGTCGCGCGACTGGTGAGAAAGACCCTGTCGTTCTCCAAAAAGATCGAGAACCACATCGGGGCCATCTGGCTCTTCATCCATGACTACAATCGCGGTATCAAGGAGAAGCTGGCCAAGCAAGGTCATTCGGTCTTTTCCTCTAGCCTGCACTAAAATGCACTACCATCTGTCGGTGGAGTCTGAACCATGGCAGCAGCAAAGAGTAACCGTGATGAATGAGGCCGAAGGGTGTCACCTAATTTCACCAACTCCAGCGGGAATTGAATAGTTATACCCCGGTAAGTCGGTCGAGATTTGGGTGAATCTATTCTGTATCGTAGCACTGGATCCAACTAATCTGACTCTGCCCAATATAAATTCACAGGGCGTCACGGTTCCAGATTAGCGACGGATAGCTCCACCGCGAGGAGCTGGGGCTAGTTTTCGCTATGGTAAAAGCAGTCCAAGGATTAAGGCTTCCGCGATGACTCCTGCAACAAACCGCGTTCGATGGACTTCGGCAGATCTGGATCTTTTGCCCGACGATGACAGACGCTACGAGATTATTGCCGGAGAACTGATCATCACGGGGGCACAGGGATGGGGTATAGCAGCGATTCCTGCCACTGGGCGGCAAAGGTCTCTAGAGCGACTTCCGCCTCCGTCAGGGTGGTGGCTTGGTAGATGGGCTTGAGGTCAGCGACGACGGCCTTGCTGTCTTTCCAGGGTACATAGCGCAGACCGTTGCGAATCAAATAGTTAGTTCAATGAATAGTAGTCCGTTTTAGGAGAGGCCATGGGCTACAGCGTTGACCTTCGCCAACGGGTGATTCAGTACGTGCGTTCCGGCGGCAGTAAAGCCGAAGCCGCCCGCCTGCAAACGGAACTGGCGGCTGAGTTTGGGGTGCGCCCCAGTACGATTCACGATGCCCGTCGTCGCCTGGGCATTACTCGAAAAAAACAGTGGCGCTACGCGGAAAGCGACCCACTGAAGCGCCGCCAATTCCTACGGCTCAGAGAACGCTACCGTCGCCAAGGGAAAACCTGGCTCTGCCTGGATGAAAGCGGTTTTGAAGCCACCGCCCAATGGCCCTATGTTTGTGCCGAGCGGGGGAAATCGGTGCTGGGGTATCGCAGCGGTCACACCCGACCCCGCACCAGCCTATTAGCGGCACGGGTTGACGGGCGATTAGTCGCCCCCTGGCTGTTTCCGGGCATCTGTAACACCACCCTCTTCAATACCTGGCTAGAGCATCACCTCTGCCCGCTGTTG
>JBBAWV010000196.1:0-4698 GCA_040396995.1 Nodosilinea sp. | reverse complement strand
GGGGGCACCATCGCTACCCTGATATCTTATATTTAATTTGAACTAGCTACTTAGATGCCCCCGACTCCTGAACCCGGTATCCAAAGAGCGAGTTTTGCCCGTTGGATATCGGGGGGCTCTTCTGGGCTTGCGACTCTGAACGAAATCAAGTGTACGAAGTGAGAACAACTACCCCATGGTCTATGGGAGCCAAAAAGTAAGAAGGGCAAGGAAGTTATGCCGTTAACTGATTCCCATCAATTCGCGATGCACCATCGTGGCAGATTGGGCGTTAGGTTTCCACAAGGTGGGTTTTGAGGCCGAGGTAGTGGCCGCTGGGATGTTGTCCAATGAGGTAAAGGGTGATGTCTACCTGCCCGATGCGGTAGGTGCGTAGATGGGACAGGCAAGGCTGGAGAACCGCTTGAAGCGACTGGTAGCGTTGGGCGAGGTGGTCGCCTTGGGGAGAATGCCAAAAAGGTTGGCTGAGGATGGGTTGAAAAAATTGCTCGGCAGGATGTTGGGTGATGGGGGTGCCAGCGGCAGCAAGTTCTTGGGCGAGTTCCTGGGGCAAGGCTGACTCCTCCGAGTTGTTCTCCGAGGGCGAGATGGGCCACACTACCACGGTGACCGGGGCGTCGGTTTCGCTGGGATACCAGAGGCCATCCACCAAGGCCTGGAGGCGATCAACGTCGGGCTGGAGGGTATCGTCGGGGATCGCCTGGGCCATGGGGAACTATCAGAACTGGAGGGCTAGAGAACCTGGAGCGCCTTGATGGCTTGGCTGACGTGGGCCTTGGGGTTGAACTGGGAGTTAAAAATGTGGCGCACCTTGCCCTCTAGGTCAATGATATAGGTGACCCGACCGGGCAGCAGCCCCAGGGTGCTGGGCACACCGTAGGCATTGCGAACCTTGCTGCCTTCATCACTGACCAGAGTAAAGGGAAGGCTGTGCTTGGCAGCGAATTGCTGGTGGGAGTTGGGCGGATCGCTGCTGATACCAATCACCTCGGCTCCGGCGGATTGGAAGTCGGTGTAGCTATCGCGAAAGGTACAGGACTCGATGGTGCAACCGGGAGTATCATCCTTGGGATAAAAGTAAAGCACGACGGCCTTTTGGCCCCGAAACTGGCTGAGGGCAACCGTTTCACCCGATTGGTTGGGCAAGGTAAAGTCGGGGGCGAGGTCGCCAACCTGAATAGGCATAGGAAGGGCTTCTCCTGTATAAAATCTTAATAGACCTTTAGAATACTTAATTAAAGTATTCTTTGCTTGCAGGATAATCTCATTGAGCCCTGCTGTTTTCTATAGTTACCATCTACTTCCCGAAGGATTTTCACGGGCTCTTTCCCACGGGAACCGTAGATCTAACGAATTTAACTTGATCTGCCTATCTGACTCTACCTGACGGTTAACCTTTGCCTTGCCTCCTATGTCCGTCCTCCTTTGGTTTCGTAACGATCTGCGCCTTCACGATCATCAGCCCCTCTGGGAAGCGGTGCAGTCGGGTCAGCGGGTCATTCCTTTCTACGGCTTTGACCCACGTCAGTTTAGCCAAACTGCCTTTGGATTTCCTAAGACGGGGGCGTGGCGGGCGCAGTTTTTGCTAGAGAGCGTGGCGGATCTGCGGCAGTCACTCCAAGCCCTAGGCAGCGACCTAGTGGTGCGGATGGGACATCCTGAGGAGGTAATTCCTCACCTGGTGCAGGAGTTGGGCCTTAAGGCGGTGGCTTGGCATGAAGAAGTACCCCCTGAAGAAGTTGCGGTGGAATCGGCCCTAGCAACCAAGCTAGAAGCCCTGGGAGTGAGGGTTCAGACCTATTGGGGGGCAACTTTGTACCACCCGGATAACCTGCCCTTTGAGTTAAATCGGGTGCCGGAGGTGTTTACCCAGTTTCGCAAGCAGGTGGAGTCGCAGAGTGGGGTAGACCCAATGCTGCCCACCCCAAAAACTCTGCCGCCCTTGCCCTCGGTCGATCCTGGAAACCTGCCTACCCTAGCGGATTTCGGGCTAACCCTACCCCAACCCGACCCTAGGGGTGTACTGCCTTTTGTGGGGGGCGAAACCGCTGGTCTACAACGCCTGCAAGACTATGTGTGGACGGCAGATTGCCTCAAAACCTACAAAGAAACTCGCAACGGCATGGTAGGGGCCAACTATTCCTCCAAATTCTCGCCCTGGTTGGCTCTGGGCTGTCTCTCGCCCCGGCAAATCTACGAAACCGCGCAGCGCTACGAAGCAGAGCGGGTAAAAAACGACTCCACCTACTGGCTGGTGTTTGAACTGCTCTGGCGTGACTATTTTCGGTTCATCGCCGCCAAGCACGGGAATCGCCTCTTCTACCCCTCTGGTCTGCGGGGTCTGGGGATTAGCTGGAAGCAAGACTGGCAGCGGTTTGAGACGTGGCGTACCGGAATGACAGGCTTTCCCTTAGTGGATGCCAACATGCGGGAGCTGTTGTCCACGGGGTTTATGTCGAATCGGGGGCGACAAAATGTAGCCAGCTTTCTCACCAAAAACCTCGGTATCGACTGGCGCATGGGGGCCGAGTGGTTTGAGTCGCAGCTCATCGACTACGACGTATGTAGCAATTACGGCAACTGGAACTACGCCGCAGGGGTGGGCAACGATGCGCGGGGCTTTCGCTATTTCAACATCCCCAAACAGGCCAAGGACTACGATGCCGACGGCACCTACGTCAAACATTGGCTCCCCGAACTCCAGGCCATCCCCGCCGCCAAGATACACGAACCCTGGAAACTGCAACCCGTGGAACAACGCCGCTTTGGGGTGAAGTTGGGGGTCGATTATCCTCAACCCGTGGTGGATCTAGCCAAATCTGTCCAGGCCAACGAACGTATCTACAACGCTGCCCCCACCCTAAGCCGTAGGTGATTTGAAGTGACCTTTTAAAGCGCGATCCTAGATGTTGATGAGTGATGGATGGCAGCATCATAGCCCTTGACAAGTCTGATCCCTGCCCCTAGGAAGGACGTAGGACTGTTTAGTGCATCCTACGATTCGGGTTGTTGGATGCCGAGGCCCACCAATCCTAAATGTCATGAATTAAAAGCGGCTTCTACATATAATCTTTCAAATCTTCTAAAGGTTCATCAAAATCATCAGATATCGTAATTTTTCCGGCTAGGCTACCGTAGCCATATTTTAATTCTAGGGCTGCTTTTTCGTCGGGGTTCATTAACTCTACTGGTTTGTTGACATCTGCTGGCAACGGAAGTTTGAAAGCTGACGGTATTTCAGTCTTTTTCTCGGTCGATGAGTCTCCGATGATCATGGCTTTCTTTTTATTTCCCCTGCTTGGACATCACATGAGCGTCAAACGTAGCGCATTCTGGGCAAGGATTTTATGCGCTACCCTGGGGCTAACACATCCTACGGTTTATGGTCTTGGTGGTCTACGGTTTCGGGCATTTGGTGGATGATTTCCATGGTGCGGAGGCTGACGGTACAGACTCGTTTTAGAAGGTCGATAACGTGGTCTTTGTAGTCGGCAAATTTGTAGGTGTTGAAGAGTTCGCGAATGGTGGGATCTTTGGGGGTTTTCTCTTTGTATTGATCCAAAATCCATTCTAGGGCGGAGCGATTGCCGAGTTTGTAGTCCCAGGCGAGGGCGGGGATGCCTTCTAGGGTGGTTTCGGTGTCGAGGATGATTTTGCCGTCGGCTTTTTCGGCTTTGAGTTTGGCTTTTGGGGTGGTGGGTCGGGTGGGCTTTTGGGGATTGGGATCTTCGGTGGGCAGTAGGGAGGTTTGGACGGGTTTGGTTTTGCCCGTGGATTTATCAACCCGTTTTAGATCGTAGGGTTCGATGGTTTCGTAGTTGAGGTGCAAGTCTATGAGGGTTTTTCCCCAGGTAGCCCACTGGTGAACGTTGGCGTAGAAGGGTAGGCGAGGAAATTCGCGTTTGAGGTTGATTTCGTATTTGGTGCGATAGGCGGGATGGTGAAGAACGGCGTAGGTGTAGTGGAAAATATGGTCTTTGGTGATGGTGGGGTCTTGGTAGTGGGTTTGGAACTGGGTTAAGGCCCAATCGGTGATGTTGTCGATGCGGTTGCCGTTTTCGTCGTAGCGGTAGAGGGGGAGACATTGGGTAGGTCTTCCCCCAAGATCAAGAGCAGGCAAGTAATTAGTTGCCTGAACCAAGAAGGGAATTTGAGTGTGATTAGTGATTGCTATAATCGAGTTAACTACTGCTGAGTTAGGAAAGAATGATGGTGTTTGATAAACTCTCCCATTGAAGTGCTTGTCGAAATAAAAATAGACTTTTGAAAATGGTCTATAAGCACTAAGACATATTTTTATGGGTTCAAATTTCTTGTTTACTTTACGTTCTAAGTATTTTTCAAGATCGGCATCCCATTTAATATCAAAATCTCGCCGTATCTTTTTCTTTAAGCGCTCTTGATAAACTTCTACAAAATATTTCATTCGTGTAATTAGAACATCTTTCGAGAAGTCATAAACCCATTCATCACGGTAAGATCCGACGCCTCTTGAGAAAAGCTGGAATACAGCTTCTTGAGAATGCTCTGCTTTCACTTCTTTGTCAATCAGCGGCAAAAGATCGTCAAAGTCGTTGTCGGTTAGGTTAATCCAGTTGGCTTTTTTGTCTGGGGTGATGTGGTCAAAGGGGATTTGATCGAAGGGGGTGTTTTCAAACCATTCGAGTTTTTCTTCCTTGGTTTGTTCGTCTTGCAGTG
>JBBAWV010000195.1:0-4856 GCA_040396995.1 Nodosilinea sp. | reverse complement strand
GCGGCGTCTAGCGTAATTCGCTACCCACTACCCCCTTTTCAAACGCCCTCTTAGGCAACCCCAAGAGGGGCCATCCCCCAGTGTAGGCCGCTTTGACCGTTCTCTGCCCTCCGCCTGTCCGGGGTGCCCGTGGCTGGGACACGGCACTATTCGGCGGGGGCACAGCGGGGTCAGAACAACTTGTCGCCCACGATGGCCAGATCCACCTCACCAAAAATAGCGCTGGGGAAGGCATAAAACTTAAATTCCAGCAGGTTGTAGAACGGATCCTCTAAAAAGAAGGTGCGGTGTTCTAGGGGCATACCTGAAAAGCGCCGCTTCTCCCCTTGGTAAAATTTTAGCCCTCTCTCCTTAGCCCGTGTCAGCAGATTTGCCCAGTCCTGTTCTGCCAAGAACACAAGGCCAAAGTGGCGTGGATAGATTCCCCGCTGCGGATTCAGATCGGCGGATAGGTGAGCCACTAGTTGATGACCGTAGAGGTTCAAAATTAGCGAGGACGGGGTTTCGCGGCCCGGTTCACAGCCCAAACCCTCGACATAAAACTGCTTGGCGGCGGCAATATCTCCCACCGGAAATGCCAAATGGAACAGAACAGACGCCTGGGGCATAGCGGGCACCATCAGGTCAACAACAGGGTGAGGTCAGTACTTTTATCCTAACTAGTTCCACAAAAAACGCCCCCAGATACGTCTGGAGGCGATGACGAAGCCGAGCGCACAGGACAGACACTCAATTCAATTCACCTGCTTTCAAAGTCCCTCTCCCTGGGGGCTACCGCTTATCCATAAGTCTCTATCCCGCTTTGTACCGAGGGTTGATCCCCCTCTCCCCACCTTGGTCAGGGGGGAACCGGAGTCAAAGTCCCCATTTCCACGGGGGATTTAGGGGGATCTCCCAGACTGTGCGTGGGAAAGTCAAGATGTATATAAACAGTAGCTCCCTGGGGGAGAGGGATTTAGGGTGAGGGCCAGCCCAGAACCTAGCAGCCTTAATAGGCGTCCTGAAGTTCGTAGAAATCGGGGGAAATGTAGTCCTTCCTCAGAGGCCAGCCCACCCAATCCTCGGGCATCAGCAACCGTTTGAGGTTGGGGTGCCCTTCGTAGATGATGCCGTACATGTCGTAGCTTTCCCGCTCTTGCCAGTCGGCAGCCTTCCAAATCCAGTAGACCGAGGGCACTCGAGGATTGGCACGAGGCAAAAACACCTTGACCCGCACTTCCTCTGGACGGTCGGCGTCATCGCTCACCTTAATCAGGTGATAGAAGCTCACCAACTCCTTACCGGGGCCAGCATCATAGGCACCTTGGCACTGGAGGTAGTTGAACCCGTAGGCGTAGAGGGCAGTAGAGGTGGGAATTAGCAGTTCGGGCGTCACCTGGATAATTTCAACCCCCAGATGATCCGGCTCAGCGATCTCGTGGGCAAAGCCGTTTTCCGTTAGCCACTTAGACACGGCCCCGGCTTCCACAATCGAGGACTCAGAGGTCGTTTCTGCCTCTGGTGTGACCTTAGATTCATCTTCAGCCATTAGACCTTGTCCTCCTGGGCAGTCGTTTCAGCAAGGGCTTCGGGCATGGGCATTCCCATCGCCTGCATCAGTTCCTTGGGTGGGGTGGCGTGGGTGCCCAGTTGCAGATATTCCCCGGTCAAAATGGGCGGCACGGGCTTGAGCTTGTGGGTGCGCTCATAGAACCGATGGGTCTGCATGGTGTAGGCCCGATCCTGCATGGATTCGGTCGCCACTTTCTTCCGCAGTTTGATGATAGCGTCGATGATTGCCTCAGGCCGGGGAGGACAGCCGGGAATGTACACATCCACCGGAATTAGCTTATCCACACCGCGCACCGCCGAGGGGGAATCGCTGCTGAACATGCCGCCCGTAATGGTGCAAGCGCCCATGGCGATGACGTACTTAGGATCGGGCATTTGCTCATAGAGCCGCACCAAGGCTGGGGCCATTTTCATGGTGACGGTACCCGCCGTAATCAGCAGGTCAGCCTGCCGGGGACTGGCTCGTGGCAGCAAACCAAAGCGGTCGAAGTCGAACCGAGAGCCGATCAACGCCGCAAATTCAATGAAGCAGCACGCGGTGCCGTAAAGCAGCGGAAACAGGCTCGACAGGCGACACCAGTTGTAAAGGTCGTCCACGGTGGTCAGAATCACGTTTTCCGACAAATCGTGGGTGACGGTGGGTTGAGCCGCCGGGTTGATCAGCGCCTCACCAGGGGCTAACAGGCCGCTTTTATCGGCGGCTGAGGGCGGATTCATGACCATTCCAAGGCTCCCTTGCGCCAAGCATAGACAAGACCGATGACCAAAATGCCAATGAAAATCAAGGCCTCCACAAAGGCTAACAAGCCCAACTGGTTAAAGGCCACCGCCCAGGGGTACAGAAATACCGTTTCCACGTCGAAGATGACGAAGACCAGGGCAAACATGTAGTAGCGAATGTTGAACTGAATCCAAGCTCCGCCAATGGGCTCCATCCCCGATTCGTAGGTGGTTCTGCGCGCAGGGCCACGACCCACCGGACGCAAAAATTTCGCAATGCCCAGGGCCGACACAGGTACCAGGCAGGCAATCATCAAGAAAACTAGGAAGTACTCGTAGCCGGATAAGACAAACACGAGTTCACCGCCACAACTAAAGCAACAGATGATGAGGGCAAGGCAAATCGGCAGAGAGTGACCCTAGGCGATTAGCCCTCAATTCATAGTCATTCTAGGCCACATTGGTCTGAAAATCAGGGCCGACCTATCAAAACCCTGGATAGTAACGATTACGCTTTCTAAGGTGATCCCTAGGTTGAATGGTCCATGTTCTGCTAAGGCGACGGACTTTTTGGATCCAACTTGGATTTAAAATCACCCAAACTTGGGGAAACCAGTGGGGGACGCGGCTATGTCATAATTGTTTACATCAAATTCATTTTTCGGCTGTATCCGGCTTGGTCGCCATTATTTCTGCGGCCTGTCGGGTGTGTCGTTGTTGAACCAAACCCTTGACTCCACCCCTGAGAGGGCGAATGCCATGAGTGTTGAACCCGAAAATCCGCCAGAACTCACCGAAACCGTGAGCCTTGTCGAGGAGCCTACCCCGGAAGTCGTGCCTTTAGCCCCGGAGGATATGGACTGCTACGAGTGTCGCTCCTGTGGCTATTCCTACGAACCAGCTAAGGGCGATGATCGGGCCAAAGTTGTGGCGGGCACCCCCTTTGAGGAATTGCCGATTACCTGGCGTTGTCCGGTGTGTAGCGCTCCCAAAAAGCAGTTCAGCAACATTGGCCCCGTCAACAAGCCCTCCGGGTTCAAAGAGAATCTCAACTATGGACTGGGCGTGAATCGCCTCACCCCTGGGCAGAAAAATATTCTAATTTTTGGCGCTCTGGCCGTCGGGTTTCTCTTTTTCATCAGCCTGTACGGATTGAAATGACCTTATCTTGGCCCCTCCATGCTGAGGATGGTGCCAAGGGAGTGGTCGAGAATGCCCTGACCTCAGGTAGCGTAAGGGTTGGCCTGACAAGAGTTAGCCCGTACCAGTTTTAGCTTATACACGTTAGTTAGTACACGGCAGGTTTGGACGCGTTATGCACGCAGCATTGGATTGGTTAAAGCGAGGTTTGATTGCCCTAGTGGCCCTCGTCTTGGTATCTGGTTGTTCTAAGTATTTCCTGGTGGATGCCGCTGTGCATCCCTGGCAGGTGGTGCACATTCCCACTGAAGCAACCCTCTCAGACATCGCCTTTACGGGGGATGGTAACCACGGCTGGATTGTGGGAAGCCGCAATACCCTGCTAGAAACCCACGATGGTGGGGATAGCTGGACGGTGCGCGAACTCGCCCTGGATGAGCAACCCTACACCTTTACCTCGGTAGACTTTGCGGGCGAGGAAGGATGGGTCACAGGGACGCCCTCCATTTTGCTCCACACCAGCGATGGAGGGACGAGCTGGGCCAAAATCCCCCTCAGCAATGAACTCCCTGGAACGCCCTTTTTGGTGACGGCCTTGGGGCCAAAATCCGCCGAAATGGCTACGGATATTGGTGCCATCTACCGCACAGAGGATGAAGGGCGCACCTGGAAAGCGCTCGTGCAGGGAGCCGTGGGTGTGGTGCGTAACATGAGCCGTTCGACGGATGGTCGTTATGTGGCGGTCTCCTCTCGCGGCAACTTCTACTCCACCTGGGCACCGGGGCAAGATGAATGGATCCCCCACAATCGCCAAAACTCCCGTCGCCTACAAAATATGGGCTTTGATAAAGCGGGTAAGCTGTGGGTCATTGCGCGGGGTGGGCAGGTGCGTTTTTCTAACTCCCGTGCCTCCGAGGACTTCACGGAAGCCCTCAGCCCCGAATTTGGCACCAGTTGGGGCCTCCTGGATATGGCCTTCCGCACCCAGGATGAGGTCTGGATCACGGGCGGCGGTGGCAACCTGCTGGTGAGCCTGGACGGCGGCCAAACCTGGGCCAAAGATAGTGCGGTGAATGACGTGCCCTCGAACTTCTACCGAATTATCTTCTCGGGAGACGATAAGGGTTTTGTGCTAGGTCAGCAGGGAACTATCCTTCGGTACGATCCCTCCGTAGCCTAGTAGGCTAGTCTTGGGTGGCCTCGGGTAACCCATCAGCCACCCCACTTCAACCTTTTCCGACCCCATCCTGGAGAACTTGCAAGATTCCAACTGAGAATACCTTGTTAGGGTTTCCAGGGTTCCCTATGATTAGATTAGTTTCATCGTGTTAAGAGAGGAGACGTAAACCATGGCAGGTACCACAGGAGAGCGCCCCTTTGGGGATATTGTCACCAGTATTCGCTACTGGATCATTCACAGCATCACCATTCCCATGCTGTTCATT
>JBBAWV010000194.1:0-4987 GCA_040396995.1 Nodosilinea sp. | reverse complement strand
CTATACCGTGTGAGCTTTTTTACTGACTATGCGGCTTTTCAAACGCCCTCTAAGACTCTCAAGTACTCTTCATGTCATGTCTTGGGTTTTCATATCTGTAGGGCGTGAACAAGAAATAGCCGTAGAAAATATAAACTTTTGAAATAGAAATCCAAATTTTTAATAGGATTTATGGCTAAAAACTATTTGTATATTCTAGATTTAAGTTGTCTCAATAGAGCACGAAACTGAACCGTCTCGTGGTTGCTTTAGCCACTCGTAACAGAATTCACATTCTGCCCAGCTTATTGCGTCTAAACCAGGGTGAGTCAAAGGTTAACGGTGTAACTTTTGGGTTTTAGGAGTGATGCATTATGAAACGGTCTTTACAAAAATCTGTTTTACCATCCTTGGTGGTCATCGCCGGGAGCCTTGGGCTAACCGCTGCTCCTGCGGTAGGGCAGCTTTCGACCTTGCCACCGCTACACTGTGCCTCCAGTTGTTTTGTGCCTCTAGATGGCATTGCCGTCCCTGGTTTGGAGGTTGTGCCTTGGACGGATCCCCGTGCTACCACTTTTCTCAATAACTTTGGCACATCACTACCCTCGGAGTCGCAAATTAGACCGTTGATCGATTCGTTGGGACTGAATGCTATTACCCAGGCGATTCAGTCCAACGTTAACGATCCCGCGTTAGTGAATAGCTTTGGTCAAATTCTCGTCATTCTGGCAAACTCGACCCCCAACCTAGCCGCCTTGCAACAACCGGAGGCAGACTTCATTGCATGGCTGCAAGCTAACGTTAGCTCTGGTGGAGGCAATACAGTAATTCTAGAGGCACTAGCCAATACGGGATCGGTGGAATTTGCGAGGGCGGTTGCAGCGGTTTTGATGACGCTCCCCCAAGAGGAGATCGAGGCCATTGAGGCATCTCCCCAGGCTTTGCAAGCGTTCCTCAATTCCTTGCCACCTCAGACGCCAGCGGCCCAAGTATCTCTGAGCCAACGGAGTCAAGGAATCATCTACGACTATCTCCTAGGTCGTGCCCAATTGCGCGACCGCCTACGCGACACAACGCGCATCGCGGCCCCCGGTGTTACCCTCGATACCTCTGACCTTAACTTGCACACCCTACCGACCTCCGACAGGATGAATCCCCATGGCGTGGCCCAAACTTCTACGAATGGGGCGGTGGGTGATGCCCTTCAGTCTGAGGTGGAAGCTTATCAGATGGCCTATGGGGCGGCGGATTTATTTAAAGCTGACGCTTCAGATAGTGAGTCGGAAATCAGCCCCATAGCTCAGGATGCGGACATCGATTTGGCATCGGCTAATCCTCCTTGGTCGGTGTTTATTTCTGGAGATATTGCCTGGGGGAATGCGCAAGGAACTCCCGATTTCGACGTGAATAATTACGTCATTATGGCCGGGGCCGACTACAGACTTAATCCGAACTTTTTGCTAGGAGGAGCCGTTGCCTACAGCACCGGAAGTCAGCGGAATAATGTGTCTACGGCGGAGGCAGATAGTGTATCTTTCAACCTCTATGGTACGGGGCAGTATGGCACTGGAGGCTACACAGCAGGATTTTTAAGCTATGGCTTTGATAATTTCAATAGTCGCCGCACAATTTTGAGTCCTGGCGTTAATCTTGAAGCGACGGGATCGACCAGCGGTAATCAGTTTAACGTTGGGCTAGAAACGGGTTGGGTATTTTTTGAAGGTGGGTTTTTCCTCCAGCCCTCGCTGGGTTTGCGCTATACCAGTAACCACGTCAATGGCTATACCGAAGCGGGGGCTGGCCCATGGTCTACGGTGGTAGACAGTTATAATACCGACTCCACTATTGCCAATCTGGGCTTTGATGTAACTTACCCCATTGCCACGGGAGATCGGTACATTCTGCCCTTTGTGGGTATCGGGCTCAATCATCGATTAGGTTATTCAGCCCCCGTGGTAACGGCCCGCTTTGTGGGCGGTGGTGGTAGTTTTGTTACCCCAGTGGCCGATGTGGACTACACCTGGTTTGATCTTTCCGCTGGCGTCAGTGCAGACCTGAGTCGTAACACAGTGGGCCAAATCATTTTCCGTACGGATCTTGGTCGGTTTGATAGCCATCTCAGTAACTTCTCCATCAACCTCCGTCACGACTTCTAGCTGCATCAAGACCGATGCCTAGGCGCTAGGTTGATTCCAGGCGTCTACGGCGACCCAACCTTTTCCTGAACCGTTACCCCGGCAGTCGGGCCAAGAGCCGCTGTACGCGCACCTTGGCCAGAACGTAGTAGGGGAACTGGTAATGTTCAGCGATGATCCAGCCCACCATGGCGGTGTGGGCGAGGAGAGTGATGCTGGCCCACACCAGCGACCAATGGCCCTGATCGGCTTCATCTAGGGGCGGAAACACATAGCCCCCCAGCACCACCAAACCAGCGGGGAACATGACCAAGGCAAGGCCCACAATCCACAGCGTTAGGGTGAGTTCGGTGGAGGGGTGGTGAAGGGGTTGCCAGCGCCACCCCTGCCAGCGCCAGCCCATGGGTTGTATGCCATCTACCAGGTGGACGGTTTGTTGGTCAAGGTTGGCTTCGAGGATGTGACGGCAAAAGTTACAGGCGTAGGCGTCCATCAAAGCCATTGCTTCGATTTGCCCGTGGCGGCAGACGGGGCATTCGTAGTTAGCTCCTCCCTCCAGGGTGAGGATTCGGGGCTGTCGAGGAGGCGCTTTGAAGAACGGTCTGGGAAATTTTGCCATGCCGATGGTTTGCTGCCTGCTAACTCATGACCAACGGTATTCTACCAAGCCCCTTGGGTGGGAGAGTGATACGCCGATGACAGTCTTTGATCCGGCATTTCTCAGCCAAATCGGTTCTAATAGGGCATAGTTCCTTTGAAACTGTGCCGTTTTTGTCGCGAGTTTGCCCATGGTTGCCTCTCCCCCCTCTGTGTCTGCCGTTTCCGCTGAATCTGCTGCTCCTGGCGTGACGCCCTTTGATCAGCGGCTTGGCCAACCCCTCACCAAGTTGCCGATTACGGTGCTGCAAATTAACCTGGGGCGGCGCTGCAATTTGGCCTGTACCCATTGCCATGTGGAGGCTGGCCCCAAACGCACGGAGGAACTCTCGGAAACCGTGTGCGACCAGTTGATTGAGGTGATTCGCCGCTATCCGCAACTTGCCACGGTGGATTTGACCGGGGGCGCACCGGAGATGAACCAAGGCTTTCGGCCCATCGTGGAGGCGGCACGGGCGGCGGGCAAAACCGTGATGGTGCGCACCAATTTGACCATTTTCTTTGAACCAAGCTATGGCGATCTGCCGGAATACTTCGCCCGCCATCAGCTTCAGGTGGTGGCCTCCATGCCCTGCTATCTCGAAAAAAACGTTAACCAACAGCGGGGGGCCGGGGTCTACGACGCCTCCATCCGGGCCTTGCAGTGGCTCAACCAACTGGGCTATGGCCAGAATCCCAACCTGCAACTCGATTTGGTCTACAATCCCCCCGTGCCTCGCTCCGCCGAGTTCTCCCTTACCCCCTCCCAGGCCAAGCTAGAGGCAGACTATCGCGCCTATCTGCACACCCACTTCGGCATTGCCTTCAACCACCTCTATACCCTCACCAACCTGCCCATTGGCCGCGTCAAGCAAGTGCTGATGGCCCAGGATCTCCATGCCCCCTACCTGGCGTTTTTGTCGGTACACCACAACCCCGCCACCGTGGCCAACCTGATGTGCCGCAACCAGCTTTCTGTCGATTACCTCGGAAACCTCTACGACTGCGACTTCAACCAAATGGAAGGGGTGCCCTGCCGCCTACCCAACGGCCAACCCTTCACCGTGGCGGATTTGCTCTCCGAAGCGGGACTGGATCAGCTTGAAACGGTGGAAACTCGGCCCTATTGCTACGGCTGCACGGCGGGCAGTGGCTCTAGTTGCGGCGGCGCACTGGTGGAGGGGTGATTGTTGTTCCTAGGACTGTGGGGGATGTCTTGCGGCCAGCGACTCGGCCCTCCTCCCCTTCTTCAGCATTCGGTCATTCGGTATCTTAGGGGTAGGATGTTCCAGGGTAGGCCATGCTGAACGCGCTACAACAAACGGTCAGGGTCGGTGTGGGTGGCAAAATTGAACTGGTTGCGCCCGAATGCCCCGAAGGTACAGATGTGCAGGTGATTGTGCTGTTGGCTTCCCAGCCTGAGCCTATAGACTCTCTAACTATCCAAACCTTAGAAGTAAATGAAGGGGAGAGGGCTGGGCAACGTTCGCTTGCAAACATTCAGGCCATGGTTCGCAGATACGTCCCTGAAGGTAAGTCTTTAGTCGATGCTCTGATTGCGGATCGTCGGGCTGAGGCCGAACATGGGTAAGGTGGTTTTAGATGCGTCGGCCCTTTTGGCCTTGGTCAATCAGGAACCGGGACAAGATATTGTGGCAGAGTTGCTGCCTAGGTCGTTGGTGAGTGCGGTGAATGCCAGCGAGTTTGTAGCTAAGCTCACTGACCAAGGTATGCCTGAAGGTGAGGTTCAGGAGGTTTTGGTGGCCCTGAATGTGACGGTAGTACCGTTTGATGAGGCACAGGGTTTGGTAGCGGGCTATTTGCGGGCTGTGACTAAGCCTTTTGGTCTGTCGCTGGGAGATCGGGCCTGTTTGGCCTTGGGATTGCAAGTCCAGTGCCCGGTGGTGAGCGCAGACAAAACCTGGGCTCAGCTTGATCTTCCCCTTGAGATTCAGATAATCCGATAATGAAAAAACAGCCCTATATCCACATAGCTCCATAACAGCGGCCATCGATCTACGAACGCTGAGTGTGCAGGATTATCACCGCATGGCAGAAGCCGGGATTTTAGCGGCAGATGAGCGAGTGGAACTGATCGAAGGACAGCTTTATACAATAGCAGCCAAGGGAACGGCCCACAGTGCCGCCGTCACGCGATTGGATCGAGTTCTGTCGCAACGTCTGAGAGGGCGTTTGAAAAGCCGCATAGTCAGTAAAAAAGCTCACACGGTATAGGC
>JBBAWV010000193.1:0-5072 GCA_040396995.1 Nodosilinea sp. | reverse complement strand
GAATCGGATCCACTACATTTTTTCTTTACTGGTATGAAACCACCCTGCCTCTCCCCGTGGGAGAGGGGCTGGGGGTGAGGGCCATCAGTGGTATTTCTGCAAAACCTCGCGGACGGGCCAACGGCTGGGCAGCAGTTTGCCCACGGGTTCCGCAAACCGACAGCGGAGGGTGCCCAATTTCTCGAAGGTGATTTCGATTTCCGCGCCGGGGTCGATGAAGTCGTCGTGGTCGCAGGCGGTGCAGTCGGGAATGGTGCCAAACCCCATCACGGTGCCGGACTGAATGGGGGCGATGAACCCCATCCAGGCAAAGACAGCATCGGCTTTGTGGCTAATTTCAGCGGTTGACCCTTGGAACTTGACCTGGCCATTGACCACCACCGTCACCGCCAGGTTGTAGGGGTCGCCCACTTCATCCACCGTGACCAGGTACGGCCCCAGTTGATTCCCATTGGCCATGTCTTTGGTTAGGCAGAAGCCCCCCACAAACTCCGTCGCCTGCACGTCGCGGGCGGAGACGTCGTTGAAGATGCAGAAGCCCGCCACGTGCTGTTTCTCGTTGCCATAGATCACCGCCAGCTCTGGTTCGATGTCAAGCCGCGAGGTGTAGGCGGGCCAGGGGATGGTTTCGTCGTTGCCGACGATGGCGTTCATGTTGCTCTTGTAGTAAGCCAGGGCTTCGGGTTGTCCGGGCGGGAGCGGGGCTTTGGGGGCAAAGAACACCTGGGAAAAGGCTTTCAGCAGGGCCGAGGTCTGGGGGTTATCCTGCTCATACTTGCCCATGATTTCGATGGAATTTTTCAGGTGGCGAGGGGTGAGGCCAAGGTCGAACAGGGCTGCCACCTCGACGGGTTCTAGCAGTTGCACGGCATCTAGGGGCAGGGCTTCGCTCAGTTCGCTCAGGTGTTGTTCGCCCCAGGCCAGTAATTCCTTGGCTACCTGTTCGCTTTCGGGCAACCCGGCCAGGTAGGTGCGGCTGTCGGTGAGGTGGGGGGATGTTTGCCCCCAGTGGCGTTGCAGGGCCGCAAAGGATACCGCCTGGTTTTGAATGACGGTGCCAAACTGAGGTGATGCTGACCCGTCGGTTTTGAAGCGAATGAGTTTCATAGGGGTACTCCAATTTTAATGGGGAGCCTTGGACTCAAGTCCAAGGCTGGGAGCAGAAATCCTCTAAAGAGGATGGGGAGCGGGAATCTCCAGTCTGCGACCGCAGACTTTTGCGATGAGCCAGGGAGTTCACTCCCTGGTGGTTGTGGCCGGAGTCCTCAATATTCGACTTCGAGCCCTTTGGCTTTGGCAACTTCGTAGACGGCGTCGAAGGTGGCTGGCGTATCCCAGGGTGCATCGGCGGGTTCGTTGCGAAACTCGCGGTAGGCACGCTCTACGTTCATGTACAGCCGGGCGGGGGCGTGCCATTCGCCGTAGGGGCCAAACTCGATGCGCTTGGCGGATTCTAGGGCGGGCATACCACTGTTAAAGTACTTCCTCGATTCGTCCCGCACATATTCGAGGTATTGCTTCATCTCGATTGCCCCTTCCACGCCACAGAGGGGGCCGTGGCCGGGGACAATCACCTTTGGATCCAGGGCAATCATCAGATCGAGGCACTGGAACCACTTTTCAAAGGAGCCCGTCCAGCCCATCGGGGTGCACTGCCGGAACAGCACATCCCCCGCAAAGACGACCCCTTCCTTGGGCACGTGGATGATGGTGTCGCCCACCTGGTGGCACGGCCCGACGTAGATTAGGTGGACTTCGGTGCCGTCGAGATCCAGTTCGTAGCGGGTATCGAATAAAGTGGTGGGTAGTACGAGTTCGATGCCGTCGAAGTTATAGTCTTCGGCCAGTTGCTGCCCCGCCGCCAAGAGGCCGGGGTGGTGTTGCTCGAGCATCGACCGCTTGACCGCATCGCTGACCCCGTGCAGCAGATCCTGCATTTCCTCCGGTTCGGCCACCTGTCTCATGCGTTCGGGCACCGAGCGGTGGGCGATGATTTCAGCCCCTTCAAACAGTTGGTTGCCCCAAACGTGGTCAGCGTCTTCGTGGGTGTTGATGACCCGGTCGGGCATGGCGGGCCACACCTGACTGAAGAGATCGATCATGTGCTGGGCGTGGAGCAGGTCGGATTGGGTGTCGATCACCACGCCGCCGCCTCGATTGATCAGGCCAGAGTTGGCATCACACACGCGATTTTTTTCGTTAAGAACGGCATAACAGCTATCGCTAACTTGTTGCATTTCCATGGAATGAAGTCCTTGGGAGAAATGAAGTGAGGGGCAGGACGAAAGAAATCAGAATGCAAGGAATTAGGATGAAAGAAAACTAAGACAAAGGGGATCAGAGCTGATTTCCACAGGAAATCCTAAAGACGCTCAATCCCTTATATATCAAGACTTTTAGGTCTCTGACCATCCGAAGATCCTAAAACACTGGAAGCCTTGATATCAGCCCATCCTGGCCGGCCCAAGAAATTAGCTCTCAAGACGAAAGAAAATTAAGGTGAAAGAAATCAGAATGCAGGGAATCAGAACAGAAGAGATTAGGACGGAAGGGAAGAGATCAAGACGTAGGACATAATGATAATTTTAGCGAGTTCAATTAACTTTTTCTGGATAGGCTTAACAGAGATATAGGATTCGCCCAAAGATCTTCATTTTTGTTACTATCGGCGTAATATTTCGCCATGAATTGACTCACGATTAGCCTCCTCAATTTCACGTTTGGGAGGGGACTTAGCGATTCTGTTTGAAATGGAGAATTCCTATGAGCTGGCTGACGGACACAATGACAGAAAAGCTTGATCTCTGGTAAGTTGGGTGGCGCAATAGCAGAACCCAACCAGCCTGAAACCTTGGTAAGTGTTGAGTTTCGCTCCGCTGCACCCAACCTACTGGTGCGTCAGGCAACCAGCCTACGAACCTTGCAAATCCCTCAGGAATCAGGCATTAGGAATCGCCGGAGGAAGCCATTGGCTGTGGCTGAGGGCAGTAAGGGTAGTGATAGCCGTGAGGTTGTATTGCAGGGGCGTAATCGAAATGTAGCCGTCTTGGATGGCTTGGACATCCGTGGAGATGGCTAGGAGGTCATCCCGCAGGTGGGGAGGATAGGGCAACGGGGCGGCGGGGTCTTCTACCTCCTCCAAGACTTCTCCGGCCAGCCAGTAGTAGGTTTTGCCCCGTGGGTCGGTGCGTTTGGCGAATTGTTCGTGGTAGCGGCGGATGCCCTGACGGGTCACTTTTGCGCCTTTGATGTCCGCTGGGGGCAGGTCGGGCACGTTGACATTGAGCAGAAGGGCTGGGGACAGGGGCAGATGGCCATCGGGGGAGAGCAAGTCCCGCACAAAGGCCGCTGCCAGGTCAAACGTGCCGCCGCTGTAGCTGGTGAGGCTCACCGCAATGGCGGGCATACCCTCCAGGGCACCCTCCATGGCGGCGGATACGGTGCCGGAATAGAGTACGTCCGTCCCCAGGTTGGCCCCGTGGTTAATGCCGGAGACCACCACGTCTGGCGGGGTTTCCATCAGCGCCCCCAGGGCCAGTTTCACACAGTCCGAGGGCGTCCCCGAACAGGCCCAGGCATGGATTTCGGGCGGATAAATTTCGGTGACGGGGTCGGCCCGCAGGGGCTTGTGCATGGTGAGGCCGTGGCCCGTGGCGGATCGCTCTCGGTCGGGGCACACCACCGTGACCCGATGCCCTGCGGCGGCTAGGGTCGTGGCTAGGGTACGCACCCCCAGCGCCAAAATGCCGTCATCGTTACTGACTAGGATGTTCATGCAGTTGACCCATACGCCATTAAAATGATCAAAGCTTAGCCATCTTTGGGCGGTTTCTGGAACCGAGTTTCTCTGGTAGTCGGTGATGGTGGGCGGTGCCCACCCTAGGTTGGAGCCTGACTATCCCAAGTTTCCCAGAAATTTTCCTAGGATGGGTCTTGTTGTTGCCCTCTATCCTTTGCACCGTAACCCAGGATGACCACTGCACCCACCAGCCTAGAATCCGATTTGATGGCGCTGAAAGCCGCCGCCCAGGAGGCCATTGCCGCCGCCGCCACCCTCGACGACCTGGAGCAGTTGCGGGTGGGCTATTTGGGCAAAAAGGGGCAGTTGTCCAAGGTGTTGGGCGGCATGGGCAAGCTGTCCGCCGAGGATCGCCCCCGCATCGGAGCCTTGGCCAACGAGGTGAAGGATCTGATTCAGGGCCAGCTAGAGCAGTCTAAAACCGCCCTGGAAACGGCGAAGCTGGAAGCCCAACTGGCCACGGAAACCCTGGATGTCACCATGCCGGGGGTGTTTCGGCCCCAGGGGCGGGTGCATCCCATCAACAGCATCATCGACCGCATTGTCGATATTTTTGTGGGATTGGGCTACACCGTCGCCGATGGCCCGGAAATCGAAAACGACTACTACAACTTCGAGGCCCTCAACTTTCTGCCCGACCACCCCGCCCGCGACATGCAGGACACCCTCTACCTGCCCAACGGCGACCTGATGCGCACCCACACCTCCAATACGCAAATTCGCTACATGCAGAGCCATGAGCCGCCCCTGCGGGCTGTGGCCATTGGCCGCTGCTATCGGCGCGACACCGTAGACGCCACCCACGCCGCCGTCTTCCACCAGATCGAATTTTTCGCGGTAGACAAAAACATCACCTTCACCGACCTGCGCGGCACCATCAAGGTGTTTCTAGAAGCCCTCTATGGCGACCTGCCCGTGCGCTTCCGCCCTAGCTATTTCCCCTTTACGGAACCCTCCGCCGAGGTGGACGTGCAGTGGCAGGGGCAATGGCTAGAAGTGCTGGGCTGCGGCATGATCGACCCCAACGTGCTCAAAGCGGTGGGCTACGATCCCGATGTCTACACCGGATTTGCCGCTGGCCTAGGGGTCGAACGCCTCGCCATGGTACAACACCAAATCGACGACATCCGCCGCCTCTACTCCAGCGATCTGCGCTTCCTGCGCCAGTTTTAGCCCTGTCGGCACAGCGTCAATACATTATACAAATCTTAATCGAATAATGAAGTGGCCCCAAGTGGTTAGACAGTTCTGAAGGGAACTTAAGCTCTGAAAG
>JBBAWV010000192.1:0-5103 GCA_040396995.1 Nodosilinea sp. | reverse complement strand
TAAGGGGGGCTGGGGGGATCTTAGCGGTGTACTTCATTCGAGTGCAACCCGCTATAGTCTAACTAAGCCTTTAGGTTATGGCGAGGCAATTTGGCACACTTAAGCCAGAACAGTCAGTAATACTATACAAGGGTATTGCCGACTGTTCCCAGGGTGGATCAACATACGGACACCTCGATTAATTGCCTTATTGCGAATTTCTAGAGCCTAAAACCATTGGAATCTTGTCATCGTTCTCAATAAGATGCGTATTTTTCGAGGTGCCCATATAGGTATTGTATTCAGTAATTTGACTGGGAGGAAAATTATTCATGGTCAATTCAAATAATGATCGATTGAAGGGACGTCAAAGCGTAGCAAAAAGCCCTCTTATGCGACTGCCAAAAGGGGAAATTACCCAACGCTTTGCCCGGTTTGCCACGGTACGAAAAACCTATAGCCTAGCTAAATTTATTCAGCGATACTATTTTTCTGAAACTTATCCTCCTTTCCCAAATGCGTCTGAAACCTCTGTCTTTGATTGGTCTACTCTGACGCATCACATTCAAAATATGCATCAATCAGGGCTCTCTCTGGGTTTAAGACTGCCTGAAGAGATGGTGGAAGAAATTCTAGATTATGCACTCGAGACACCTTGTGGTGAGCCCGGTTATGATCGAGACTTTTACGTCTCAGAGATTTATGATGGACACTTGCCGGATGGCCATTCTGTTATGCGAGCTTTAGTAAAAGGTGTTTCTGGAGAGACTTGTCCTGCGATTACTCAACTCTTGGCAGATCCATTCCTTCTGAAAATTGCCCACGATTATCTGCACTATTTTCCAACAGCAATCACTTGGCATCTAACGTGGAGTATTGCCTCCCCTTTGCCGCATGATTTCATTTGCGAGAAATACCCGCCGACCAGTTTTCACTACGATATTGCTGGATATAATTTTATGACGGCCTACTTTTATATCACCGATGTAGACGTAACGTCTGGCCCCCATGTGATGATTCAAAACTCTCGCACAGATAAACCATTTAAGATGTTGATTTCTGGTGGTCGTCAGAGTGATGAAGCTGTGATGAATTATTATGGCCAAGAGAAGGAACTGGTTATCACGGGTTCACGAGGATTTGGTTTCGTACAGGATCCCTCTTGTTTTCACAAGGTGATTCCCCCGAAGACTTCTCACCGCCTGCTATTGCAATTTCGCTATTCTTAGCGCCTACTGGAAAAGGGCGTTTGAAAAGGGGGGCGGGTGTAGCCGATTACGCTAGACGCCGAACCATGATACGGATCATCGCCATTTTGACCATAGCCTCTGCGTTTTCGGGCCGTTGTTCGTCGTCCTGCACCAGTCGTCGAGACCATCGCAACCAGCCCAAGGTGCGCTCCACAATCCAGCGTTTTTTGACCAGGACAAACCCCTTGGCCTCCTTGGGACGCTGCATCACCTCAACGATCCGGCCCAAGGGGGCCATCGTCCCTTGGATGAACTGAACGCCACGGTAGCCCCCATCCATCCACACTAAATCAATGCGGGCCATGGCCACTCCCATCGGATGGAGAGTCTGGAGCACCTGTTTCCTGCCGTCTCAGTCGCCGACGCTGGCTGCTGTCACCACCACCGCCATCACCAACCCTAGGGTATCGACCACGCCATGTCGCTCTTGCACGGCGATATCGAGATCGGAGGTTTCGTGAAAGGCGGTAGGGCTGAGGGCAGACCCAAACAGAACCACACGGCTAACCCCAAACCCCTGCCGCAGAATTGAGGCGGCCTGATGCGCTAGGGCTAGCCCCTGCTTGCGCCGCTGCTGCACGTGGGTTTGCTGCTGCTGCTGACGACGAAGAGCCGTAGCAATATAGCCCTGCATTGTTGTCGCGCTAGGGAGAAGCATGGCCTACTCCAGCTTAGTCTGGTCATCCCCTTAAACTTAAATTAAATCGTGCCCTAGGCCACAATCCTTGCGTTCTGAGTTTGATCTGATAGGGTATAGTCGCTTGTTGTTTTTGCCTGTCTACTGTTTTTTCGCGATTACTATCCGGAGTCTAAGGTCTACCCATCCATGGACAACACTGCCACTACCGATGCCGCTGTCGCCATTGCTCTGGCTGGAGAACGCACGGGTTCCAGCATTGACAGCATTAAGCGGGCCTTTTTGAACAATTTGTTCTTTGTGCAGGGCAAGCCCGTCGCCTTGGCCACCCAACACGACTACTACATGGCCCTAGCCTACCTGGTGCGAGATCGGATGCTGCACCGCTGGAACACCACCGTTGAGCGCTACACCCAGTCTGGGGTGCGGACGGTGTGCTATCTGTCGGCGGAATTTTTGATGGGGCCGCACCTGGGTAATAACCTGATCAACCTCGGTCTCTACAACGAGGTGAAGCAGGCCATCGAAGAACTGGGCCTGGATTTTGACGAGTTACTCGCTCAAGAAGAGGAACCTGGCCTGGGCAATGGTGGTCTTGGGCGGCTGGCCGCTTGTTACCTGGATTCCATGGCCTCGCTGGAAATTCCCTCCCTGGGCTACGGAATTCGCTACGAGTTCGGCATTTTTCACCAGGATATTAAGGACGGCTGGCAGGTGGAGCGCACCGACAAATGGCTGCGCAACGGCAACCCCTGGGAAGTAGTGCGGCCCGAATGGTCAGTAGAAGTGAAGTTTGGGGGCCATACCGAAACCTACACCGACGACCAAGGCCGCTACCGGGTGCGCTGGGTGCCAGAGCGGGAGGTACTGGGGGTTCCCTACGACACGCCGATTTTGGGCTACAAGGTCAACACCGCCAACACCCTGCGTCTGTGGAAGGCCGAGGCCATCGAATCCTTTGATTTTGAGGTGTTCAACCAGGGCAACTACTACGGGGCCGTAGAGAAAAAGGTGGCCTCCGAGAACCTGACCAAGGTGCTCTACCCCAACGACGAAACCCAGGCCGGGAAGCAACTGCGCCTAGAGCAGCAGATTTTCTTCGTCTCCTGTTCCTTGCAGGATATGTTCCGCATTCTCAAGGGTCAGGGCTTGCCGATTGAGAAGTTTCACGAGAAATTCTCGATTCAGCTTAACGACACCCACCCCGCCATTGCCTCAGCAGAACTGATGCGCCTGCTGCTGGATGAGTATGGCCTCGACTGGACGCTGGCCTGGGAAATTACCCAAAAAACCTTCGCCTACACCAACCACACCCTGCTGCCCGAAGCCCTAGAAAAGTGGCCGATCAGCCTCTTCGGCAAGCTGCTGCCCCGCCATCTGGAAATCATCTACGAAATCAACAGCCGCTTTTTAGAACTGGTGCGGATGCGCTTCCCCAAGGATGCGGCCCGACTGGCCCGAATGTCGTTGATTGACGAAAGCGGCGAACGCTACGTGCGGATGGCGAACCTGGCCTGTGTCAGCAGCCATACCATCAACGGCGTTGCCGCCCTGCACAGCGAACTGCTGAAGCAAACCGTCCTGCGCGATTTCTACGAGCTATTCCCGGAAAAATTCTGCAACGTCACCAACGGCGTTACCCCCCGCCGCTGGGTGGTGCTGAGTAACCCTCGCCTCAGCACTCTGATCACCAGCCGCATTGGCGACCGCTGGATCAAGCACCTCGACGAACTGAAGCAACTGGAACCCCTGGCCGACGACAGCGGCTTCCGGCAAGAGTGGCACGCCATCAAGCAGGCCGTCAAACGGGATCTGTCCAGCCGTATCCATAACCAGTTCGGCATTCTGGTGGATCCGGCCTCCCTGTTTGACGTGCAGGTGAAGCGCATCCACGAATACAAGCGCCAGCACCTCAACGTGCTGCACATTGTCACCCTCTACAGCCAGCTCAAGCAAAACCCCAACCTAGACATCACCCCCCGCACCTTCATCTTTGCGGGCAAGGCGGCTCCGGGCTATTGGATGGCCAAGCTGATGATCAAGCTGATCACCGCTGTGGGCGACATGGTCAACAAAGATCCCGACCTGCACAACAAGCTGAAGGTGATCTTTTTGCCCAACTACAACGTCACCAACAGCCAGCGCATTTATCCGGCCTCGGATTTGTCGGAGCAAATTTCCACCGCTGGGTACGAGGCTTCCGGCACGGGCAACATGAAATTCGCCATGAACGGTGCCCTCACCATCGGCACTTTGGATGGGGCCAACGTCGAAATTCGCGATGCCGTAGGGGCCGACAACTTCTTCCTGTTTGGCCTCACCGCCGACCAGGTGGTAGACCTCAAAGCCCAAGGCTACAACCCCTACGCCTACTACCAGGCCAATCCCCTGCTAAAAGACGCCATCGACTTGATCGCCTCCGGCCACTTCTCCCACGGCGACGGTGATTTGTTCAAGCCCCTGCTCGACAAACTGCTCTACCAAGACCCCTACCTGCTAATGGCGGATTATCAGTCCTACCTCGACTGCCAGCACACCGTGGGCGAAGCCTACAGCCACACCGATAGCTGGACACGCATGGCTATCCTCAACGCTATCCGCATGGGCATGTTCTCCTCCGACCGATCCGTCCGCGACTACTGCGACGGCATCTGGAAAGCCTCGCCTCTGCCTATCACCCTGGCGGAATACAACGCGGACGACTTTAGCCTAGGCAATGAACTAACCTGCCGGATTCGGTAGGTAGGGAGACCTGTAGGGTGGGCAGTGCCCACCTTTCGGACTCGGTAGGCCGGTAGTTGGGAGATTAGCGGCCTTCGTCTTAGAGCTAGGGCATCGATAACGTTGATCTGCTGGCATCTGCCAACACCGAATTTTGGCGACTTTGGTATAACCGAGGTATAACCAAAGCATAGACAATCGCTGGGGGCACTATGAAGACTGCAATTTCGCTGCCAGATTCGGTCTTTGAAGAGGCAGAAGCACTGGCTCAACAGTTGGGATTATCCCGCAGCGAACTTTACGCCAAAGCGCTACAAGCCTACCTAAAAAGGTACAACCGCAGTCAGATTCTGATGAGACTAAACCAGGTTTACGCCCAAGAGTCTTCTGATCTCGATCCTGTGATGGCAAAGATGCAGTTTATGTCTTTGCCCCATGAGGATTGGTAATGTACCGGGGAGAAGCGCCGATTCTAGAATGAAGTGCAACACCTAGAAGCTTCCCGTAGAGGGGCTC
>JBBAWV010000191.1:0-5188 GCA_040396995.1 Nodosilinea sp. | reverse complement strand
CTCGGCCCACACCTTCGCTTTGAGAACCCCCTGCACCACGATGTTCTTCGCCCTCACCTCCGGCCCCTCCACCAGCCCAGAGGCCGAAATTTCTAGATCGCCATTGATCTCAACGGTGCCGTGGATAATGCCATCCACCCGCAGCATTCCCTCGGCGTGGAGTACCCCTTCAAACTCGGTTTTTTGGCTCAGGTAGGTGAGTAACGGCGTAGATTTACGTTTGAACATAGATGTCCTTCTCCCGGCTAGGGAACATGACGGCTAGGACGACCGCCAGCCTCGCAGGGTGGTATTCCGCTAGGGCGTTAGGTCAGAGTCAGTGTAACGTAATCCGCAAATCCAAAGAAACTTGGAAGAAATCGCCTGGATTTAAAAAATACGGGGATCAATATAAACAGAGGATAAACAAGCCTGTTTTTTAGAACTTTAGATTTTTGGGCTCAACACCAGTGCCGAGGAACAGGCGCTGCCCCTCCGCCCAACCCACGGCAATCTCAGCCACCCATAACAAGTCACCATGAGGCATACTCCCATGACGGTTGCTCAATTTCGCTCCCAAATTTCACCGATGGTCACCGCAGACGCGGTACACCTCTTTCACCGGGCTCCGACGGATTGCCAGCTCGTCACCCTATGGCAGACCTACGATACCCTAGGCCAATCCTTTGGAGCCGTGGCTCCCTTGGCCCTGTTTTCCCAAGCGGTGCAACAGTTGGTGCAGCAAGTACAGCAGATGAGTCGAGAGGAACAGCTCGATATTTGCCGAGATATTTTGGGCCACACTGATACCCGCTTTGCCCAGGTCTATCAGGCGTTGAACCCCAATATGAAGCTGGCCTTTTGGCATCGTCTGTTTAGTCGGGGGCGCAACCTACCCTGGGATGCAGTGGTGACACGGGCCAATCAACAGGCCGAGACCTATCTTTTGCGGTCGCGGCTAGACACCATGGGCTTGAACGAAAGGCTCCACTTTTTGCGCCAGGTGGTGGCCTAGGCAGGGCGCATCATCACTTCCCATAAAGCGCTGGTTTTGGCCCGATCCTGGGCCTGGGCCTGGGCCTGAACCTGGGCCTGAAGGATAGTCAGGGCATGGGGATGTTGGCGGTCGGCCAACCCCTGAGCCCCCTGGATCGGTCGGCCTCTCTGGGGTGATGCATTCCAGGGGAAGGGCGACCAAGGCCATATCGAAGCGCAAGTCAGTGCGGGCATGGACGAGACTCAATCAGGATGTCCTTAGCCTATCCACCGACGGCCACCGTAACAGTGATACCTTGGGGCCATGCTTGTGATCCTGAGATCTATCTATCGGTGATCTCGGTAGGCCGCGGGAGTAAGGTGGATGAGGGATGACTTGGAAATAGGGATTAGAAAAGGGACTCAGATTGGGTAAGCTGTTAGTCATCCAAAATACACTGGTCAGATCGCTCTGAAAGCCTTCTGGCAAGGGCTTAGAGAGAGTTGACATGCAATTTAGATGCCCATCAGCTTATGGGCTGATGAGAAGCTTAACGGCGAGTGGTAGAAAAATTATCAAACCAGCCGCGTTTCCAGAAGAAGTAAATTTGGAAGCCAGCAATTATTGCCATAATGCCTAGGCACATTAAATAACCCCAATACCACTCTAATTCCGGCATATTAAAGGGGGATGCGCTAGGGTTAAAGTTCATGCCGTAGACCCCAGCGATGAAGGTCAGGGGGATAAAAATAGAGGAGATTACGGTCAATAGCTTCATCACCTCGTTCATGCGATTGTTGATGGAGGACAGGTAGACATCCATCAAGCTAGAGGCAATTTCTCGATAGTTTTCGATAATATCGACCACTTGAACGATGTGATCATAGACATCCTGTAAATACAGCTTCACCTCCTGACTAACCAGATCTTCGCTATCTCGAATGAGGCTATTAATCACGCTGCGCTGGGGCCAAATATAGCGACGCAGTTTCATCAGTCCACGCCGCATTCGGTGAATATTTTCAATGGTTTCACGGCTAGGATTTTCAACCACCTCTTCCTCTAGGGCTTCGAGTTCTTCGCCAATGGCCTCTAATACGGGGAAGAAACTATCTACAATGGTGTCTAGCAAGGAATAGGCTAAATAATCTGGCCCTTGGTGACGAATGGCCCCAATCCCCCGACGAATGCGATCCCGCACAGGTTCAAAGGAGTCCCATTCGGGTTCTTCTTGAAAGGTAACTAGAAATTTTTTCCCTAACACAAAGCTCACCTGTTCGCTGGCAACTCCGCTGCCCGTTTCCTTGGAGCGCACCATTTGCATAATGACGAGAATTTGATCATCGTAAAAGTCGATTTTGGGGCGGTGGGGCACGTTGACCACGTCCTCCAGCATTAGCGGGTGCAGGTAAAAAATCTGGCTGAGCTGCTTCAGGATATCTTCGCTGCCTAGGCCACGGGCATCCATCCAGCTCACGGGCTGTTGCCGCACGATGGCGCGGCAATCCTCAACCCGCTCGATAGGTTTACTGAGGGATCCATTGGGGCCGTAGGCCATTAGCACCAGTTCCGTGGGCAGGGCATCTTCGGGGATGTTGAGGGTGCCGGGGAGGGTGCCGGGGGCGCTGTAGTTAAACTCGACGATTTCGTCTAGGTCGTCGTCGTCGTCACGCTCGTCGTTTAGGTCGGGGAAATCTGAAGCAGCGGGAGATTCCATCAAAAACTGATTGGCCTCTAGGGTGAGGGCGGACCGTCGATCCGACAGGCGCTCCGCTGACCGAGTTTTGGCGGCAGACGGATTAGGCTGTTTAGGACTTTTGTTGGGAATCTTGCGTTTACGGGCCATCTCAACGTCTCCCCCACCTGTGGATCATGCTGGTCATACAAAGCATAAGGGCACAGCCGAAACTGTGCCCCCAGACATTAGGTGTTATTTAAGGAAAAGCGACCGAAAGGTATGGCAGACTACATCATGCCCATGCCGCCCATGCCGCCCATACCACCCATGCCGCCCATGCCACCCATACCGCCCATGCCGCCCATGCCGGGATCGCCAGCGGGGGCCGCAGGCTCAGGAATTTCGGCCACGAGGGCTTCGGTGGTGAGCACCAGTCCCGCAATGGAAGCCGCATCTTGCAGACCAGAACGGACGACCTTGGCGGGGTCAACGATCCCAGCCTGGATTAGGTCTTCGTAGGCTCCGGTGAGGGCGTTGTAGCCGATGGGGAAGCTCAGGGCTTTGACCTTTTCCACCACCACGGAACCTTCTTGTCCGGCGTTGTCGGCAATCTGGCGCAGGGGGGCTTCAATGGCGCGCTTGACGATGTCTACCCCAATCGCTTCCTCGGCAGTGAGGGAGGCTTTCACGGCGTCTAGCTTGGGCGCTAGGTGCAGCAGGGTGGCCCCACCACCGGGGACAATGCCCTCTTCCACAGCGGCCTTGGTGGCGCTGAGGGCGTCTTCGATGCGGAGCTTGCGATCCTTCAGTTCGGTTTCGGTGGCGGCACCCACTTTGATTACCGCCACACCGCCTGCTAGCTTGGCCAGCCGCTCAGACAGCTTTTCCTTGTCGTAGTCGGAGTCGGTAGCGGCCAATTCCTTACGAATTTGGGCGATGCGCTTGTCGATGTCGGCCTTATTGCCCGCCTCGGAAACCAGGGTGGTGGTGTCCTTGGTGATGGTAACTTTTTGCGCCACGCCCAGCATCGAGAGATCAGCGGTATCCAGGCTCAGGCCCACTTCCTCGGAAATCACCTGACCCCCGGTTAGCACGGCGATGTCTTGCAGCATGGCCTTGCGGCGTTCGCCAAAGCTGGGAGCCTTCACCGCCGCCACGCTCAGCACCCCACGGGCCTTGTTGACCACCAGGGTAGCCAGGGCTTCGCCTTCCAGGTCTTCGGCGATGATCAGCAGGGGCGCACCCTCACGGGCAATGCGTTCCAGCACGGGAACTAGATCCTGGATGGAGCCGATTTTCTTGTCGGTGATCAGCACACGGGCATTGTCTAGCTCCACCACCATGCGCTCTTGGTCGGTGACGAAGTAGGGGGAAATGTAACCCCGATCAAACTGCATCCCTTCCACCACATCCAGTTCGGTGTAGAGGGACTTGGACTCTTCCACGGTGATGACGCCGTCCTTGGTCACTTTTTCCATGGCTTCGGCGATCATGCGACCAATTTCTTCGTCGCTGCCAGCGGATACCGTGGCCACCTGGGCGATGGTGTCGTTGCCTTCCACGGGCTTGGCCACGGCGGCAATCTCGCTCACCAGGGCAGCCACGGCCTTCTCAATGCCGCGACGCAGGCTGACGGGGTTGGTGCCAGCGGCCACATTCTTCAGACCTTCCTTCACCATGGCCTGGGCTAGCACGGTGGCGGTGGTGGTGCCATCCCCAGCCAAATCCTTGGTTTTCGAGGCCACTTCCTGCATCAGGCGAGCGCCCAGGTTCTCGAAGGGATCTTCTAGCTCAATTTCTTTGGCAATGGTGATGCCATCGTTGACAATCTGCGGTGCGCCGTACTTCTTCTCCAGCACCACGTTGCGCCCCCGGGGGCCGAGGGTAATCTTAACGGCATCGGCCAGGGCATTGACACCCCGTTCTAGGGACTGCCGCGACGCCTCATCAAAGGAAACTCTTTTTGCCATGTCCTGCTCTTTCAGCTCTCCAGAGACCAACTTAGCACTCTCTATGACCGAGTGCTAACCCGCTTAGCGTACCGCTGGCGAGTGCCGGGGGTAAGTCGCAATAACCGATCCTCAGCGAAGCCGCAGCTTCCATGGGGGATCTAACGACGGATCCAAGAAACGGTCACAATAGGATTTGAGGTTGCTTTTCTGTAATTCAGCGGGTCAATGACGCTAGAGCAACAGAAGGTTGAGCAATGCCAATCCACCTTAAGGGCAGAGCCACCCCAAAGGCGAGGAGAAAGCCTAACCCGCTGCCCCTGGGGGTAGGAACCGTGTGGGAGCTAAGGTGGTTCGGGACATCCAGCAATTGCGCCCTCAGTCGCTGGCGGATGAGGTTCACCGGGAGAGCACTCCGCAATGTAACGATGGCGAGGAGAAAGGGTATGGGTGTGACCGTAGCGTCTACGGGAAGGGGGGGATGGCCCGTGGTAAATGTCCCACCTATCATAAACGCCCATAGTATGCCCGACCAATTAATTCCCGCCAAGCCAGTTCAGTCCGTTGAAAGGCATCGGCGTTAGGCAGAACGTCCAGAATCGATAG
>JBBAWV010000190.1:0-5252 GCA_040396995.1 Nodosilinea sp. | reverse complement strand
TGCTGCCCTTGGGGGGCACGTTTATCTGTTTTTATCTGCTGTTTCAGCCCCAGGTGGCCACCATTGCCGATGTAGCCGCGTCGATTTTGGGTCTGTTCTACGGTGGCTATTTGCCCAGCTTTTGGGTGCGGCTGCGCGACCTCGGCGACAACGTGGGCACCCTGCCCCTAGGCGGCTACTGGCCCGACCGTTGGCCCTTGCCCCTCGACCACATTCCCGCCGGACTCACCCTCACCCTAATTGCCTTTGGCTGCATTTGGGCCGCAGACATCGGAGCCTACACCGCCGGAAAGGTGATCGGCAAAACCCCCCTCTCCAACATTAGCCCGAAGAAAACCGTGGAAGGAGCCGCCTTTGGCATGGCGGGCAGTATGGCCGTGGGGCTGGCGGGGGGCTATTGGCTGAGCTGGCCGATGTGGCCCCTCTCCGGTGCGGCCCTAGGGCTGATGATCGGCATCTCCAGCCTGCTGGGCGACCTCACCGAGTCCCTGATGAAACGGGACGCTGGCGTAAAGGATTCCGGCGACCTAATCCCCGGCCACGGCGGCATCCTCGACCGCACCGACAGCTACGTATTCACCGGAGCCCTGGTGTTTTACTTTGTTACGCTCTTGCTCCCCCTGTTGAATTAGGTTCGGCTGGGCGGGAAGTGGGGGAACCCGGTCAAGGCCGAACTCAGCGTAAACATCCTTGATGCATCCACCAATAATCCCCCAGTCTTGGCCTAAGCTGAAGAGATGTGCCAAGTCGGTATTACCCCGCACCGTTTTGGCTATCATAGATAGTCTTTGGCTGTCATCCCTTCCCTTTCCGCCCTGGAAACCATGCTCAATCCCAACCTAGACGATATCCAACTCACCAAAGAGGAGTACGAGCGCTACTCCCGTCACATCATTCTGCCGGAGGTGGGCCTAGAGGGGCAAAAGAAACTCAAGGCCGCTAGCGTGCTCTGTGTGGGCACGGGCGGGCTGGGGTCGCCCCTGCTGCTGTATTTGGCCGCCGCTGGCATTGGTCGCATCGGCATTGTGGATTTCGACGTAGTCGATCAGTCCAACCTGCATCGCCAAATCATCCACAGCGAATCGTGGGTGGGCAAGCCCAAGATTGAATCGGCCAAGAACCGCATTCTAGAAATCAACCCCCACTGCCAGATCGACCTCTACGAAACCCGCCTCAGTGCCGAAAACGCCCTCGACATTTTCGCGCCCTACGACGTGGTGGTCGATGGCACCGACAACTTCCCGACCCGCTACCTGGTCAACGACGCCTGCGTGCTGCTCAACAAGCCCAACGTCTACGGCTCCATCTTCCGGTTTGAGGGGCAGGCCACGGTGTTCAACTACCAAGATGGCCCCAACTATCGCGATTTGTACCCCGAACCGCCCCCGCCGGGGATGGTGCCCTCCTGCGCTGAGGGTGGCGTGCTAGGCGTGCTTCCCGGCATCATTGGCACCATCCAGGCCAACGAAACCATCAAGGTCATCCTGGGTACGGGCAAAACCCTCAGCGGTCGCCTGTTGCTCTACAACGCCCTGGAGATGACCTTCCGGGAACTGAAGCTGCGGCCCAACCCCGTGCGCCCCGTCATCGACAAGCTGATCGACTACGAAATGTTCTGCGGCATTCCCCAGGCCAAGGCCGAGGCGGAAAAAGAACAGGCGGGCATCCCCGAAATGACCGTCACCGAACTGAAGCAGGTGCTCGATAGCGGGGCCAACAACGTGCTGCTGTTGGATGTGCGCAACCCCAACGAGTACGAGATTGCCAAGATCCCCGGATCCGTACTGGTGCCCCTGCCGGACATTGAAAACGGCGACGGCGTTAGCCAAGTGAAGGAACTGCTGAACGGCCATCGGCTGATTGTCCATTGCAAAATGGGCGGACGTTCGGCCAAGGCCCTGGGCATCCTCAAGCAGCACGGCATCGACGGCACCAACGTCAAGGGCGGCATCCTCGCCTGGAGCAAGGATGTCGATCCCTCGGTACCCGAATACTAAAACCGATCCGTGCCGGGATAAGCCTCCTAGTATCTAACCCTACTACGTACACAGATCGCGTTGCCACTCGCCAAATACTGGGAGATCCCCCTAAATCCCCCTTGAAAAGGGGGACTTTGAACCCGGTTCCCCCCTTGGTAAGGGGGGCTAGGGGGGATCAACCCCTGGCAAGGTCAGCAGCGATGACTTATGTGTACTTAGTCGCCCAGGACGGGAGAAGGGGATTTAGAAAAACCTTGAAGCCCTTGTCCGGCCTCCCCCTCTCCCATTCCCCCGGCTGATACTGTATGGATAGTCTCGATGCCCCAAGGGTTTGTCTATGTCGCTGATTTGGCCCACTCCCGATTGTTCTAAAGCGGCGTTTGTGGCTCCCAATGCCACGGTCATTGGCCAGGTCATCCTCCGGGATGGGTGCAGCATTTGGTATGGGGCGGTGCTGCGCGGCGACGTAGAATCCATTACCATTGGCCCCTACAGTAACGTGCAGGATGGAGCGATTCTCCACGGCGATCCTGGCCAGCCCACCTGCCTAGAGGATCGGGTCACCGTGGGTCATCGGGCCGTGATCCACAGTGCCCATGTGGAAACCGGGAGTCTGATCGGCATTGGAGCCATCGTACTGAACGGTGTGCGTGTCGGCAGCGGCAGCATTATCGGGGCGGGGGCGGTGGTGACCAAGGATGTTCCCCCTCGATCCTTAGTTATGGGCGTTCCGGGCAAGGTCATCCGCGATCTGTCTGAGGCCCAAGTCCTTGACCTGATCGAACACGCCCACAAGTATTATCAACTGGCCCTCGTCCACGCCGGGAAAAGTGCCGAATTGGGGTTTTCCTAGCGTGGGTCTGTAAGTGTGATCCCTGGGCTTGGTTCTGTTAAGTTTGGTGAACGAGCGCCCCTGATTTTTGGGGTTTGAGTTATCAGTTTGTCGTTTCCGTTGTCTGGGTATGCTCGCTGGATGGATTTCCTTCGGTGTTCCTTGGGCCTAGGCGGCGGTATCTCTCACTGGTTCACCTCCCACAGGTCATGCCGATGCGCTCCTTCTCCCTTGGTCAGCCTTTGTTTAGTCCGGCGTTGGTGGCGGCCCTAGCCCTGATGGCCACTCCGGCTTTGGCCCAAACGGCGGCTCCCGTTGTCCTCCAGCCGAGGACGATGCCAGCGGCCACCCCCCAAACCCATCCCCTCGTCCATGTGAATGCCAGCGCAGGCAGCGACACCAGTGGCGACGGGAGCCAACTGCGGCCCTACCAAACCATTACCCACGCCCTGCAAATCGCCACGCCCAACACCATTGTGCTGCTGGCACCGGGGGAATATAGCGAGGCCAGTGGGGAAGCGTTTCCCATCCAACTGCGGACGGGGGTGACGGTGCAGGGTGCGCCCAACGGTGGCCTAGGCCAGACGGTGATTCGCGGCAGCGGCATCTTTGCCAGCACCACAGCAGGCATGGTGCAAGCCACTCTGGTGGGGGCCGATGGGGCGGGCCTGGGCCACGTGACGGTGACGAATACCAGCACAGCGGGCTATGGCTTAGTCGTTGAAGCGGGGCGTCCGGCCATTCGGCAAAACCAATTTGTGGGTAGTGGCTATGGCGGCGTGTATGTGTCGGGCCCTAGCACCCCCCTGCTGGAGGGCAACCAGTTCAGCGGCAATGGGGTGGTGGGCCTGGTGCTGTCGGGGCAGTCCGCCGCTGAGGTGCGTGGCAACCGCTTCGAGCAAACGGGCATTGGCATTCGGGTGGCCCCCGGTGCCCAGCCACAGATTGTCAACAACACTATTGTTCAAAACCAGGAAGGGCTCATCCTGGATGGTAGCGCTAACCCGATTCTTCAGGACAACGTAATCGCCCAAAACCGCCGGAATGGGGTGGTGGAATTCCAAACGGCCCTCAAGGCTGAAGCGTCTGCCCCAGCGGCCATTTTGCCCTCTGTTGCTGCTGTCCCCTCACAACAACAAGACCAGGATGCCCCGACGGTGACCTTGGCTCCCTCAGGGATTCAAACTCCCCCAGCGGTTCAGGCTTCCCCAGAAACTCAAGCTCCCCCGGTGGTTCAGGCTTCCCCAGCGGCTCAGACAGCCCCAGTCGATCCATCGGCCCCCGCCGAGGATAGGGCTACCGTCGCCATTTCCGAGCCTCCCCCCAGGGAGAGGGTGCCCGCTTCAGTATCTGAATCCATCCCCATTACCGTAATTTCGCCCCCGGTGGATACCGTCGCCAGCGCTAGCAATGCCCCTGTCCGCCCAGTGGCACAGCCTACCCGCCCAGCAGCCACGGCTCAGCCCATCTCCAATCCCGCCGCCCCTATCCCCACCCACCCCGATGTGCTGCCTGTGCCCGACCGCAGGATTCCCATCGGCAGTGGCGGCAGTGCCATCCCCAACCTCGCTCCACCGACCACCGTCCTGGCCCTGAACGGTTCACCCCCGGTCCCGCCTTCCCATCGTGCCTTGTTGGGACTGGTCTATACCGTGGTAGTGCCCGCCGCTGATGCCGCCACCCAGGCCCAGGTGCGGGCGGTGGTGGCCGATGCCTTTCGGGTAAACCTAGGCGGGCAACCCATGATGCAGGTGGGAGCCTACGCCGATCAACCCACCGCCGAAGCCAAAGCCAACGAACTCATTGCCCAAGGCTTTGAAGCCCGTGTGGAATATCGTCCTTAGGTTGTTTGTGAACCAGCATCTCACCGCAGTTGGAGCAGAAAACTTGCCTATGATGTCATCACCCTTGTGATGATTACAGCCTGTGTGCTGCTGCTTTGAGAGACTGATCAGAATTTTGTGTAAGCGGCCCTGTCACATTTTGCTATCCTGTTCCCAGAACGCTTCAAACTTTGACTATCAAGGGCTTACACAAAAATCTGAACACTCTCCGTCCCGTGCATTAATGCACTACCCAATGGTTTTGGGCTCCAGGAATTCGCAATAGGGCAATTCAATTAATCGATGTGCCCTCCTGTGAACGCTTGCCAAAGATATTCGAGCCTGCGTAAAACCACTTGCAACACACTGTTTTTACGTCATTCTACAGGTTGACAAATAATTTCCCGTATGCATTGACTTTGTGCTGCCTGAAAGCCTTGATAAATGGCGATCTTAGTTTTTCGAGTTCACTGTATTAATGATTGTGAGCCGTTAAGTGGCTGTCTAGTGCAAAAAATCGACCCATTTCTAAAGCTTTCTGAAGGCATTGTCATCAGGAAGCTTTAGAGGGCGTTTGAAAAGGGGGTAGTGGGTAGCGAATTACGCTAGACGCCGCAC
>JBBAWV010000189.1:0-5281 GCA_040396995.1 Nodosilinea sp. | reverse complement strand
GTTCCCTTCAGAACTGTCTAACCACTTGGGGCCACTTCAGTTTGGTAGACTCACGGCATCTTGGCGAGGGAAACATCCGTGATCATCACCGTGGCGAGTTTTAAGGGCGGGGTCGGGAAGACCACCACAGCTATTCATTTAGCGGGCTACTTACAGGGCAAGGAGCCAACCTTGCTGGTCGATGGGGACAGCAACCGCAGCGCATTGCAGTGGGCTGCCGCAGGGCGCTTACCCTTTGCCGTTGCCGACGAAATGAAAGCACCGAAGCTACTCATGTCGGGCCAATACACCCATGTGGTCATCGACACCGCCGCCAGACCGACCGAGGATGAACTGAGCAGCCTCGCCCAAGGGTGTGACCTGCTGGTGTTGCCTTGCAGCCCTGATGCGCTGAGCCTAGGGGCCATGTTGCAGATGGTAGAACCCCTACAAGCCCTGGGGGCCAACTATCGAGTGCTGCTGACCATCATTCCACCCAAACCCAACCAGGCCGGGGCAGAGGCTAGGGCTTCGCTGATGGAGGCCAAGCTGCCGTTATTTGCCGGAGGGATTCGCCGCCTCAATGCCTTTCAACGGGCCGCCCTAGAAGGGTGCCTCGTGCAGGATGTGGCGGATCGGTATGGCAACATTGCGTGGGACTGCTACGAGACTGTGGGGAGAGAGGTATTGCCATGAGCCCGTCCAATCGCTTCGACAAACTGCTGAAAACGGCAAAACCCGCCGCACAGCCTCAGCCGCCAGATGTTCAAACATCTGAACATTCAGATGTCCAGGAGCCCAAAACGAAGCCCAGCCGTGAGGCCAAGACCTCGAACATTCAAACATCTGAACATTCAGATGCTCAGATGTCTAAGGCGAAATCTAGTAGCCAGGACTTTAAGCGCACAACGCTCTATCTCACCCAGGATCTGCACCGCAAGCTAAAGCGGGCCAGCCTCGCCCATGACATGGAGATGAGCGATATTGCTGAGGCCGCAATCACGCAATGGCTAGAGGAGCACAGTCTTGATCAAGGGTAAATGGTCAAACATCTAGATGCTTAGACATCTAAATATCTGATCAGCCCCTACACCAATGCGTTCCTGACTGGGAGGCCAAATCAAAGGATGTCTAGCAGGTGACTGGTGTCCCGATGCGGCCTTGAGCGGGTTGATAGTGGGCCGAGTCGGGTAAACAGAGTACTCAAACATTCCCCTTGGCCTGACCTTTGAGATCAATCTGGAGGCCCTGCTAGCAGCAGGCCAAGGAAGTCGCTAGGACTAACGAGGCCATTGAGCAGGTCACAAACGCTCTCAACCAATGTTTGAGGCATATCCGCCAAGTCAATGGCCCCCCAAATGAGCCTAGCCACATCTGGGGGCGGGTCTGGCGGCTCAGAATGATTACTTTTGCTATTAGAGTCCCCTAATAGCAAAAGTAATAATGCCCCAAAGCACCTGGAAACATAGCCCTGACTGACTTTCGCGAGTTTGGCCACCGCCGCCTGAGTCACCTTGGCCCCGGTCTGCTGAAGGTGGGCCACCGCCGCTCGAATCGCCATCTCGGTTTTCTCCAGCTTGGTAGCCGCTGCGAGGGTAATGTCCTTGGCGGCGATGACTTCGACGGGCAGATCGAGGTCAAGGTTGGTGAGCAGGTAGACGGTGAGCGATTCCCCAGGACGACGGTTGGATCGTAGCCGTCCGATGCCCTGGAGGATATCCGCTTGGATTTTTCGGTTGAGCCATGGGGCAAAGCCCTCGGCGTCTTCCGGTTGCTGTCCCGTCATGCTGAGCCAGTCTGCTTGGAGTGCGGCTAGGTTAGGGCACGGAGTTCCAACCAGGATAAGGGTGCTGACTCCCTGGAAGGCATTGGAGCCACGGGAATCGCGCCACCAAGCTCCGTCAGCGTGGTCTGCGAACTTCTTGAAGTCGATGACCTTGGCCTCCTCAGTTTTCCGTAGGTGGGTCAGCAGGGCGGCTAGGCGTCGGTCTTGGTCGGCCCCCCGCTGCATTCCCAATCGCCCAAGGTCGTTCACCTGGATAAGGCGAAGCTTAGCCAAGCTGCCTTGGGTGGGACGCTGGCGGGTGCAGTAAATGTCATCCACGTCGCAGCCCAGCATGAGGGCCAAGTCCTCACGGGATAGGGTGGCATCGAGGAAGAGGGTCGCCTTGGCAGCTCGCACCATGTCCCGATGGCGTGAGTTGGGAAGGGTGAGGGTGAGGGTATCGAAGGACAGATGCAGTCGCCCCCGTTCCTTCAAGGCCGTCAGCAGGTCAGGAAGCCATTGCTTCGGTAGATTTTCTGCCAGCGCTCGCCCTTGGTTGGGGCTGTAGCCAAAGGTGGCTCGCAGGTTGATGGTAGCTTCACGGGTGCCATGCAGACCTGAGGCGCTGCGGATGTGGGTCGAACGGCCTGAGAGGTCAGAAACCCGTAGGCCGTCCTCCAGTTCAGGGTCGAGGATGTCGGTTAGGTCGCCTTGGAGGATGGGTTGTAGGATGGCCAAGTCCACCTCTGGCACTTCCGGCAGCGCCGCTAGGATGGCCCGATGGTCGAGGCCATGTCTGCCCTGCTTCGCCTCAAACAGTAGCCGCAGGGCCGTTAGTAGGGGCCGTAGGGATTCAAGGAGGGCACCATCTGCCATCGCCAGCCGCGCCAGGGTGGCTTCAACGTCCGCAGCCGTCACCGCAACCGTTTTAGAGGTGGTAAAGGATTCAGCAGGCTCATCCCAGAGGGCGACGGTATCGGCCCAGCCAAAGTCGTCACCGGGGGCGGCATCCGGGTGGAGGCGTAGTCGCTGGGCCGTTAAGCCTTGTTGGCGCTGGTGCAGGTAGCCGTAGCCGTTACCTTCGCTATGGCGACAGGCGTCTTGTAGTGGACAGGTATTGCACACCACCGAGGCTTGGTCGGCCCCGTTGACGTTTTTGGCCCGCAGGACGTGGATGAGATCAGTGCGCCCGCAGTTGGCCGGGACGACTCGTTCATCACCACGCCCAGCTCGTTTCAATCGGGTCGAGCCGTCGGCCTGGGTTTCGCGGGTGAGGCCATGGTGTCGCCCGTGGAGGTCGGGCCATTGGGCCAAGGTGGGAGCCGTGGGGGCATAGTGCCCAGCGCTGAGGTAGAGCAGTTTGGAGACCCCAAAGTCTTCAGGGGTGGCCAGCCCGGTATCGTGGGATTTGCCTGCCCCGGTTCCAGATTGGTCGAGGATGTAGCGATACCCGTTGGCTACCGCATCCTTCCAGGTGGCGAGGCGCTTCCCTGCTTCGTATTCGTGGCCAGCGTAGGGTTCATCCCCTAGGGCTTTCTTGAGGGCATTGGCGCTGTCCTGGGGTGTGGGTTTGCGGGTAAGGCGTTGGGCAAGACGTTCGGCCCAGGAATTTCGCCGGGGTGTCACCTCAGCCGGAGCCATCGCCTCAAATTCAGCCCACGTCAGTAACTCGGCCCCGTGGTAGGTGTCGGGGCTGATTTCGTCTACATCACCGTGGGCTTTCTCTGTTTGGCCCCACCAGCGAACGGATAGTGCAATGCCCCAACCTTCGAGCAGGGTGGCCAGCTTGCGGTAGGCCGTCATCACGTTGGGGTTCTGAATAGCGCCACCGTCGGCATTCAGCACCGCTTGGGTGATGTCGTGACGGTCGAACACCGCTCGAAGTTGTTGGGGTGAATTGGCCCATTGGCCCCCAGCCATCCCGATATGCAGCCCACCATAGCGGGTCTGGGTTAGAGCGGGTTTGAAATAGCCTTCATCAAACTCAGCCACACCGCCCTGAGGAGTCCCATAAACCCCTAGGGGTAGTTCTCCGTCAACGTGAGGAGTAGCACCGCCTGTCTTGGGGCTAGATGCCCAAAAGTATCCGCCCTCTGGGTTGCGAAGTTGTACCCCTGCCAGCAGGCCATCTGCGTTAGGGATAGCGATAGCCCAGGATGGCTGACCCATCAATCGACCATCACCCATCACCCCAGGCAGGCCCACGCCTACCCCTGCGACAGTCTGCCCACCAGGCCAGGTGAACAGCACCCCCGCAGTCACGAGAGCGTCAATCTCGGTATCCGTAACGTGGGGACGCTTGCGAAGGTCTAGCCGATGGGTAAGGGCCAGCTTGCCCGCCATGGCTCGATAGCCCTTGTCTCGCTCTGGCAAAGGCCATGCCGGGACAGCGGAGGTGCTGGGCGTCTTGGCCACGGGGGCGGGTCTATCGTGGCGGTTATTATCGCCCTCGCCCCAGACCCACATCCCAAAGCCGTTGGCGTCGTCTTTGAGGTAGCGCCATTGGCCCCCAGGGTTTGCCTCAGTATCCCGACAAAAAATCAGGCCGCTACTGAGGGACTCTCGACAATCTTTCCGGGCACCTTGGCAGATGGGGCAATCTCGCTTGAGCAGCTTAAAGCTCATCGCGCCACCCCCTGACCGCTGGATGGGCGACCGTTTCTGGACGATGGGGCTTGAACGTGAGGTTGAGTGGTCGGGTTAGGGGCCGTGAGGGGGGAGCCTCAACAGCCCTGCGTCTGGGTTGGAACCCAGGTGGAAGGCAATCGTTCATCGTGCTAACGCTGGGGATGGAGGGGGCAGCGTCCGTCCAGGCTTCTGTTTCAAGGCAGACTTCGGCCAACGATGGCTAAAGCCTGAAACCCCTGATACATAAGCAATTCAGGGAATTTAGGCCAAATAACCGGGACGGATTAGGCAAAAAATTGCATCACAATGAAGCCCAATCTCAGTCCGGGGTCTTGCACCAAGGATCTGAGTGAGATAACATCGGTATGCAATTCAAAACAAAGAAATTCCCTGCACCACCTGGAAACAGGTGAGGCGATTCATAAGAGCGGAAACGATAGGTGCTTTCTTGGCGGGAAGACTATCGTTTTTTGCCGTTAAGGGGAATTTCAGACTTGGCTTTCAGTAGACATCACCTCCTGAACGGGGTCGATGGGAAAACTTTATCAGACCTGACCGCTTCCTGGCATCGCTTCAGGGTAGATTTTGGGGCTAGCGATGCGCGGCATTAGGGATTGGAAGCCTCGATGTCTGGACGTTGCCAGGGTTCTAGACCCGCCTCCATCAACTGTTGCCGGAGTTGCTCGTTTTCCATCCTCAAGAGGTCAGGTTCGGCATAGGCTTCCCCCAACAGTGAAAGGGCCGATTCGGTCTGTTGCAGTCGTTGGGCCAGGAGGGTGTTACGGTCAGACTCGCTCCGCTCAACCCCAAAGGCCACATCGAAGCGCCGCTCTAGGGTTTCTAGCCCCAGGGCCGCTAGTGCTTAGTCAATAAAATGATGACGAGTAGGGAGGGTAAGATTAAGTCAGC
>JBBAWV010000188.1:0-5321 GCA_040396995.1 Nodosilinea sp. | reverse complement strand
ATCCCCTCGCCCGCCTAGGCCGGACTCTGCGGCCCTTGAGGTCGGTCACTTTTTCGGGCGAAGTGTCCTGCTCTAATTCTGACCCATCAAACATCCGTTCGATAAGACAGGTGAGCAACACCTCCCGCAGTTGGGGGTCGGGGAATTGCTGAAGAATCTCGTCGATGGTGGGATCGACCTTGGCCTGGTGTTCGTCGCTGGCCCACACCATTTTGTTAATTTCGCTGCCGTCGGGGCGGGTAACGGTAATGCGACGGGCCTCAAAACCGCCCGCACTGGTGGCCTTCACCGAGGCTTGCAGAGCTTCTAGGTTTTTGAAACGGCGGGAGAGATCGCTGAGGTTGAGTTCAAAGCGGGTCACGTCCTCATCCATCCAAGATTCGGCGGGTTTATCGGCAATCACCATCAGAACCGCCTCTAGCCACTGGCGATCTCCCACGGCATCATCCGCCGCCGCCCTGGCGAAACGGTTAAGACTGGCCTCCACACAGTTGCCCACCACTCGGCTGGCCCGAAACTGAAGGTCTTGGCGCAGTTGGGTGCGGTCGCTATGGACGCCAAAGGCGCTGTAGAGCAGGTCTTGGCCCTCGGTCAGCAGGGCATCGTAGGCTCCATTAATCTCGCGTAGGGCGTCTACCAAACGCTCCCGGTAGATCCGGGCGGTGCTGCCATCGTCGGCCTCAGACACCACAATGGGCGCGAGGCCGCAAGCCTGGGGCAAGGCGTTGAACAGCAGATCATCCGGCTCCTGGGTAGAGCGCAGGGTTTGCAGCACGGCACGGGATGGTTCGCTGAGGCGGCGGGTTTTGAGGGTGAAGTTGGGCAGCTTGCGGACAAACTGAATCAACGGCTTCACCACCGAAAGCACCGTCACATTCCGGGCACCGCTAGCGCTGCGGGGTTGGGTTGAGCCACCACGCAAAATGGCCTCTAGTTCCCGAAACACCTGGCTGCGCACCCCAGTGACTTCGATGTGCTTCACCGAAAATCGGGCCGGATCCTTCACCAATAGCTCAAAATGCTCTGGCCCCAGCACCGGAATAAAGGTGCCCTCTTTATAAACGCTGACCTCGTCGCTGTAGTGGAGCAACACCGCCGCCAGCAGCACCGGAATAGTGCCCGATTTCATCCCGTAGGGTGGGGCATTGAGGGTTTGGTACAGTTCGCCGATGGAGCGGGGAGTATCCGTGGTGCTGAGGCAGAATTCGGCCATGGCTGTCCAGATGGGGCCAAGGTTGGAGTGGCCGAGGGGCTTAAGGGATGAGGGCTCTGGGGGATAAAAGCCCCATTCGCCTTGGGTTTGGCGGTGGATTCCGGTTTGCTGAAGGACGGAATAGTACATGGCCACCTCTGGGCCGTAGCCTTCTAGGCCCAGCCGCTTCATATCGGGGTGTTCCAGCATGGCTTCGAGTAAGATCCGACGCGCCTTGGCCCCCTGGGTGGTGAGGGTGCGGCGGTTAATTAGCTCGTTCCACAGGATGGGGGTTTGGGGGTAAGTCTTGTCGCACACCGCCGACAGCAGGGCGTTGAAGTCGGTGACGCTGCCGATGGCCTGGGGGTGGCCCTCTACCCAGCAAGCGTTGTGGTGGTTGCCAAAGTTAAAGGCTTGGGCCAGGGTATCGTCGAGCAGTTGCTTGAGCTGGAGGCGGCGGTGGCGCACTTCTCGCAGGGCCACCTTGTCGCTTTGCAGGGTGCTTTCGCGGCTATGGATTTGGCACAGGGCGCGATATTCCTGGGCGCGAACCGTCAGCAGGGGCAAATTTGCCGCCGCAATCACCACCAGGGGTTTGCCGTCTGCGGTGTGGGATGGGATGGGGATGGGGGGCGTTTCGCCCAGCCAGTAGGCCACCACGCCATCGCAGTCGGCCTGGGTGCAGGTCAGGGTGGCTAAATCGTGGGCGGTTGCTAGGTAATGGCGTTCAAAGTAGCGTAGGGTTCCGGTACGGTAGCTGTGGCGCTGGGCCACCAGGGGCTTGAGGGGGTAGGTTTCGGTGAGCAGGTCGGCCAGGGGCAGAGTGTCCTTGGCGATGTATTGGCTGATCGCCCCTTCCACATCAAAATCCGACCCTTCCCACAGGCGCAGCTCATCCACCGCCCGTCGATAGGTGACGATGCCCTGCTGATGGGTGACAACATTGATCTGCGCTTCCCAATGCTCTAGGGCGGCGGGGTCGGGCTGATCGACCAGGGCCAATTTTACTAGGGGGAGAGTGGCGCGAAACAAACCCGTACTGGTCACCAGATTCAGCAGGCCAATGGTTTTCAGCAGGGCCACGGTGTCGGCCCCTCGGTGCTGGGCATCGGCCACCAGGGTTTGAATTTCTAGCCACCGCTGAAGACCGGGCCGCGACCCCATCCCGGCTCCGAGGGATTCCACAAAGTAATCGTAGAGGTGGTGGAGTTGGAGGGTGGGGAGTGCCCTTACTTCTAGATCCTCTTCCTGGGGGATGGCCCTCACCCCCGGCCCCTCTCCCCGTGGGAGAGGGGAGAGGGAGGGGATTGCGGTAGTTTCTAGAAAGTGTTGGAAGGCGTGGGGTTCGGCGCTGGTGAGGAAGGTGAAGAGGGATCGGTCATTCTGGGCATAGCGGATGCAGAGTTCTGGCAGCACCATGGCCGCTAGGGGATGGAGGGGATAGGTGGCCTCTAGCAGTTTGGGGGAAAGTTCGGTGAGGTTGGCCTTTTCGCTCAGGACGGCGCACCAGTCTTGGGTGAGCTGTTGTACCGGGAAGGTTAGCGTCTCGGCCTGGGATCGATGGATGGCCTGTCCCATCAGCCGCAGCATTTGCTGAGAGGATTCGGTGAAGGGAATATCCTCAAAGCGGCCTTGGATTTTGGCCCACTCGTTTTTTTCCACCGCCGCCAGCCGTTGGCCATAGTCGGCAAAGGATTGGTGCAGCAGCCCAAAGATGTAGAGTCGGGTGCCTTTTTTTCGCGACAGCTCCGCCAACTGCTGAAGCAAGTAAAGGTCGGCGGTGCCCTGGTGTTGGGTGGCGTGTTCTAGGGATTTGCCCAGCTCGTCGATGACGAGAATGATGTCGGTATCTGCAACTTCAGCTAACTGCTGGATCAGGTTGAGGAGATCCCGATCACTAAAGGCCGTATCACCTAATAGCAGTTCACTTTCCCACTGGTTAAGTTGTCTAATGACCTCTGGCTTTCGTCCCTTTGGCCAGAAGCTCTCAGATCCTGTAACCAGCGCACGTAGCAAGGTGTACCGCAATGGTTCCCGCTGAGCCGTGGCAACAGCGCGAAACAGCCCTGATGGGGGGAACTTTTGCTGAAGTGCCTCAAATTCTGGGCTATCGGGCGGCAGACTCTTGCGGGCAATCTCCCAGGCCAGTTTTCGGGCCGGACTTTCCATTGGCCCCAGTAGGCTGGTTAAAAAGTGGGCAAAGGCGGATTTCCCGGTGCCATAGACCCCGGTCAGCGTCCAGGCTGTGGTGCGTTTGCGGCCAAACATGGAGGCCAAAATGCGGCGCAACGCATCAACGGCACGATCCGTCAGAATATAGCCCTCGACGGCATCCGGTGCGTCAAAATCGCGCTCTAGGTTGATGGAGCGGGCATAGCGGCGATTCACTGCCAAAAAATCGGCCAAACGTTGAGAACTCACGACCTATCAACCCGCAAAATACTTGTTCAGAATAGCCTCAGACATCGCCAGCGGATCGCCTGCATACTGAAGCTGTAGCAATCCGGCACTGTCGGAAATAAACAGATCCTCCCGGCGGCGGGCTACCTGTTCGATGGCTTCGGCGATGGCGGATTCTGAGAGCTTAAACACCCGTCCTGGGCTACCTTCCAAATGAGCCAAGCGCGAAACGCCCATGGCCGAGCTTTCGTTCTCAGAAATCCCGGCAAACTCCAAGCAAGCCGCCACCACAATCTCAGCGGGCAGGGTTTCCTTAGGGCCAACCTGAAACTCGTAGCGCCGCCCATCGCCCACGCTGTAGAGCAGGCGCAGGGCGGTGAAGGGGCAATCGATGGAATCTTCGGTCGGCCCTTTTTTGCTGTCTTGGTCGGCATACATGCGCAGAATGCAGCTTACGTCTTTGCGTAATGATGAGTCGGCAATGGTGGCGCTGAAGCCGTTGGCGTAGTCCCTCAGTTCATCGACTAGGTGCTCTGGGGTAAACTCCGCCGCCTGAAATTCCCCAAAGGCAAAGGCCCAGGCGGTGGCGGTGCAGGGGGCTTTCAGCAAGTTCCAGTGGAGCCACCACAGACTGGCCGGATTCTCTAGGAACGGATCCCAGCCGTCATCATCGAGCAGTTGTTGTCCCAGCCGCTCTGGCCGAATCTGCCCGTCTTCCTCCGCCAATACCTTAAAGGCGCTGCACCAGTAGCGAATGGAGCGCACCATATTTTTGCCCACCCCTAGCAAAACCGGGGCGTCGTCTCGCAAAAAGATACCAGAATCCGCGAGGGCGAGGTCGTAGCCCTTTTTGAGCCAGCCAAAGCGAGGGTGAAAGGTCTCATGGCGGGCAAAGACCGCTGGGGCTTTGGGCTTTTCGGTGATGGCGGCTTTTGCCATGGCAAATAGGTCAAACGTATTGCTTAATTATGCCTGGGCGAGGCCGTTTTCTCCAGCCTTGATGCAGAATCGGTTTTAGCTGAGGTGCCCAATTTATACCAAATCTGCGCCCCACGCCCCCGCTTCCCAAACGACAGACCTGTAGGGTGCATTCGCGGCAATAACCTCGTCTGGCAATGCCTTGATCCCTTGGATGCGCCGCAATGTACCGCATGAGCAGGGGCTACAACAGCGGGAGCCGGTGGTGGTGGCGGTGTTGTGGCGGGAACTGGAGGCGGAGCTACCCCAGGTGATTCAGGATCGTTTGGCGGCGTTGGCTTGGTTGCTGGGTCAGGGGCTTTTGGAGATTAAGCTGGTGGTGCCTAGGACGTTGCGATGGTGGGGGATTTATGACGAAAAGCTGGGGGTGTTTACGGACTTAGACGGTATCGTGGGGGTGTTTATGGGTTCGGCGGCTGATTTTGCTGGAGGATAATGACGATGGGCAATGCGTTTGAGATTGTGACGCGGGATGAAACCACAGCGGCCCGGTTTATGGCGGCGGTGCAGGCGGTGGATGTGAGCATTGAGGACTGGAGCGGGGTTTGGCCAGGGCCGGAGTATGAGGATTATGTGTGCAGCTTTGGTCTGACGCCCCACAGCAAGCGCCAGCTTGACCGAACGGCGGATGCCATGGGGGTTTCGTTGATTTATGTGAAGACTGAGCGTTAGAAGGGTTGGCTGGGTAATCTAGTCATAACACTCTATAGAACTGATGCAACAGAACTGATGCAACGGTCTGTAAAGTGAG
>JBBAWV010000187.1:0-5334 GCA_040396995.1 Nodosilinea sp. | reverse complement strand
TTAACCCATGAGATGCCACCCCCGGCCCTGGTGGTGGAGGTGGTTAGCCCTGGGGAGGCCAACCGCAGCCGTGACTATCGCCACAAGCACACCGAATACGCCGCCCGTGGCATTGCGGAATATTGGATTGTAGACCCCGAAACCCGCCAGATTACCCTTTGCCAGTGGGTGGATGGCCAGTACGAAGACAGGACGTTTCAGGGCGATGAGGCCATTAGATCAACGGTGATTCCCGACCTCAGCCTCACGGTGGCCCAGGTGTTTGGCGCTGGCAACGATGGCTGATCATTGGAGGGGCTAGTATCAACTACGGTGCCCTCGATCATGGTGCCCTCGATCACGCTGCCCTCAACGCTGACGGGTACTTCAACTGCGAAAGAGTCGGCTGTAAAGAGCTTCGTGCTGCATACTCGCCAAGGATGCCCCCCACCCACCCAGGGCAATGTCATCGGGGTTGACCGTAGCGCTTTGGGTAGCGGCCATTGCCAGGGCGGGGTTGAGATCAAGTAATATACGCTGCCCTTGGGTTTGGCCTAGGGGCACCAGTTTTACCGCAGCGGTGACTAAACTAGTGGCCCAACTCTGAAGATAGCCCAGCACCGCCGCCGAGGCCGGAATCTCCCAATGGGCCGCGAGGACAGCAAACCCGACGGCAAAGTTGCAGGGTTGACCCAGGGTGGTGAGGGTCGCGGTTAGTTCTGGATGGAGGTCATTGGCGAGGCGCACCAGCGAACGTCCGGTGGCCCAGCTTTGGTTACGGCTTTCTTCGCTGTCGCGCAGGGCCGAAAGCCAACGGTTATCCTCGGTAATCTGCGACCATTGCCCCGTCTGGGACAACCCATGAACGCGGTGAATATAGGCCGCTTCTACCCGCACCAATCCCAGAGCCAACTCCTGCTCTAGCCATTGCAGAACCGCTTCAGGGGTAGCCATGCCCTGAAAAATCAGGGTTTCCAGCCCTTCAGAGTAGCTGTAGGCTCCCACGGGCAGGGCGGGACTGGCCAACTGCAATAGGCGCAGCAGGGCGGCGGGAGAGTCTGGTTTAGCGTCCATGGGGATGATTTTGGGAATGGGGGGTGGGTACCTGTGGCGTGGAGGTGGTGTGGGAGCCGTGCGGGTGGCCGCTGTGGGCATGGCCACCGTGGTAAGCTCCGGCCTCTGGCTCGAAGGGCCGCACGAGGGATTCGACGGTCAGCCCGCCTAGTTGCAACAGCATGGCCTCTAGGACAGCATCGGGCTCTAGTGTGAGGCTGTCGGGGGTGATTTCGAGGGGAACATGGCGATTACCCAGGTGGTAGGCGGCGCGGGTCAGGGCCAAGGGCGAATCTGCCGTCACCCTTAATACGGGTTCTGGTTTGGCCACTACACGCACTCGCAGACCGTCGGCACTGGCCAGCAACGTATTCCCCCGCACGAGGCTACCGCGAGGTAAGTTTAGCTGGATGGGGGTGCCATCGATGGCGACAAAACGATGGCGGGAGCGTGTGCGGTCGTGGGCGGTGAGGGCCAACTCAGCCACCACCGTCGCCACCGGATCCGCAGGCAAAATGTGAGTTACCGTCAGCACCGAATCCACTGCTCCTGAGCACCTAGCCCCTAAGATCTTCTCTGTTGTACCACGAGGCTCTAGGGCCAAGGCATTCTCCCCAGGGCCGGCTGCCTTTGCCTGATCCGCATCTTGTGGCAGTCTGGTCCCTCGCGTTGGAGAGATCTTCCTGGATATTGGCGTCTTCCGGTCAGCGAGGAAACGTGAATCCGCACCCTCAGTCCACCCGCCCTAGGGCAGGCGAATCCCCTAGGGTCGTGCCGCAGCGTTTACAAAAACGGGCATCATTATCATGGCTGGCCCAGCCGCAGTTGGAGCAGGGTTGATGGCGTGAACCCGCAACTTTGACCAGTTGACGAATTAAGCTGCTGATCTGAGTCGGAATCAGGGCAATTCCGGTCAGAATCATGGCTACGGTTAGCCCCCTTCCTGCCTCAGAGATTGGCGTAACATCGCCATAGCCGACCGTGGTCATGGTGACAACAGCGAAGTAAAGCGCATCTAAAAAGGTTTTAAAACTCTCTGGGTTACGAGGATGTTCGACCTGAAAAATAAGGCCGGAATAGATAAAAATAATTGCGACTAGGGTAAATAAAATTCGTAGCAGAATTAGGCTATCGGCACTAGTAACTTGGCCAAACCAAAGGCGATCATTAAAAATTCGCACCAGTCGCAGAATTCGCAGCGACCGAAAGAAACGCAAAAAGCGAACATCAAATACCCCAATCCAGGAGGGCAAAATAGCGGCTAAATCGAGCAAGCCGTATAGGCTAAAGGCATAGCGCCAGGGATTAGGGGCGACCCATAGGCGCAGGCCATACTCAAGGGTGAAGGCCAGCACAATTAGCCAGTCCAGCATATCCAGCCACGCATCCACCGTGGGGGAAATGGGATAGGTTTTGACCACAAAAATGAGGGCGGATAGAAAAATCAGCCCCACAATGACACCATTAATCACCTGCCCTGTGAGGGTATCGGTGGTGTCTAGGTGGTTGCGCCAACGATCACGCCGAGTACCACCCAGGGCACAGGCTGGAAAGGAGGGGGATGAATCGTCCATCACGCGGCCATCATTTCGGAGGTTGGTAGGGAACCCGCTAGCCTAGCATTCGCAGCAAGCCCTGTTGCCCCACCAATATTTCCCGCAGTAGGGTGATGGTGCCCACCCAAATTACCGGAGAAATATCGACGCCACCGATGGGGGGCACCAGCTTGCGAACCGGAGCCAGCAGCGGTTCTGTGGGCCACACTACCAGGGATATCGGTAGCTTGGCGAGGTCTACCTGGGGGTACCAGGTGAGGACGATGCGGAAAATAAACAGCAGGGTCATCAGCGCCAAAAACAGCCCTACGCCCCAATTCAATACCTCTGACATGGCCATGGTCACCCCTAGAAGCCTAATTTCTCTCCCATTCTAAAGCTTTGTAAACACCGCCTTATCCTCTCCTAACCCCATAAACCCTAGGAGTTTGCCCGCTTGAGGCTGAATCCTAGGCGGGCTGTTGTGTTCACGGTGTTAAGTTGATCAATAATATTGAGTAACATTTCGTCGAAATCGTTATCAGGACAAAACCCCATGACACCTTCTCTTACCAATTTTCTCCTGAGCATTCTGGCTGGAGCTTTGATCGTGGTCATCCCCGCCACCATTGCCCTGCTCTTCCTGAGTCAGCGGGACAAAATTCAGCGTCAGTAGTCTCTCCGTCGTCCCAGGGATGGCTATGGGGAGGGTCGGTGACGTTGCGTTACCGACCCTCCCTAGATTTAGAGCTTGCGCTAAGCGGCCATCGGCGGTGCTGCCATTACCGCCCTAGCCTCTATAGAATCGTCGGAAGTCCGTTAGAATTGGTGAGGCTAGGGTTGCTGCTGGGATTGCCCAATGGCGGTGGTACCTCCACAGGAACAGCCTGTCTGACTCCCTACGGATCCAATTCTATCCATCCCAGGTATACGCTCTGGCCCTTGGGGAACTCCTAGCCCCGGCGTTGCCATCCTATCGAGGAATTCACTGTGAATTTTGGTACCCCTGTTCCCCTCCTGCTTGGTATTTTCTTGGTTCTCAGCGCCGTTGCGCTGTTTTTTTTAGAACGCTTTAAGCCAGGGTATGGACGCGATTCGGATCGGGTCTACGCCATTCTGATGCTGATTGCCGGGGTGTTCCTGCTGGGGCATCTCACCATGGAGTTAATTCCTTCCTTCCAGCAGATGATCATGGTGGGGATGCTAACGGCCCTCTTGATTCAAAATATCAACGCCCGCGAACCCTACCAGGGTCGCCCTGCACCCCAGGGAGATGGCCGCGATGGCTACGGCGGCGGCGGCTATCGGCCCCAAAATCGCCCCAGCCGTCCGGCCTATGGCGGAGACAACCGTGCCAATATGCGGGCGGAGCTAGATCGGCGGGACTACGGCCTAGAAGATCCCTACGCTCGGCCTCGGCCCATGCTGGGGGGGCGCGATGAAGGCGGTCGGCCCTACGCCCAGCCCTCTGGGTACTCCCAGGATCCCTACGCCCCCCGCTACGACGACCGGGGAGGGATGCCGCCCAGCCAGCGCCCCGATAACTTTGGTGATCAACGCCCTGGAGAGCGCCCCGGTGAACGGCCTGGAGAACGGCCTGGAGAACGGCCTGGAGAACGGCCCGATGGGGCAGGCTACTCAGATGAATCGGCTTATTCCGATGGATCAGTTGGCCCGATTTACTCTGAGGGATCTACCTATAGCAGTGCCCCCCGCGCCGATGAACGTCTGCGCCGCCGCCGCCCCAAAACCCGCAGCGACTACCAAGATCGCTACCGACCCGATTCTGGCAATCCTCCTCGGCCCGACTATCGGCCCGGTGGCCCCTCCGATGGGTGGGGTTAGGGCTAATGGTGAGTTCTGTGCTGCCCTTTTCCCTCGGTTCCATCGCTGGAACGGTGCTGTGGGCCTTGGCGCTCTACCTAGGCTTTTCCCCCGTAGCCGACCGCGTGATTGATAGTTGTCACCGCTGGCTTCAGTCCCTCAAGGCCGATTCGCACCCTTCAACCCCATCCCATCCCGCCGCTAACCCAGGCCACGAGGCCCAAATGGCGGCGGCTTCGCTGCTCAGTGTGTTTCCCTTTTTGGCCCTTGGTGGTGTGGCCCACTATGGTCTTTCCTTTAGTTTGGGCGGCAGTTGGGCTGTGAGTTTGGGAGTGATTGCCTTTATGGTGGCGGGGGTCTACGAACTAGGTCGTCAGAGTGGCCAAGCCGATTAGCTCCTCAACCACGGCCACACCTAACCCAGTGCTAAAATCTGACTCCCTAGAATCCAACCGCTAGATAGAGGACTGATTCGGTAGACTGTGGGCTAAATAAAAAAGCACAGGTCGGCAAGGGAGAGACGGCCAGCCTCGGCCATGTTGCCTTTGCTGCTCTATCAATATAGTTGGTCATCTGATTCTGCTGGATGTGATGATGCCCGACCTAGACGGCTATGCCGTGACGCGGCGCATTCGGCTGGTTTCGTCAGGGCGAACACCGACGGGCGGGTCACGGCTTGGGACTGGATCTGGCCCAGCGGTTAATCACCCTCTACGGAGGTAGTATCACCGTTCAATCCACTCCCGGCCAAGGCAGCTGCTTTACCCTGTGGCTTCCGGCCCAGGCACTCTCGTCCAGCATTGGCTGTGACGATGGCTTTGCCCATAACCGTGTTTCTGCCCTGATACCAATCCTAATCGAATAACCCCGATTCCCAGCCCAGCAAACCGTAGGGGCGAGGTCTCCTCGCCCGCTGATACCGGGGGCAAACAAGTCGGATTTG
>JBBAWV010000186.1:0-5335 GCA_040396995.1 Nodosilinea sp. | reverse complement strand
GGTCTCAACCCATCCTCATTTTTCTACGCTGGTATGAAACCACCCTGCCTCTCCCACGGGGAGAGGGGAGCTAGAGCCGCTCAGAGTCTTTGCTAGATCCTCACCCCGGAGATCCACTATGCCAACCGAAGACACCCGCTATGACCGTGGTTTGGCCACCATGCGCACGATATTTGGCCCCGGCATTGATGCCGCCCTAGACAATCTGGCCGCCACCAGCCCAGCCCTAGCCCACTGTCTGGCCGAATTTCCCTTTGCCGACATCTACCCCCGCCCCGGCCTGGATTTGAAGACGCGGGAAATGCTCACCGTCACCGCCCTCACGGTGCTGGGCTATGCCCAACCCGAACTCAAAGATCACATTCGCGGTGCCCTCAACGTGGGCTGTACTCAAGACGAAATCCTGGAGATCATCCTGCAAATGGCGGTGTATGCGGGCTTTCCTGCCGCGTTGGAAGCGATCAAAACGGCGGCGGCGGTGTTTGCTGAACAGGCCGTTACAGACTAGTGTCTTGTTAACCGAGCACAGGATGGAAGGCCAGCTTGTGACCCGTGCAAACCGTGAGGAGTTAACGCCGTGCTAATGACGATTGTGAACGCTATGTCGATTCGGGCCTTGGCCACCTTGCCTGTAGCCCTCCTGATTACAGGCGTGGGCTTGGTTGGGGAGGGTTGGGCCAACGAAAGCCCCGCTGTCGAGCCATCGGCCCCGGTGGAGGCGGTGACGTTGATAGAAGATTCTGCGTTGGCAGGGGAGTCTGGGGCAGGCGATCTGGTAGGGGAAGCGGGGGAAGCCACGCCACCCTCGCCGCTCACCGAAACCTCGGTAGATCATGCCGTCGAGCAGGGCGGAGAACCTGTCAGCCGCCTGTGCGCGGATCTGTCCTGCGCCGATCTCAGTACCGCCGCCAGTGACCTGGTGCCCTTGCCCACAGCGGTAAGTCCAAATCAACCGAGCGATCTGGCCCAAACCTCACCGACAGACACCGCCCCAGCCGCAGATACCGAAGCGGCCCCAGCGGCAGGCTCTACCGGGAACCTAGCGGCGGCGGCCCAAAACCCCATCGCCAATCTGATCAGCGTGCCCTTCCAAAACAACACCAACTTTGGCCTTGGCCCCAACAACGACCGCACCCAAAACATCCTCAACATTCAGCCCGTGGTGCCCGTGCCCCTCAGCGAGGATTTGATCTTGGTGACGCGCACAATTCTGCCCGTTGTGGCCCAGCCCGATGCCGGGGGAAATGGCACCATTTGGGGGCTGGGCGACCTCAACCCCACCTTTTTCTTTGTGCCCGTGACCGAGAGCAAACTGACCTGGGGCGTTGGCCCTACCTTTGTGCTGCCCACCGCCACCGACCGCCAAACCGGGGCAGGGAAATGGAGCGCTGGCCCTGCCGGGGTGGTGGTAGTGAGTTCGGGGCAGTGGGTCTATGGCGGCTTGGCTAACCAGATCTGGTCCTTTGCGGGGGATGGCAGCCGCCCCGCCGTCAGCCAATTTTTGCTGCAACCGTTTGTTAACTACAACCTGCCCAACGGCTGGTACCTCACCTCCTCCCCCGTCATCACCGCCAACTGGAATGCAGCGGGCGGCGACCAGTGGACGGTGCCCATCGGCGGCGGCGCGGGCAAGCTGTTCCGGGTCGGCACCCAGCCCCTCAATGCTTCCCTTCAGCTCTATTGGAATGCCGTGCGGCCCACCAACGGAGCCGATTTTTCCCTGCGGGCGCAGGTACAGCTTTTATTTCCTCGCTAACCGTAGGGTGGGCACTGCCCACCACTGACCCTAGCCATCCCCCGCCTATCACCCCAATCCACCCCACCTAGGACAATGCCCCAATGAAATTCCCGATGATTTACGCCGACGACCAGGGCGAAACCCACTTCGGCCTTACCGACCTTCCCGAACAGGAATTAGCCATGGGGCCACCGCCCAACCCCCCAGGGCAGATGAGCGACTTTGGGGCCGTCACCACCATGTGCGCCATCGCCTTTCCTGCCGGAACGGAAGCCCCCGCCCACAATGCCCCCCAGCCCTACGTGGTCATCGTCCTATCCGGCGAGGGGGAAGTGGACACCAGCGACGGCGAAACCCGACGATTTCACTCCGGCGAATTGCTGTTCTGCAACGACCTCACGGGCAAAGGCCATGTGACACGGGCGATCTCCGACCTCCGCCTTGCCTTCGTCAATCGACTCAACGCCTAACGCCTTTACCAATAACCAACAACCAATAACCAACAACCAACAACCAATAACTAATCAGTCACCCATAACAAAACCGGATAACGTTCCCATGACCTACCAACCCAAAACCCTGGCGGCAGCGACCACGGGGCTCAAATTCACCGAAAGCCCCCGGTGGTACAACGACAAGCTCTGGTTCCTCGACATCCACGACAAGCGCATCAAAACGGTGGATCTGGCGGGGACGGTGACAACGGCGGTGGATCTGCCCTTTTTGCCCAACGCCTTTGGGTTTGCCCCCGATGGCACGATGATTGTGGGCGATGCGTTTCAGCGCCAAATTTACCGGGTGGAGGGGACGACCCTGGTGCCCCTGGCCGACCTCAGCAGCCTCACCACCTTCTGCCTGAGCGACGGCATTGTGGATGCCCAGGGTCGTCTCTACGTGGGGGATATCGGCTATGACTTTGTAGACCCCACTGCGAAACCCGTCGATACCTGCGTGATCGCCCTGGTTACCCCCGATGGCCAAGCCTCCGTGGTGGCCGACAACCTGTCCTTTCCCAACGGCATCGTGATTACGCCGGACGGGGGCACCCTCATCGTCGGCGAAACCCTGGGCCAGCGCCTGACTGCCTTTGATGTGGCCACCGATGGCACCCTCAGCAACCGTCGAGTGTGGGCGCAGTTACCCGAATCCGTTGGCCCCGATGGCATCTGCCTGGATGCTGAAGGGGGCGTGTGGTGCGCCAACCCCGAAGGCGAAGACAGCGTGGTGCGGGTCGTTGTCGGAGGCGAGATCACCGACCGCATTCGGGTAGACACCCACGCCTATGCGGTGATGTTGGGTGGCCCAGAGCGCAAGCACCTGTTCATCTGTACCTCCGGCTCCCACGATCCGGCGGAAATTCACCAACACCCCAGCGCCAGCTACCAGGTGGTAGAGGTGGCTGTACCGGGGGCAGGTACACCCTAGCCGTCAAATCCCCCACCTAGGCGTGCTTCCCGTGGGCACCCGTTTTGACACCCTGCCCGATATCCGACCGAAAAAACTACCATCAAGAGGTTTGCCATGACCACCGTTCAAAGTACGGATACCCAAACAACGGCGACGACGACCCAAGCAACCACCGCCGCCCCCGCCCTGCCCACCCTCTCCTATCTGGGCGGCACCCAAGCCATGACCCTCACCCCCATCCTCGGCACCCCCCATCGGGACTATGCCGAGGTGTTCATTCCAGGCGAGGAACCCCTGGAGGATGGCGAACTGCGCGTGACGGTGCTGGGCAGCGGCAATCCCTTTCCCACCCGCGCCCAAGCCTCACCGAGCATTTTGGTGGAGGTGGGCAACCCCGAACGCGACCTGCTGCTGTTTGACCTGGGGACGGGGTCTCTGATCAACTACGCCAGCCTGAAACTGCCCGTCAACCTGCTCGATAAGTTGTTCATCACCCACCTGCATGCCGACCACATGGGCGACATCCTCACCCTCAGCGGCAGTTTCTCGAAGGTGGGACGGGCGGATGGGCCAGTCTATGTTTGGGGGCCAAGCGGCACGGCCCCCCACCTCGGCACCCAGCACTTCTGTGAGGCGATTGAATCGGCGCTGTCCTGGGATACCGAGGCCGGAAACGGGGCCATCAACCCCGAAAGCATGAAGATCGTGGGCACCGAATTTGACTTTAGCCAAACCCAGGTGGTCTACGAGAAAAACGGCGTGACGGTCACCGCCTTCCCCGTCGTCCACTGCATCAGCGGGTCGGTGGGCTATCGGCTCGACTTCGCGGGCCTGTCCTTCGCCTTCTCCGGAGACACCCTTCCTGGCTGGCCCCTGGTGAACGCCTGCAAAGGGGTGGATGTGCTGATCCACGAATGCTTCCCCCCCGCTGCGGCGTTGGCGGAAGCATCGGGCCTCTCCATCGAGCGGGCCACCATTGCCCTGGAGTCTGCCCACACCTCGCCCAAGGCCGCTGGCAAGGTGTTCAGCCTGGTGCAGCCCCGTCTGGCCTGTCTCTGGCACACGCTGCTGTCGCCGGATGTGGTCTCGATGCTCTTTGCCGAACTGGGTGAGGTCTACCAAGGGCCCGTGCTGCAAACCCAGGATTTCACGGTCATCAACATCACCAAAGATGCGGTGATCTTGCGTCAGGCCAAGGTGGAGCCGCAGTTGCCCCCCATCGCCGGAGAACAACGGGCCAGCTTCACCCCCACCCCCGTGCCGCCCCCGGCCTGGTGGGAAGAAGCGCGGATTCCCGTCGATTAAGGATCTGGGCAAAGCCGATCTATGGGTGGATGGGGGTAGGAGCGATTGCGGGGGTGATTATCTTAGGCAAACATCGTGGCCCGTGGTCTTCCCCATCAGTCAGAACGGACAGCCAATCAGCGCTGGGAGGTTAACCCATCTCGGTTAAGACAAACTGCCGGGGACGGAAAGGGATTGGCCATTGTCCTGGGGTTTCAGGTTGAGGATAAAGGGCATGGCCGTTTTTACCCATTGGGCAATGGGGGTAAAGTTCGCAGCCTCGTCGCCGTAGCAGGTTTCTAGCATCTTGGTGTGAATGATGCCGGGATTGAGGGCCACCGCCGCCATACCGGGAGGCAATTCCTGGGCAAAGGCTTGGGTTAGTCCTTCGATGGCCCATTTGGTCGCGCAGTAGGGGGCGAATTCTGGGGAGGTGGATCGGCCCCAGCCAGAGCTGTAGTTCACAAAAATGCCGCTGCCCCGTTGGATCATCGCTGGGGCAAAGCTGCGTAGGACGTTGACGGTTCCCAAAATATTCACCGTCACCACCGCCTCAAATTCCGCCACGGGCACCTGCCACAGGGGCGCAGGCTCGTTCACCAAACCCGCGTTGTTGATCACAAAATCTGGCACCCCCACCTGGTCTAGAATAACCTCGGCCCAGGTCTGCACCGCCGCCGCATTGCCAATGTCCACCGCCCGAAAGTGGTGATCGGGATACTGGGTTGCTAGCTGTGCCACGACTTCGGCCTTGCGAGCACAGCCTGATACCCGATGGCCTTCAGCGATCAACGCCTCTGCTAAGGTTCGCCCTAAGCCACGACTCACGCCTGTAATTACGCAATGCTTGCCCATGGGATGCGGTTTGCTCCGGTTGCTCCAGGCTTTAGTATAGGTTGCCGACCG
>JBBAWV010000185.1:0-5549 GCA_040396995.1 Nodosilinea sp. | reverse complement strand
AGAACGCTTCAAACTTTGACAATCAAGGGCTTACACAAAAATCTGAACACTCTCACTAACGCAGCGATGAGAACTGCCCTTGCTCCATTAAATCAGTGCTTTGCAATTCCAAGAGTCTCTAAATGGGCAGTTTTTATCCCATTTCCTACAGAATGGCTACCTGGCGACTTGAACATTGTTGTTGCAACAGATGACTTTTATGTTCTTGGAGTTTTAACCTCACAGACTCATAGAATATGGTTTAAGGCACAAAGTTCTACCCTAGAAGATCGAACTCGCTATACTCACCAAACCTGCTTTGAAACCTTCCCCTTTCCCCAAAGCCCCAGCCCTGCCATTGTGCAGAAAATCCGCGACAAAGCCCTAGAACTGCACCAATACCGCAGCCAACAAATGGAGCAAAAACAATGGGGCATCACCAAACTCTACAACGCCTATTTTGATGAACCCGCCAGCCAGCTTTATAAACTCCACAAACAACTCGATGCCCTCGTCCTCCAAGCCTACAGCTTCAGTGCCAACGACGACCTCCTCGAAAAACTCCTCACCCTTAACCTAGCCCTCGCCCAAAAAGAACAAAACAACGAACTCGTCATCGGCCCCTGGGATCCGACAAAATAGAAACAACCCTTTACTAGAGAATCATCCCATGACTAACCCTAGCCTTAGCGAAACACAGCTCAAAAATCTCATCAAAGCCGCCATCCTAGAAATCTTTCAAGAAAGACGTGATCTCTTTCAAGACATGATCTCCGAAGCCTTAGAAGATATGGCCTTAGCCAAAGCCATTGACGAAGGAAAAGACTCTGAACCCGTCAGCCGAGACACCATCTTTGCGATTCTGGAGCCGACAGAGTGAACATCGAATTTCGTAAAACCTTTGAAAAAGACCTTAGGGAAATCAACGATGGAAGTCTTCTGGCTAAAGTTAAAAGCGTCATCATTGCCGTAGAAGCAGCCAATAGCCTAGATGACATTGCAAACCTCAAAAAGTTAAAAGGTGACGAGGGCTATTTTCGCATTCGTATCGGCGACTATCGGTTAGGGCTATTTTTAGATGGGGAAACGATTCTTTTTGTTCGCATCATCCATCGCCGAGAATTCTATCGCTATTTCCCCTAGGCCATTGCCTCTTAAGGATTTTCTAATAAAAAACAACGAACCCTTCATTGGCCCCTGGAATCTGAAAAAATAAAAAATAGTAGAGAGGACAGTTTATGGAGCATACAGTGAAAACCGTCAACATCAAAGAACAGTTACTTCAAGAAATTGACCAGACTCCCACACCCATTTTGAAAGAAGTCTTGAATTTCTTGTTATTTGTTAGATCCAAAGAAATGCAGCGAGAAGAAGTTGAAGTTAGCTTATTAAGTGAGCCAATCCTCGCTGAAGAATGGCTTACCCCCGAAGAGGATGAAGCATGGCAGCATTTATAAAAGGAGATGTCGTAATTGTTCCCTTTCCTTTTTCTGATCTGAGTAATGCCAAGCGTCGCCCAGCCCTCGTTGTTGCGACCTTAACTCGTCAGGACTTAATCCTCTGCATGATCACCAGCAAAAGCTCCAATGATCAGTATGTGACAGCGATTTCTAATAGCGACTTCTTGTCCGGCACCCTTGATAGAGACAGCTATGTAAAAGCTAATCGTGTGTTTACAGCTAATGAAACAATAATCGTCTACAAAGCTGGAACCTTAGTGCCCGGAAAGGTTGACAAGGTTATTGCAGACTTGATCGCCATTTTGAATGGTTGAATCTAATGAGGATCGTATAAATTTATGACCTCAGTGAACTATCAAGAAACTCAAGCCCATCTCAAATTTTTACCACTTTGGCAAAACCTACCATGCGGTCGGCTGAAAATTGAGGTCATTGGCCAGGGTAACGGTTTCCCCGGTTTGCTTAATCACAAACAACCCTCGTTGATAGGCATAGCGGTCTACCCCCTCATCAATTTCAATCCCCGCCACCGCACCGTGAATGTGGTAGGTCGCATACTGCGTAAACGCCTGCTTAAATCGGGGCAAGCGGGCCAAAAAATCCTCCACATCCTGACGGGAAAGGCGCGATTTGACTTCAACCGCCACCGCCACATCACCATTGACCGCCAGAATATCAATCTCCATTTCGGCCCCAGGTCGCTGCGATTTCAGCCGACGGGAGGTTTCCTGCACCTCAATGCCCCGCTCCTGAAACAACCGCACCACGGCAGGCTCCACCAGGTTTTCCACAAACTGGCCCCACCGGGTCGTCAGCCCAGCCACCTCGCGACTGGTATTGGCAGCAATTTGCTCCAGCCGCTTCAGCCGCCGATCGGCCTCCGCTGCCCGCCGATCTGCCTCCGCTGCCCGCCGATCGGCCTCTGCTGCCCGTCGATCTGCCTCTGCTGCCCGTCGATCGGCCTCCGCTGCCCGTCGATCGGCCTCTGCCTGAGAGCGACTGAGGCGCTCATCTGCCTCCACCGCCCGCTGATTGGCCTCTGCCTGGGAGCGACGGAAGCGCTCATCCGCCTCGGCCTGGGAGCGGCGAAATAGCTCATAAATATCTTCGATGGTGACGGGATCAGCCATACCTGTACCGCAGATTGATACTTGCTATTCTAATTCGCCCTTCTCGTCGATCTCTGCCACGCGGTCGGCTGAAATCTGAGGTCATTGGGCAGGGCAGTGGTGTGCCCTGCTTGCCTAAGCATCAAGGGGGCTAATTGAGAGCTTTGCCGCTCGATCTTAAAGATGCGATAGCTCGGAATAGAGCCAGATAGAATAGGGCCATGGCGTTTCACGGTTTTGTCTATGCCAGCCACCGTTGCCGTTAACCTGCCGAAAACCTTGCGGGTCAGTGAGCATCAGTTCCGGGCCATCGTTCAGGCCAATCCTGACCTGCGCCTAGAACTGACCGCCACGGGAGAATTGATTGCCATGTCGCCAACCGGGAGTGAGAGTGGGAGCTATAACTCTGAACTCACGGCTGATGTCGCGCTCTGGAATCGCCGCACAAGGTTGGGCAAGGTGTTTGATTCCTCCAGCGGGTTTCGGTTGTCCAATGGGGCCATTCGTTCCCCCGATGTGGCTTGGGTGGCGATGGAACGCTGGCTGGCCCTCAGCCCCGACCAACGCCAGGGGTTTGCGCCCCTTTGCCCCGATTTTGTCATCGAGTTGCTGTCGGCGACGGACGATGTGGCAACGCTGCAAGCCAAGATGCAGGAATATATAGACAACGGCTGTCGGCTGGGCTGGCTGGTAAATCCAAAAATCCGCACGGTGGAGGTGTATCGTCCCGATGTGGCTCCGGAAACCTTGCCCTTCACAGCGTCCCTATCTGGGGAATCCGTTTTGCCGGGATTTGAACTCAACCTCCATGCCCTTTTGTCGCCGGAGATGGCATGACCAAGCAGGCATTCCTTCCTCCCGGTCTATTGATTCGCACGGGTAAGTGGGTGTGGACGCTAGCCACGGATGGTGGCCCCAGATGGCCCCCGGCAACGAGGGCGGCGACTATCAGATGCCTTGTTTTTCCCTATCCTTACGTTAATCCACGACCCACGGTTCCAGCCCTGGTCTGTCCCTAATTCTCCCTCCCCTATGAACGCCATCCCCTCCTCCCCAAAGCCTGGTCTTGGCTGGGCCATCGGCACCATCGCCGCCATTGTCGCCACCTTGGCCGTCAACACCCTCTCCAACCTGTACCCACCAGGGGGGCAAAACGTGGGGGAAATTTCCAACACCGTCCTCGCTGGCGTGCTGATTACCCCGGCGAACTATGCCTTCATTATCTGGGGCGTGATTTATCTGGGGTTAATCGCCTACGCTGTCTATCAATTTCACCCAGAGCGGCGCACCGACCCCCAAATTCAGCGGGTGAACCAATGGCTGATCATTGCTTGTGTGGCCCAGGTGATTTGGATTTTCCTGTTCACCTTCCAATGGTTCGCAGCGTCTATTCTGGCCATGCTAATCATTCTGGGATCCCTGATTCAGATCTACCTCATCCTCGACATTGGCCGCTCCCGCACCTCCCGCCAGCGGCGCTGGATGGCCCACATTCCCTTCAGCCTCTACCTAGGCTGGATTGCCGTCGCCACCATTGTTAACATTGCCGCCACCCTCTACGCCGCAGGTTGGGGCGGTTGGGGTGTTTCCCCCGTAGCGTGGACGGTAGTGATGATCGCCGTCTCCGTGATTCTCGGTGCCGTGATGCTGGGGCAGCGGCGGGATGTCACCTTCGGCCTCGTTCTTATCTGGGCACTAGGAGCCATCGCCCAACGTCATTCGGATCAGCCCGCCCTTTGGATGACGGCCCTAGCAGGGATGGCCATTTTGGCCCTAGGCAGTCTCTGGAGCCTCCGCCGCCCTCACCTAGGGACGACCGCCTAGGTGGTGGCACAGCCAGGCTTCAGTCGGGATGCTCGTGACGCACAGCGTTATTGGCCCTCATGCCCACGCAGACGGGAGGCCCCAGCACACCAGCCTACCCAGCTAGATACCTACTTTTACAGGAAGGATAACTCTTTTGCGGTAGCCGTAAACCATGCAGGTTAGGCCCGCTATCGGTTACCAATAGGGATACGCGCCTAGGAGAAACCGGATGGGATCAAGACTCGCCGCCATCGCCACCGCCTTCGACAATGTCTACAGCGGCTGGATTTTGTGGAATTTGTTCCTCGCCTTTGTACCGTTGCTGCTCAGCTTTTGGCTGTTTCGCCCCCGTGCCCTTCCCCGCCGTTGGTTTCAGCTATTGATCGGAGTTGTGACCGCCATCGGGGTCATCGGGCTTTGGCCTAGGGTGCCCAATGTGCTACGAACCTGGAGCCAAACCCTCGGCAATGCCCTGACAGGAGACATCAGTGCTCTCCTGCGATTGAGTTGGCTAGCGGTAGTTCTGCTGCTGGTGATAGGGCTGTGGCAGTGGGGGCTAAGTCCAAGGGATACGCGCCGTCCTTGGCTGTGGTGGCTAGGGGTGGTGGTGTTCATCGCCTTTTTGCCCAATGCCCCCTACGTTCTCACCGACATCATCCACCTCATTCGCGGCACTCGCACTGGCGCTAGCCCAACCTGGGTCATTGCCCTCGTCTTTGTCCCCCTGCACCTCACAGCCATTGTTCTAGGGTTTGAAGCCTACGTGATTTCCATCCTCAACGTGGCCTACTACCTAAAACAACAAGGGGCCAAAGCCTTCATTTTGCCCATGGAACTTACCATACATGCCCTCTCCGCCCTTGGCATTTACCTAGGCCGCTTCATCCGGTTCAATAGCTGGGACTTGGTAACTGGGCCTCTCGATGTCCTCACCGATACCCTGAATATTCTCACCTCTAAGCGACCACTGGCCGTCGTCATCGTCACCTTTGTGATTTTGACGGTGCTTTACTGGCTGATGAAGCAAGTCACCCTAGGACTAAAGCTACGCATCCACTACGCCCGCCAAGGCATTGATGCCCTCAGCTAGACTTTATACCGAATCCGACTTGTTTGCCCCCGGTATCAGTGGGCGAGGAGGCCTCGCCCCTACGGTTTGCTGGGCTGGGAATCGGGGTTATTCGATTAGGATTTG
>JBBAWV010000184.1:0-5642 GCA_040396995.1 Nodosilinea sp. | reverse complement strand
TGTTTGAGTCGTTCAGAGCTTAGCCCCCTGTCCAGTTTGAGGGATCCACTTCACTAAATCAGGGATACAACGCTTTAAGGGTGGCCACTGCTGGGGTGATCGTGCTATGAATTAGACACAGTTTGGACACACGTACACACCTGAGAGGGTTACCTCGAGTGTGTCTAAAACGGCTGAAAGCCTTACAGGACGAGGAATGGACGTAACTGGACTCGAACCAGTGACCCCCACGATGTCAACGTGGTGCTCTAACCAACTGAGCTATACGTCCTTGCGGTAATTAAAGCTACCACAGAATGAATGACTACCGCAAGATCGGCTGGCGTTTTGAATAGGTTGTGCTCCACCTTGCAAAATGGGCTAGCCATTTCGCGAGTAAGCGGATGAGGTTGGGGGAAATGACAGCGATTCGGCGATCAGATTGTCGTAGAGGGTGGAGAGGGTGACGACTTGGTATCCTTGGCGTTCCATCAGTTTGAGCAGGGGCGGCAGGGCTTGGGCGGTTTGCAGACAGCGTTCCATCGAGCCACCGTGCATGACAAAAATCGCCCCTGGAAAGATGAACCGCGACAGGTACCAGGTGTTGAGGGTGGGGGTACTGAGGGGTTGGAAGGTGTCGAAGGGCACCATGGAGGCCAGGGCGACGAGGGATTCGTAGCCCGGAGTGAGCTTGAGGTGTTCCACCATGGCCCGGTTATAAAAGCCACGCCCCGGACGATACCAGCGGATCGGTTGCTGGGTGGTGTTGGTGATCAGGTCGTGGGCTTCGCGGAAGTGGCGCTCAAATTCGGCGGGTTGGAGGATGGCCGGGGTGGTGTCGGTGGTGCCGTGGTTGGCGATTTCGTGGCCCGCCGCCAGGATGTCTTGCAGGATGGTGCTGCCGGGATTGAGGTGGTCGGTAATCACAAAAAAGGTGGCCCGCACGGGGTGTTGGGCGGTGCGGTTGTAGGTCTCTAAGGCGGAGAGAATGAGGCGGGTGGAGGCGTCGTCCCGGTCGCCGGGGGTGGGGATGTCGTCGATGGTGAGGGCGATCTGGCGCTGCTGGGTGGGGGCATAGAACAGCGCCTCCGGGAACAGGCGGGCCACCTGGGTGAGCAGGGCCGGGGGCGGTGGGGTGGGCACCATGGGCTACTCCTCCACGCGATAGCCAAAGTCTTCGAGTCGGCTGCGAGACTGTCGCCACTTGGGCACCACTTTCACAAACAGTTCTAGGTACACCTGCCCCATCACCAGCTTCTGAATCTGCTGGCGGGCCTCGGAGCCAATGGTTTTGAGCATACTGCCCCGCTTGCCGATCAGGATGCCCTTCTGGGAATCGCGCTCGACGTGGATGGTGGCCAGGATGCGGGTGATGGTGGCGTCCTCCTCCACCCGGTCGATGGCGATGGCGACGGAGTGGGGCACCTCTTCGCGGGTGTGGAGCAGAATTTGTTCGCGGATCAGTTCGCCCATGATGAACCGTTCCGGCTGGTCGGTGACGAGGTCGGGCGGGTAGTAGTAGGGGCCAGGGTCGAGCCGCTCAATCAGCGTTTGCAGCAGGGTATCGAGCTGCTGTTCGTGCAGGGCGGAAAACTTCACCAGGGGCCACCCGTGGGTGTCGGCCATGGCCTGGTAGCTGGCGTCGATGGCTTCGGCCTCTTCGGCGGGCTGCTGATCGATTTTGTTGAGGCCCAAAATCACAGGCACCGCACTGGGGGCCAACAGCGACGCCACAAACTCATCCCCCCGCCCCGCCGTCACGCTGCCATCCACCACAAACAGGGTGGCATCCACGGCATCGATAGCCATGCGGGCGTTTTTCACCAAAATTTTGCCCAGCTCGTGGTGGGGCTTGTGGATGCCGGGGGTGTCCACAAAAATGATCTGCGCCTGATCGTTGGAAAGAATCCCCCGCAGACGGTTGCGGGTGGTTTGCGCCGTGGGGGAGGTAATCGCCACCTTTTGCCCCACCAGGGCGTTCATCAGGGTGGACTTGCCCACGTTGGGCCGCCCCACAATGCCCACAAAGCCCGATTTAAAGCCCTCTGGCGGAGTGGGGATGGTGCTAAAACCTAGGGGGTCGAAACTGGGGTCAAAGGAATCGAAGGCGTCAGAAGTCACAGAATCAGGTTTTACAGGAACAGTATTTACAGCAGGCGTTGCTCTCCATTGTCGCAGATCCCTAAGCTAGGGTGCGGCAGTTTACCGTTACGGTAGTAGATTTCAGCCCATTAAGAACATTTGTTCACTACGCTTGCCAACCTCTCAAACTCAAATTATTATGGGTACCTGATTTTAGTTTCGCAATCGAAACATGGCTAGCCAATATCTCTCTGTCAAGGAAACCTCTGAGATTCTCAACTGCTCAGAGCAATACGTTCGTCAACTACTGCGGCAAGGCGAAATTGGCGGAGAGAGAATTAGTAGCCGATGGATCGTAGCCTCCGAATCTGTCCAGGAGTATTCTGTCAAGGAAAAGGGAGAAAGCTTAGATATTCCCGATCATGGACGACGTTCATTCAGCAAACCTAGTTTGAAAGCCTTGAGCTTTTTCTCTGGATGTATGGGTCTAGACCTAGGTCTTGAAAAGGAAGGCATTCAAGTACTGCTTGCCTGTGAAATTGATACAGCGGCGCGGAAAACCATCGAAATCAATCGACCAGACATGGCTCTGATTGGAGATATTCGTGACTACTCAGCCGCCGAAATTCGCGAAAAGGCAGGGTTGAGTACATCCGATGAGATTGACCTGATTGTGGGTGGTTCACCCTGCCAAGCCTTCAGCAGTGCAGGAAAACGTCAAGGCTTCAATGATGAAAGAGGTAACGTCTTTTTAACGTTCATTGACAGAATTATTGAGCTTAGACCTAAATTCGCGGTCATTGAAAATGTTAGAGGATTATTATCTGCTCCTCTAAAACATAGACCCCACGAAATGAGAGGTAAAGATTTTCCTTCTTTGTCTCAAGACGAAAAAAGAGGTGGTGCATTACTATTTGTTGTAAACAGGTTAAAGGAAGTAGGCTACAGCATTACCTTCAACTTGTACAATGCTGCTAATTTCGGCTCACCACAACAGCGAGAAAGAGTTATTATAACATGCAGTCGTGACGGGCAAAAGCTTCCCTATCTGACACCAACCCACTCAGAAAAAAAACTGTATGGACTGCCAAGCTGGAAAACGCTGAGAGAAGCACTAGAAGGCCTACCTAAAAATGGGCATCATTTTGTTAAGTTTCCTGAAAAACGACTCCAATATTACAGGCTACTCAAGGCTGGACAGTATTGGCGAGATCTTCCCGTAGAACTACACCAAGAAGCATTAGGTGCTTCATTCTATGCAGGGGGAGGAAAAACAGGTTTCTATCGTAGACTAGCCTGGGATAAGCCTGCCCCTACACTGGTTACTCATCCAGCCATGCCTGCAACTGATTTAGCTCATCCAGAGGAGGATAGGCCCCTCAGCATTGAAGAATATAAGCGCATTCAAGAATTCCCAGATGATTGGATCATCGCAGGTAGATTATTAGACCAATATCGGCAAGTTGGCAATGCTGTTCCGTGTTCTCTTGGACAAGCAATTGCTAGAATGCTTCTAGAACATTTAAGGGGCGAACAGCCTCTAATTTATCCAGATTTTCCCTATTCTCGCTACAACAAAACTGATGATGTCAGTTGGATGGCAGAAATGGGATATTTTGAAGAGTCTCAGGTTGAGCAACTATCACTCAGCTTGGCTGAATGAATTAGACAAGTTTTGCCATGGGTTGTCTAATTCAACCGCTAGGGAATCTGGATTTCTGTCTAGAGTTCGCTGAACAAAGGCGACAAAATTCTCTTCTGAAAATCGATCTGTGGCGTATCTATCGTTGAAATAAGACCAACGATAGGAACCCGAACTAGCATCAACTCGAAACCACTTTTCAATCGGCTGATTAATTCTGACTCTAGAAGATGAACTGTTTTCAGAATTGCTGCGATTCTTAACCTGTAATAAAGAGCCGTCAACGTTACAGAAATCGACATGCCTAATAGATTCACCCCAACAGCAGTACCATCCATAATCAGCAAGTTGTTCAGCCAGGAATTCTTCTAACAGTAATCCTTGAATATTCTCTGCCGACATTGAAAGCCTATGGGCATACTTGATTTGTTCTAGGTGGTCTATGCTTAAACCCGTCAGTCGAGCATTAATAATCGTGTTAACAATTGGATCGGCGACTGTCCTTGGCGGCTTTGAAATTCGTACTGAAATTCGGTTGCTATAGCTATCGCTGTATTTCCTCAGCCAAGCTTTAGCGACCATGTCTGGTGTGCTAGCCTTCATGGATGGAGATAGTCCTGGATTCCTATAGCAGGCGCTTAGAATAGTGTCATGAGCTTCAAGAAATGGTTGACCTAGCTCAGAAAAAGCGTCTCTAAAGACTTGCAGGAAGTTTTCCCTAGATCCTGCATCGCCAATCATGGTTTCAATGTTGATAGGCATGGGGCTTTCCCTCTTACTTACGCTATCTCTTGAAATTCCGGTCGTCCGACTAGGCTAGACCTAACTTCTGTGCAGTTCCAGCAGGTTGAATGAGGCTCTGCCGTCATACGTCAAAGGTTTGGCTAGCATGGGTTATGCTGCGCTACTCTATCCTACGGCTAAAAAAACGACTTTTGGGTTAGCCCACTGACGATACGACGAGCAACCTAGTCCAGAAATCGGGTTCCGTGGGTCTAGTAAAATGAGGCAGCGCAACACCTTCGTTAGAATAGGACTATTCACCCCCTAAGTTTGGCTGAATTTTCTATCGCTGCTGCCTGCCACCACCCTGGCGGTGCTCACTCTAGCCATTGCCTTTCTGCGGTTCTACGATGTCCAAGATTTCCCCCTCCTCGGATTCATCGCCAACCCTCGACCCTGGAGCAACCGATTCACCGTGGTGGCCCTCCTGGCTACATTGGCTAATCTCGGCGTTGAGTGGAACCGTCGAAATCGAGAAACAAACCGCTTGGTTAGAGCAGGATACCGAGAGGCTGAAGCGCGTCAACGAGAAATTAGCAGAGATCGACTCCAAGTACGATGCCTTGCGGCGCAAGTCCGGTATCAACTCGACCCCACCGACGACCACCGACAAGAATTAGCCCTGGCCTTGGCCCAGCTTGAGGAGTATCAGCAAGTGTTGGATCGGGAAGCGGTTGAAGGGGGCAATCCCACCGACGATTGAGGAATCTCTACAGCCAGCCTACAATTCGGAAGACAAGAAGCGCCCGTTAGAATGGGACTATTCACCCGCCAAGTTTGGCTGAATTTTCTATCGCTGCTGCCTGCCACCAGCCTGGCGGTGCTGACTCTGGCCATTGCCTTTCTGCGGTTCTACGATGCCCAAGATTTCCCCCTCCTCGGCTTCATCGCCAACCCCCGCCTCTGGAGCAACCGATTCACCGTGGCGGCCCTCGTGGCTACATTGGTTAATTTCGGCGTTGAGTGGAACCGTCGAAATAGAGAAACAAACCGCCTGGCTGAAGCAAGAGAACGCGAGGCTCGACGAGATCGCGAAGCAGCGGAAAGAGAGGCTGAGGCGCGTGAACGAGAAGCTCGACGAGATCGATGCCAAATACGATGCCTTGCGGCGCAAGTCCGGTATCAACTCGACCCCACCGACGACCACCGACAAGAA
>JBBAWV010000183.1:0-5688 GCA_040396995.1 Nodosilinea sp. | reverse complement strand
AGTTGTAGGGTTAGCCAAAAATCGGCAGACATAGCAAAAAATTTCGCTAATCGTAGGGCTAATCCTGGCGTTAAGCCTTGTTGCCCACGAATGATGGCTTCAACCTTAGCGACGGGTACATCGATGGCAATTGCTAATCCTTGGGTTGATAGCCCCATCGGCTCTAAAAACTCCTCTAGCAGCATTTCGCCAGGGTGGGTTGGTGGTCGGTGGGTTGGTACTCTCATAGCGTATTTACCCTAGTGATAATCGACAATTTCAACCTCGGTTGCCCCTTGTTCTGACCAACCAAAGCAAATACGGTACTGGTCGTTAATGCGAATACTGTATTGGCCTGTACGATCACCCTTGAGCAGTTCTAGCCGATTGCCGGGGGGAACCTTCAAATCATCAACATTAGCGGATGAGTCAATCTGATCGAGCTTGCGGGCTGCACGCTTCCAGAGGTCTTGAGGAAAAGTGGCCCTCGCAGCCTTGGAAGTTTTACCATTAAAGATATCCTCAGTTCCCTGATGGCGGAATGAATGGATCATTGTTAACCATCATGACTAGCATCAGCATAACAGACGATTCTCTCGATGCACTGCCACCCAATAACGCTTTTACAATGTCCCTTGAACGCTCCACTCAACCACAGCCTGTAGGGTGGCGGCACTACTCTTTCGCCCCTGCGGTATCCCCTTCCTTGGCCGCAATGCACCACCATCTCGGCCACCTCACACCGACCTACCGAGGGTTTCTTTATGGATGGGATTGGTGCATTGCTTCGCGAATGCACCCTACATAACCTTGGCTGAATATTCCTAAAAACAGGCATCAATAAACAGCTTGGTAGGGATGAATTTGACTTAGCGCTTCGGCCTCCTCTTGCTGGGCTTGGTAGAGATCCCAACGCAGTTGTAGGGTTAGCCAAAAATCGGCAACGGATTTTTGGCAGACGGGATCGAGACTATGGCCATGGGGAATTTGCCTTGGGGTTAGCTCAGTTTGGTGAGGAACTTTAGCAGGCGTTGGGTGCGGGGGGTGAGGAGGGTGCGGCGGTAGGCGTCGGCGGCTTTTTTGATGGCTTCGGCCTGGGTTGGGTAGGGGTGGATGACGCTGCTAATTGTGCTGAGTCCCTGTTTGGTGGTGATAGCTAGGGTGAGTTCGCTAATCATTTCTCCGGCGTGGCGGGCAACGAGGGTGGCCCCCAAGATTTGGTCGGAACCCTCTTTGTGGAGGATTTTTACAAAGCCCTCGGTTTCGCCATCGGCCAAGGCTCGATCTACGCTGGAGAAGGGAATTTTGATGGTTTTGTAGGGGATGCCTTGCTGTTGGGCCTGGTGGGCATAGAGACCAACATGGGCAATTTCCGGGTCGGTGTAGGTCACCCAGGGCATCACCAGGCTGCTGAGTTTGCTACGACCTAGGCCAAAGGGGGAAAACAAAGCGTTTTTAATGACAATGCGGGCGGCGGCATCGGCGGCGTGGGTAAATTTCCAGTCCATGCAGATATCGCCAGCGGCAAAGATGCGCGGGTTGCTGGTTTGCAGATCGTCGTTGACGATCACCCCTCGGCGGGCGTCATACTCGACCCCCACCGCTTCTAAATTGAGTCCGTCTACATTGGGTACCCGACCTGCGCCGATGAGAATGTCGTCTACGTCGATGGACTGCGTATCTAAGGACATTCCCCGTTGGCGATAGTAGAGACGTTTACCCGTTGGGGTAGTTTCGACCCGATCTAGTTCCATACCCAGCAGCAGGTTCATGTTCTCTTGGCGAAACCGTTGCTGGACAATCTCTGCGGCGTCGGTGTCCTCCCGGTTGAGCAGGTGGCTGTGGCGATGCAAGAGGCTGACCTGGCTACCCAAACGGTGGAAGGCTTGGGCCAGTTCGCAACCGATGGGGCCACCACCAATCACCGCTAGGCGAGGGGGCAATTCCGTGAGGGAAAAGACGGTTTCGTTGGTCAAAAATCCGGCCTCGGCCAGCCCCGGTACCGAGGGTACATGGGCACGGGCTCCGGTGGCGATTACGGCTTTTTTGAAGGGTAAGCGCTGATCACTGACCTGAATGGTGTCCCCATCCACAAACCGAGCAGTTCCCAGAAATACGTCAATCCCCAGTTGGCTAAACCGCTCTACGGAATCGTGGTGGCTGATACCCGCCCGAATTTGGCGCATCCGCTCCATCACTGCCGCAAAGTTTGCCTGAATGGATTCGGGAGCCTGAATGCCAAAAAGCGCGGCTTCCCGTATTTCCGCCACCACTCGCGAGGCTCGAATCACGCACTTCGAGGGCACACAGCCCACGTTCAAACAATCGCCCCCCATCAGGCTTTTTTCGATCAGGGCCACCTTTAGCCCCAGGCCCAGGCCCGCTGCCCCTGCCGCCACCACCAGGCCAGCGGGCCCCGCCCCAATCACCACCAGGTCGTAGCGATTGGCCGGGGTGGGGTTTGCCCAATCCGCCGGATGGACGGCATCGCGCAGGGTTTGGTTATGGCGATCCAGCGGCAGCAGGGCAGGTTCAATATCAAAAGAATGGGCAGTCATCGCAGTAAGCCAGGGAAGGGCAAAAATCAAGCCAGTCAAATAACATTAGCCGCTGCTTCCACCGTAACGAGCTTCCCTAGAAATGGGTCGATCTACGCTTAGACCTGATCCGGGTCAATCCCCTGGGCTCGGAGCAATTCGGCAAGGCGTTCGGCCCGTTGGCGTTCTGCTTCGGCCCGCTGGCGTTCTGCTTCGGCCCGCTGGCGTTCGGCGTTGGCTTGTTCGGCGCTCCAGAGGAGGAGGTTACCATCGGTATCCCACCAGCGCAGCCAGTTGATGGTTTGGGCTAGCCGCTCCCCTCGCCACACCCCTAGGAATAGCTCCAGGGGCTCAATCCAGAAGCGTCCGGCGGCATCGGGGGGTTGCAGCACATAGCCCCCATTTTGCAGAAACCGCACCTCTAGGCGACCGCGCATGGGTTCGTAGATGACGTACACAGGCACCTGGAGAATCTGCTCGTAGAAGTAGAGCTTGCCATAGGGGGGCATAGAGCGGATGGACAGTTCGCCATTATCGTCGGCGGACAAAAATTCCATGACTACGGCGACTAGCCCACCCTCAAGGCTGGGGGTATAGCTGCGGCGCACCACACGTTCCGGGACGGGATTAGCCTGGGGTACATAGAACCAGTCGGGGGCTTTCACCACGGTTTCGTTATCCACCCCGGCAACCAGGCCAAAATTGGAGCCGATCAACATGTCGGGGCGAATGCATTGGGCTGCCCCTAGGGCATCGGTGAGGGCGGCAGCAAGGGGCGGTTGCTGAATATTTTCCACGGGATCGTCGATGAGCTTGAAATCGTCGGGTAGGGGGGGCCAAGTGATGACGGGGCCAGTGCGGGGCTGGGCTTGAACCATAACAAGCACGTCCTGGGCGGAAAACTACGTTGACAGGTGAAATTTTGTAAGCGAGATCGGGCAACGGCTGGGTAATTTGGGCTAGGTTAGCATCAGGTTTGCTAGGCCAAACGGGCCTGCTTAGATGGTAGCCCACCCATGACTTCCCCGATTGATTCAACACCGGAATCCCGCATGTGGGCAAGCTTTGCCCATGTCAGCCAGGGCAGCGCCCATGACAAGCGCAGGTGATTACTACGATAAGCAAATTCGCTCGTTGGTGTGCCCTCGGATGTGGGATAACAAATAGGGGCAGTGTGCCAGAAAACGCTGGGTAAAGGCGTGGTCATTGTCACTGCGGGGATTGTGTTTAGGGGATAGCCAGGGAAAACGAATGGATAAGCTGTTGCAGGGGTTACGGGAATTTCAAGAACATTACCTTCCCGCCCACCAAGAACTGATTCAGGAGTTGGTGAAGGGACAACACCCCAGGGTTCTCTTCATCGGCTGTTCCGACTCGCGGGTAGACCCCACCATCATCACCCAGTCGGAAATTGGCGATTTGTTTGTGATCCGCAATGCGGGTAATATTGTTCCCCCCTACGAGGCGGCGAACGGCGGCGAAGGGGCCACCATTGAATACGCCATCGAAGCCCTCAAGATCAAGCAGGTGATTATCTGCGGCCATACCCAATGTGGGGCCATGAAGGGGCTGCTGCAACTGGGGGAACTGGAGGACAAAATGCCCCTGGTGTACGACTGGCTGCACCATACAGCAGCAACTCGCAAGCTGGTGTTTGATCACTACAGCGACCGGGGCAAAAAGGAAAAACTCGATCTGCTGGTGGCCCAGAACGTGCTCACCCAGATTGATAACCTGCGCACCTATCCCTCCATTCACTCTCGCCTACACGCGGGTGAACTGTCGATCCACGGCTGGATTTACCAGATTGAGAATGGCCAAATTCTCGCCTACGACGAAGAGGCCAACGACTTTTTGCCCCCCCACAGCAAAATTGACGCCTACGCCCATAGCGCCAAGGTGGTGAAGGCGGGCGGGCTATCGAAGGATCCTGCTGAGGTTAAAGCGGCCTTTAACGAGCCTGTGCAACCCTACTGGCCAGGGGCCAACCGCCTCAGCCCAGAGCAAGCGGCCCGCCTATACCGAGGTGCGCCTGTCTAGGAGTCCTCAGGGTTAACGCGCCATCCCACACCTGTTTGCTGTGATTGATGCCGCCTATGTCTATGTCGCCCGTGCTATGTTATAGCGCCTATGTGGTGATCGCCAGCGTTGAGTTGGATCGCCTCATGGCCTTCTATCGGGACTTCCTGGGCCAAGACCCTCAGCCCCACTGGCCCCAGCGCTATGCTGAATTTAACCAGGGTGGGCTCAAGCTCGGTTTGTTTAAGCCCCAGACCAGCCATGCCGACGAGTTTTCGTCCCATCACCCCGGAGCGATGAGCCTGTGTTTGGAGGTCACGGATTTAGACCAAGCCATCGCCCATCTGACAGAGCTAGGCTATCCTCCCCCCGGCCCCATCCTCACCGCCTCCCACGGGCGGGAAATCTACGCCTACGACCCCGATGGCAACCGACTGATTCTGCACCAGTCGCCAACGGAGGGGTGGGCCTAGGGAATAGGTAGGGTTGAGCCTGAAAGGTTGATTCGGGGAAGGCTAGGAAGCATTCTTGTTGAGCAGTTTGCCCATTACGGCCTTCAGTCGTTCGGGTTCGCAGGGCTTGGTGAGGTAGCCAGACGCTCCAGCCAGACGGGCTTCTTCCCGGTCGCGCTGGGTATCGCGGGAGGTGACCATGACGATTGGGATATTCTTAAACCGGGGCAGGCTGCGGACGGTACGACACAGCTCAAAGCCATCGATACCGGGCATGGAAATATCTAGCAGCAGCGCTTTAATCGAGGTTTCCTGGTAAATCACGGAGAGGGCATCCACCGCATTGTCCGCCAGCAGCACTCGATAGCTGGAGTCCAACGCCCGCTTAATCATTTGCTGGCTGATTAAACTGTCGTCTACCGATAAAACGGTTTCTCTCGATGGGGCATCGGTGGACATAGTGGGCAACCTCTTGGGGCTAACAGACAGACACTGGAGCGCTCAATGCCAGAAAAACTCACTTTTCGAGTCTTTATGACCGATCAGGGAAACGTTGCACCCCCTTCCTCCTAGATCATTCCCCATTCTATTTTCAGGGACTGCAAATGTTATGGTTTTTAACTCATCCCCGCCCCACTATTCTAGGCTAAGAGGGCGTTTGAAAAGGGGGTAGTGGGTAGCGAATTACGCTAGACGCCGCA
>JBBAWV010000182.1:0-5764 GCA_040396995.1 Nodosilinea sp. | reverse complement strand
TGCCAATTGCACAAGAACCTTGAGTTACATTGTCTTTGTAAGAAATTGTATAGCGAGATCCTGAACCGATTCATTTACGTCTAGCAGGGGAAATTCTTTTAGAATCTCAAGTCGTCTGCTGGCAATTTCTGCATCGCCTCGTGCCACTTCGTCTAGTACGGTTTGTGAAATGTAGAGATCAAACTGTTCTCGGCGACTGTCCCACCATTCTCGTGTGGCTTCTACGTTGGCCATCAAAATGAGGTTGTTGCTCATTCTGGCGGTTAAGTAGCCGACGATGCTGGTTTCTATGTAGACGGTCTCGCGCATACAGAGTTTAGTGCTGCTCTTCCCTATTCTAGAGCAATGATCTGGCTATGGCGCTGAGGCAGGTAGGTGATGCATTGCAGCCAAGGCGGTTGGCTTCACCAAAATCATAGGGACGTTCTCATCTCATCAAGGTCGCCATTCCAGGGTAGTTTGCCGCGAAAGGCTTTGATGGCTTCTTGGCGTTTAATTTGAATGAGCATGGTGAGGGCTAGTTCAATGACTTGATCGGTTGCAGTTAGCCCAGTGGCTTGCAGGGCATCGGCCATGAGGGATTCCTCAACTTCTACATTGGTTTTCATGGCTTTATACGCTTTATATGTGGAAGAGAGTGTTTTGCAAGAGGAGGTGATGTATTACGGCCAATGCGGCTAAATTGATCTTTGTAAAGGTTTTTGGTGCCGTGAATGCACCCTATATCCTCTATTCAAATACTACACAAACAATATGATCACCTCGTTCATCAGGCACTTTGAGTATTGGTACACCATATCCCTTGAGTCTCAATTTTTGGCCGCTACGTGTTCTGCGAGGAAGTGTAATATATACTTCCCCATCTAAGGTATTTAGCTTAACTTTTTCTCCATTTAAAGCTTGATCTGGAAGGACTTCTATGGTTGACACAATATCAGTGTCTTGACGTGTAAAATCATCTTCTTCCATTTCAACTTCTAGATGAATGTATAAATCTCCTGGTATTTCATCGCTAATACTAAGTTCTCCCTCACCTGCAACACGTAGTCGAGTTTGAGAGGAAACTCCTGGGGGGATAGTAATCTTCAATTTCTTGTATTTTTGCTCCAAGTCTGAATAGATTCTAACAACTTTTTCACATCCAAAAATAGCTTCACGAAAATCCAGTGATACTTCAGTGGTTATGTCGTTTCCCTTGCCAGCGATGGCACGGCTTACTGCCAGATCCCAGTCGCTTTCGCTATAGCCCTTTGGCTTATAAAAGCTGCCATAATATTTCCTGAGTTCTCTTTTATTAAGACCCATCTTTTGGGCTATAGCCTCTTCGGTTAGCGGTTCAGCTATACCCCGAATTGCGCCTAACAGAAGTCTTTTATCTTTTTCTCTTTCATGAATTTCAGGGCTGAGAAAATGTTGAGATGCAGGCAGAGATCCCAGTAGTTTTCTACGTTCTTTTTCCTGTTTCCAATATTCTGAAAAACAAGCATGAATTTCCCAGGGTTTTCCGAGACGATCAAAGTAAACTGAATCGCCATTGCCATTAGTATGGTAAAAAACTTCTGCTCCACACCAAGGACAATGCGTCGGAAAAGTTTTTTCTTCTTGTTCTGATGTTGTCTGAGGTATACGAAAAACCTCGCTTTCCAGCAATCTAGAACTCATGAAGTATCTAGCATAGCTATCAAAGGTGCTGGTGTAGCCATTATCGCCACCACCAAATCCGCAATTACATCCTGGGGGATGATTCCATGCATTACACATAGATTTTGTAGTCTACTAACACTTTTAAGTAAATATCCATATAGCAGATTCTCTATCGTGAAAGATAGCTATAAACCCTAAAACTCTTGACGGACTTTCCTTGTTGATATCTTAGGAAATTTTGCCCATTGTGAACTTTATTATATCCTTTTAAAGTCAGCTTTTTATGATAGGAGACTCCCGACTGATACTCCGATAAAGAATTTCAGTCAGAGCATCACTTGCCTAAACCTAGGACAGGGATTTTGGCTTAGACTATTCTATCCAAAATCCCTATGCATTGCGGTGGATTCCCTGAAATAAAACAAATTCCCTCAAACCTGCTCCAACGTCTTCAGCACAGCGGCGACATCTACCGAGAGATATTCGCCAAGGCGAAGGATTTCGCGGACTTGGGCGCGGCTTTCTAGGGAGAGAGACTTGCCGCTTTGGGCGGATTGTTTTAGCAGGGCAAACACCTGGCGATGGAGGTGTTGGTAGAAGAGTTCCTGGGGGCGTTCTAGGGAGAGGCCCAGGCCCAGGCGGTCGCCGAGGTCGATTAGGCGGCCCAGCCATTCCACATCGGCGGCGAGGGATTCGGTGGGTTCTTGGCTGAGGATTTGCCAGACGGAGCGGCCAATTAGGCGTTCTAGCATGGGTTTGGCATCGGGCAACGAGAGGCTGGCATGGAAATAGCTGGCCTCGGTGGCGATGGCATCCAGTTCGTTGATGAAGTCTTCCCCTTGGCGGAGGGGGTTGGCGCTGGGGTCGCTGGTTTCGCGTTCTAGGGCGTGGAGCACTTCTAGGGTGCGCTGGCTGAGGGCGATATCGGCGGCCACTTGCAGTTCGCGGGGCACGGGAAGGCCATCGCGGTGGAAGGCGCGCAGGACACCGTAGTTGTCGCGGTAGACCTGGGAGTAGAGTTGGTCGAGGCGCAGCAGGGTGTCTTGGGAGAGCAGCTTCATCATCCGGTGGCGTTCTTCGGCGAACAGGTCTTGCAGACTGTAGGTTTGGGTGCCGAAGGTGCGGTTCATGGCCAGGATGGTTTGGGCGGCGCTGGCTTGGCTGAGGCAGGCAAAGAGTTCGTCCTTGGCCTGGGTGTAGTCGAGGCGGGAGTGGAAACTGCGAATGCAGCAGTGGAAATCCCAGCCGCCCAGGTGGACGACGGCAAAGGCGAGGTGGAGGGTTTCGCGGGTAATGGTGGAGGTGATATCCACCAAGCCGACGGCGAGGGAGATGGGGCCGAGGCGCTGGCGGCGATAGTCCTGCTGTTCGACGGTGTAGCAATAGACGGACTGCTGACGGCGATAGTCGCTAAACAGGGAACCCATGGCGTAGTGGGCGGCCACCTGCTCTAGGCTGATGCGGGAGGGTTTGACCAGGGCGCGATAGACCCCGGCTCCGTCCTTGAACTCGTCCACATTGCTAGGGGCCTGGGCCAGCCGCAGCACAAATTCCTGCTCCAGGGCGATCCCCGCCACCTCTCCGGCCAGCTCGATGGCGCGGGCGGCGTAGCGCAAAATTTGGGTGCCCTCAGGCCGAGAGACCTCCTCAAAGAACCAGCCGCAACTGGTGTACATCAGTAGGGTGTGGCGCTGCATTTCCAGCAGGCGCAGGGTTTCCACCCGTTCGCTGGGGGAGAGTTCCCGCTTTTGGTGGGCGGCCAAAAAGGCGTTGAGGCTGTCGTCGCTACGGTCGGCGATCACCTGAATGTAGGCATCCCGCGCCGCCCAGGGATCGCGCAGCAGGTCGGCCCCCCGCTGTTCAAACACGATGGCCAGCTTGTCGCGCAGCCAGTCGAGGGCATCCCGCAGCGGTCGCCGCCATTGTTGGTGCCACACATGGCCACCGCCACAGCCGCAGTTCTCCTGCCAGCGGTCTACCCCGTGGGAGCAACTCCAGGCAGTGACGGGTTTTAGTTCGGCTTCCCAGGTGGGGGGATGGGTGGCCAGGTAATGGGCGTAGTTGGTCACCGTCCAGCCCTGGCGAGGAAATTCTTCGGTGACGGCGTAGGCCAGGGCTTTTTCGGCACCGCCCTTGTGGTGGCCAAAGGTTTCGCCATCGGTGGCCACGGAAATGAGCTGGAAGGGGCGGTGATCCCCGTGGATGGCCTGCCCGATGCGTCCAGCAAAGTGGGAGGAAGCAGCCAGCACATCGTTAAAGCCCATGTCCCGCGAGATCGGGCCATCGTAGAAAAAGATATCGATATAGCGGCTGGGATCAGCGCTGCCGTCCTCGTTTTTGAGGAAACAGCGGTAGGGACGGCTGGGATCAATCTGGCCTCCGCCCACCTCGTGCCAATCTTGCCGCTCGCCGTTGTGGCTGACCAGGGGCCGACAGCGCTGCACCTGCGAAGGAGCCAGGATGGTGAACTTGATCCCCTCGTTGACCAGCACTTCCAGGGTGGGGTAATCCACCGCCGTTTCCGCCAGCCAAATGCCTTCGGGATCGCGCCGGAACCGCCGCCGAAAATCGGCGATCCCCCACTTCACCTGGGTGACTTTGTCGCGCCCATTGGCCAGGGGCAGAATGATGTGGTTATAGACCTGGGCAATGGCGTTGCCGTGGCCCTGCAAGCGGGCGCAACTGTTGCGGTCGGCATCCAAAATGCGCTGGTAGGTTTCCAGGTCGTGGCGTTCCATCCAGCTCAGCAGGGTGGCCCCCATGTTGAAGCTGATGTACTCAAAGGTGTTGACGATGCGCACCACCTCGCCCCGGTCGTTCAGAATGCGGGCGTAGGCATTGGGCCGATAGCATTCGTGGTGGATGCGTTCGTTCCAGTTGTGGAAGGGGGTGGCGCTGGGCTGCTTCTCAATGGCATCCAGGTAGGGATTTTCGCGGGGGGGCTGGTAGAAATGCCCATGCACACAGACAAACACTCCGGTGCTAACGGCGGGGATCAGCCCACTGCTAGGAATTTCAGCCATAGAAGCCGCATCAATCACTGAATGCCGAGAAGAATCAGCCATAGGTCAAAGAAGGAGATAAATTGCGAAAAATGTTTTATAAAAACGCCCAATATGCCCTGCCATCAAGGCTTTGGGTGATGTGATAACGCTATTCAAGACGGAATTTTCATCATTTGATGACGATTTGATCACCCCAGGTTTGCTTAGGAAGGGGTACTAATAATCTCCATTATGGTAGCGCCCTTTTTTCGGTGAATGCTGCAATACTTAACCTGCCGTGATATTTCGTCACCGGAAACCATGGCGCTAAGGAGATGCTATCTACCTAGCAGGCTTCCATCCTAAACTTGGGCAGGCTAAGACTATCCCCCATCGCAGGACGCTGCCACAATGATTGATTTGGATATTATCAGCACCCACATTGAAGACCTAATCGTTAGCCTAGATGAGGACTCCGAGGAGGTGCTCAGCGGCTACACCATCACCGGAACCCTAGCCGACGGACGCACGCTGTGGTTGGCCGATGTCACCGCCGACACCCACCCCGCCATTGGTTTCGATGCCGACGACGACTGGAACAGTCCAACGCTAGAGGAAGCCAGGGTGATTGCCCATCTGCTGGCGGCGGCTCCGCAAATGCAGAGCATTATCCTGGCCCTAGCGACAGAAGCCATCCAAAACGACGGACACATCGACATTGACCACGCCGTCTATGCCCTAGAGGTGCTGGCCTCCCTCACGGATGAAGAAGTGGATGACGATGAAGACGAGGACGATGGGGAAGAGTGACGATGGGGGCAGAACCTAACGAGTCTGACCTACGGGGTCACGCTACACTGTGGGTCAGTCCCGATACTCCCTCGTCTATGCCTTGGTCTCGCATCATCAGTGGTCTAGTGGCCATTGTCATCGCCCTAGCCATGATTCTTTTGGGTGGCTGGTATTTTACCCTCGGGTTCGGCATCATTATTTGGCTGGGGCAACGGGAAATTTTTGATTTGGTGCGGGCGAAGGGTATTGCACCCGCCACCAAGACCACTCTGATCGTGAGTCTGCTGGTCTTAATCACGGCCCATTTTGCGCCCCACCTCGCCGATGCCCTGCTGCCCTTGGGG
>JBBAWV010000181.1:0-5852 GCA_040396995.1 Nodosilinea sp. | reverse complement strand
CCCCTTGTCCGGGCTGTATATCTACCTATGACAGCATAAGTTTGTGATCTACTGACACTGTGTGTCCGCCTTGCGAAATCCATTTTCCTGTACTGAGTGCCTCAACCTACGGTTTCTTAGTGAAGCCCCTACTTGAAAACCGAGGTCAGAATTACGGTGATGGTGGCGCTGGCGATGAGGGTAAAGGCCAACTGCACTACCCATTGGGTTCCTTTTTGGTAAGCGTCAAACTTATCGTTAGATCGCTCCATCTCACGGCTGAGGGCATCAAACCGCTTATCCACATCGGCAGTGAGTTGATCAAGCTTGTTAGCCAGGTCTCTCAGGGTGGGTTCGGGTTGAGGCTGTGTGGTCATGGCGCTAGAACCAAAGGAAGACGCTGATTTAGTCTCGGTGCTGTCATTCTAACTTTGATTTCCCTCATCCCCTTGACCCTACAGTGAACTGTAGGCTTCACAATGGGGTGTAGGCGGTTGGGACGTTGGTTTTCTATCGGTGGGCGGTGCTCACCCTAAGGCTGACGGGTCTCAGTCATACCCCTAGTTTTAGTCTTGAGGTGTAGTGATGACGTTGGATTTCAAAGTTCCTAACTTGGCCTGCTCTGCCTGTGTGGAGGCCGTGACCAAGGCGGTGAAGGCGGTGGATGATGGAGCCGAAGTAGCGGCAGATCCGAAAACGAAGGAGGTCTCTGTGACCACTAGCGCCTCCGAATCCGCCATTAAAGACGCCATTGTGGCCGCTGGTTATACTGTCGCTTAACCCAGGTCAGGAGGTCATTCGTTCCACCGACCGACTACGACTCAGACTAAATCTGGTTCGTTTGCCCCCGGTATTATTAGCGGGCGAGGAAACCTCAACGGGCGAAGAAACCTCAACGGGCGAGGAAACCTTGCCCCTACCGTTTGCGGGGTTAAGCATCGGGTTTTTCTAGCTCGGATTTGGTATCAGACTTCTGATGCGTTGTGTCGATGTTTGCTGTGCCCATACTCTAGGAGAGCCGCCATGCTCACCCAACCGACCCAAACCACTCAATTCACTACCCAAACCTTCAAATTGCGGGGCATGAGCTGTGCGGCCTGTGCGGGCAATGTGGAAGGCGCGATTCTGGCGGTGTCGGGGGTGGAAGCCTGCAACGTCAACTTTGGGGCCGAGCAGGCCGCTGTCACCTACAGCCCCCAGGATGTCACGGTGGCCGATATTCAGGCCGCTGTTGAGGAAGCGGGCTACGGTGCCCAACCCCTCAACGACAACGTGCTGGACTTTGACGACGAGGCCGACCGTCGGGAGCGGGACACCGAGCGGCGACACCTGATGCGGAAGGCGGTATTTAGCCTGGTGATCGGGGCGATTTTGATTGTCGGTTCCCTGCCGATGATGACGGGAATTCCGATGCCTTTCATCCCGGCATGGCTCCATGCGCCCTGGTTTCAGTTTGGGTTGACGACCCCGGTGATGGTGTGGGCGGGGCAGTCGTTTTTCCTCAATGCCTGGAAAGCCCTGAAGCGCCGCACCGCCACGATGGATACCCTGGTAGCGGTCGGCACCGGAGCCGCCTACCTCTATTCCGTAGTGGTGATGCTGTTTCCCCAGCGATTCCACAGCCACGACGACATGGTGGAGGCCTACTTTGAGGTGGCCGCTGTGGTCATCGCCATGATTTTGCTGGGCAACCTGCTGGAAAATCGGGCCAAGGGCCAGACCTCCGAGGCGATTCGGAACCTGATTGGTCTGCAACCGAAGACGGCGCGGGTGGTGCGTGGTGGCCAAACGGTGGATATTCCTATTACCGAGGTGATGCTGGGGGATGTGGTGGTGGTGCGTCCGGGGGAAAAAATTCCCGTGGATGGCGAAATTTTGGAGGGTCGATCCACCCTAGATGAATCGATGGTGACGGGGGAAAGCGTCCCGGTGCAAAAGGGCGTGGGCGATGAGGTGATTGGGGCCACCCTCAACAAAACAGGCAGCTTCAAGTTTCGGGCGACTCGTGTGGGCAAGGATACCTTTCTGGCCCAGATCGTCACCCTGGTACAACAGGCCCAGGGGTCGAAGGCTCCCATTCAGCGGGTGGCCGACCGGGTAACGGCCTGGTTTGTGCCCGTAGTGATGGCCATTGCGGGACTGACCTTTGCGGTGTGGATGCTAGCGACGGGCGACCTCACCATGGCGCTGACCACCACCGTGGGCGTGCTGATTATTGCCTGTCCCTGTGCGTTGGGTTTGGCCACACCGACCTCAATTATGGTGGGTACAGGCAAGGGGGCGGAACACGGCATTTTGATCAAAGGGGCCGACAGCCTGGAATTGGCCCACCGCATTCAGATCATCGTGCTGGACAAAACGGGCACCATCACCCAAGGCAAACCCACGGTAACGGATTATGTGACGGTGCGCGGCACGGCCAACGGCAACGAACTGGCGTTGCTGCGGCTGGCGGCGTCCCTAGAGCACTATTCCGAGCACCCTCTCGCCGAGGCCATCGTGACCTATGCCGAAGCCCAGCAAGTCCATCTGACGGATGCCCAAGACTTTGAGGCCATTGCAGGCAGCGGTGTCCAGGGGTCGATAGATGGCCACTGGGTACAAATCGGCACCCATCGCTGGTTGCGAGAATTGGGGATCGCCACGGAGGCACTTCAGGAACCCTGGGAGCAGATGGAATCCCAAGGGCGCACGGTGGTGTGGTTGGCGGTGGATGGCCAAGTCGAGGCGATTTTGGCCATTGCCGATGCCGTAAAGCCCTCCTCCGTCCATGCCATCAACCTCTTGCAGCGGATGGGTTTGGCAGTGGTGATGCTGACCGGAGACAACCGCCGCACCGCCGAAGCCATTGCCCAGGAGGTGGGGATTGCCCGCGTCATTGCCGAGGTGCGCCCCGGCCAAAAGGCATCGGTGATTCAAGACTTGCAGCGAGAAAAGAAAATCGTGGCCATGGTGGGCGACGGCATTAACGACGCCCCCGCCCTAGCCCAGGCCGATGTGGGCATGGCCATTGGCACCGGAACCGATGTGGCCATTGCCGCCAGCGACATCACCCTGATCTCCGGCGACCTCCACGGCATCGTCACCGCCATCCAGCTTTCGCGGGCCACCCTGCGGAACATTCGCCAAAACCTGTTCTTTGCCTTCATCTACAATGTTTTGGGTATTCCCATTGCAGCGGGGGTGCTCTATCCCCTGGTGGGCTGGCTGCTGAACCCCATCATTGCCGGGGCGGCGATGGCCTTTAGCTCGGTATCTGTAGTCAGCAATGCCCTGCGTCTGCGCAAATTCAAACCCCGCCTCTCCCAATGAGATAATCCCAATGGTTCACCCAGACCCTTGTAGGGGCGAAGTCGCTTCGCCCTGCCCCACTTCTTTTTGCCACCCATGACGCTCACCCTTGCCCACCTCGGCCCCGAAGGCACCTACTCTCAGCTCGCCGCCCTGGCCTACAGCCTCGAGCTCGAACAGCAACACCAGGGATCGGTGACACTGCGGGCCTTTCCCAGTATTCCCAAGGCCATGCAGGCTACGGCTGCTGGGGAGACTACGCTAACTATCGTTCCGGTGGAAAACTCCATTGAAGGTGGCGTCACTACCACCCTCGACACCCTTTGGCGGTTAGGGACTCTGCGGGTTCACCGTGCTTTGGTGATGCCTATTCGCCATGGCTTTCTGTCCTACGCCCCTAGCCTCGACCACATCCAGACCGTCTATTCCCACCCCCAAGCCCTCTCCCAGTGCCAAAACTGGCTAGAGCAGCAGGTTCCCCAGGCCACCCTCGTACCCACCAGTTCCACCACCGAAGCCCTTCAGCATTTGGCCGACAACCCCACCATCGCCGCCATCGCCTCTGAATGGGCTGCTGAACTCTACGATCTGCCTATCCTCGCCCACGACATCAACGACCATGCCGACAACTGCACTAAATTCTGGGTACTAGGCCCATCGGACAGCATTGTTGCCCCCGCCACCGGAACCTATACCTCCCTGGCCTTCACCCTACCCGTCAACGCTCCAGGTGCTTTACTCAAGCCGCTTCAGGTCTTTTCCCACCACGCCATCAACCTCAGCCGCATCGAGTCCCGTCCGGCCAAACGCGCCCTCGGTGATTACCTCTTTTTCGTCGATCTAGAGACCGATTGCCACCAGGATAAAACCCTGCTAGCCATTCAAGAACTGAGCCAATGCACAGAACAACTGATGGATTTCGGCAGCTACGACCTCATCGCTGTAACTAGTAGCTTGACGGCAGCAAAGGCCAAGTACAGCGCCGATCAACCCAGATAAGCCATAAACTCAGCCAAGCGCACCGATGGGCCACACTTCGCCTAGCGCCATATTGTGTAGCTTGTCGCCATCTCCGTATCAATAAGCCGAACTCATTGCACTTACTCCAGCACTTCCTTTAGGGCGGTGCGGGCGGCCAAATGGTTACGGGTCGAGGTCAAAATTTCGACCTCACGCTCTAGCCTAGCTTCTGTATCATTCATTTCCAACAAAGATTGCTGCTCTAGCGCCACGCCATAGAGATTGCTAGCCACCCAATAGGAGAGTTCCGTGGGCAGGGTCGGAATATTATCGGGGATCTCAATTTCCTGGCTGGTCAACTTAGCTGACAGTCTAACCACATCCCGCAATAACCGATCCACATCCGAAGCCAAAGGAGCTAAGTTACCACTCGTGGGTTTATCCTCCAGCCACTCTACTAGACCAACCCGATAGGGCTTCTCTCGCACATAACTCAACACTCGAAAACGCTGTTGCCCAATGGTCAGAACTTTCATGCGATCATCGGGTAATCGCTGATAGTGCAAAATCTCAGCACAACAACCCACCTGCGCAGGCTCTCCCGTCGCCGGATCCAGCATCAACACCCCAAACCGCCGATCCCCTTGGAGCAGCGTATTCATCATGATTCGATAACGGAATTCAAAAATGTGCAGGGGAAGATGCCGTCCTGGAAACAACACCAGTTCTGGCAAAGGAAACAGCGGTAGCTCCCGGACAGAAATTGATTCAGAGAATGCCATGGACTCCCCTATGGATCAAAATGCCTCTGTGCTGAGTGTCAGAACACTCAACATCGTTCAAGCGTAATACTTTTTAATATAATCTTTCTCTATCCTAGCTCACCAATTGGGCAGAATTTCGCCGCCCTGGTGAAGCTGTCCACCAGCTTTTCCGATGCCCAGGCAAGTTTTTTTCAATGGCTATGGTAAACGCAATAAAAACTCCCTTTATTCCCAAGGAAATAAAGGGAGAAGTCTATCAAAGGTAACGACTCTGAGGAAATATAGCCGTTTCGACTAACGATGAGACAGTCAAGAGCCTGATTTGCAAGGGTTTTAGGCGCTTAAAATGTCTCGCTCTTATCAAAAATGACTACAAGTGTGATATTGAGGTAAACCTACAGCTTCACCTCAATATCAACTCCCGCAGGCAAGTCTAACTTCATCAGCGCATCAATCGTTTTGGGGGAAGGCTGATAGATGTCAATGATACGACGGTGAGTCCGGCTTTCAAAGTGCTCCCGAGAATCTTTGTCTACGTGGGGAGAACGGAGCACACAATAAATGCGACGCTTAGTCGGCAGAGGAATGGGGCCAATTGCCGTCGCATTGGTACGGTTTGCAGTATCTACAATTTTTTCGCAGGAGGTATCGAGCAGTCTGCGATCAAAGGCTTTGAGGCGAATGCGAATTTTTTGCTGCTGAATAGTGGCCATAGGGCTAACTCCGATTAAGTTTTCAAGGTTCAACGAAAAGACCGATGAGAAAAGCAAGGACAGGACAATACGTACCTGTACCTGTCCTTGCCTTCTAGCAATAGAGCCTAGGGTCTACTTGAGAATTCTGGACACAACACCAGCG
>JBBAWV010000180.1:0-5885 GCA_040396995.1 Nodosilinea sp. | reverse complement strand
CCTCACGGGTTGTAGAACCTTACACAATTATCACACGAACTCAGGGAGAGCCTCCCCGACCTCATGATTCAATACTTGAGGCTGATACTTTAAACTTTCGACGCCTGGAATTGAATCTATAGCTTGCTGGAGAGAGTTAACATTTTTAGTGTCAGCATCGTTGAAAATTGATACCAACATATTTCGCATATCTGAATCTGAGGTGGCGGTTTCCAGAACTTTTACTGGCGTTGATTTTGAGCCGTCTTTATATCTGCCTGCACCAGCAAAAAGGTCGATATAGGCAATTCTTGGTTCTGGATTAGGTCTTTTTGATGATTTAATTGTTGAAATCATTATCTTCGCCCAAACCCAGAAGTATTTCTCAACAATTCTGGCTTTGATCAGAGACTGTTCTTTCTGTTCATCAAAAAAAGAGTTGCTAGCCATATTTTGTATCGGTAGTCACAAAAACTAGAAGTCTATACCTGGCAAGTTATGATATTCAATTTTACTTTGGTTGTTAGGTTCAGTTCACCCATCAATTCACAAAATAGGTGCCATACATAATATACTCATCCCGCTGGGCCTGGGCTTCGCCTTCGTAAAAGGCCACTTCGACGGTGGTGATGGTGCCCGATGCGTCGGTGTTGGGGATCAGCTTCACGTAGGGATGGTTGATGTCGTAGAAACTGGGGTTGGCCTCTAGCTTCAGCAAAAAGCCGCCCTCGGTGCTGATCAGGGTGTAGGGGGTGGTTTGGCCGCTGCCCCAGGTAATGTCGCCGCTGGTGATGGTCATAGGGCCAAAGGTAAGGAGGACGTTGCTCATCGGCTCCCAATGTTTGACGAGGGTATCGGGGAGCGGATCGCGCTGTACAGGAGGCGTGATATTTGGGGTCTGCTCAACGGGTTCCTGGGGGGCAGGCGTTGGGGGTGGATCTACCGTGGGGGCGGGTTCGGGGGGCGAACCTGGGGATGAATTGGAGGACGACTCTGAAGGGGATTCGGTGGGTGGGGCTGTTGGAGACGACATCTCTGACGCTCGATCACACCCTACAACCCCCATCACCAACAGCAGACTAGCGACGGTCGCGAAACCCCAAGCCAAACCCTGCTTTGACCGAGCATGGCCAGGGTTCAGGGGGCGCTGTCGAAGGGAAGTCACCGTCTTTTCAGAAGCCATGGTTTCAAGTGCAGAGGTGGGCCGAGGTGCCAGGGGTGCCCGTGGGGTCGTGGCTATCCATAGCAAGACGCAGAGAGTATAGCGTTAACGACTCTTATTGTGACCATTGGATTTTAGATGGATGGGGCTAAACCGTTGCTATGTCAGAGGTTTAGGCGATGGATGAGCCCCCCAGTGCCCCCCCAGGGCATTGAAGTTTTTGGTTGTGCAGGGTTAAGTAAACAGGAGGTTGCCGATACCTTGACCGTAACTCCATTTCCCTTCATGCGGTTGACGGCCTAACTTCTGTTGATTCAATGGACATCCCATGCCCCATTTCCTCAAACTGGCTGCTGGTGGTTCAACCCTCCTGGCCCTAGTAGCCCTGCAAGCCTGTGGCGGTGCTTCGACTTCCACGGGTACTAACCCTACGGCCCCTGCCTCGACGGAGAGTTCTGCCGCCGAGACAGGTACCCTAGCCATTCGCGCCAATGGAGAAGACTTTGTGCGTCAGGGCTTTACCAGTCGTGATGGCTGGGAAATCACCTTTGACCATGTCTATGTGTCCTTGGCCGAAATCACCGCATCCCAAACCGATCCGCCCTTTGCGCCAGAATCGGGGGAAGCCATTCAGGCTAAGTCCCAAGTGGTTGCAGACAGCCCGAAGGTGGTGGATTTGGCCGAGGGCGACGACCGCGCTGAGCCCATCCTAGTCACCGAAATCGAAGCTCCGGCGGGACGGTTCAATGCCCTGGCTTGGACGATGCCCCCTGCTACCGATGGCCCCTCGGCGGGCTATTCCCTCTGGCTGCAAGGCACCGCCACCAAGGACGGCCAAACCCTGCCCTTCACCCTGCGGATGTCTGAGAAACTGGCCTTTACCTGTGGCGATTTTGTGGGCGACGAGCGCAAGGGCATCCTCACGGCCAACGGCACGGCGGATCTAGAGGCCACCTTCCACTTCGATCACCTGTTTGGCGATAGTTCTATGCCCGCCGAGGACGACATCAACACCGGAGCCCTGGGGTTTGATCCCCTCGCGGCCCTGGCGGCCAATGGCGCGGTGGATGTGGACAGCGTGGCCCTCGCCGAGGGGCTTTCCCCGGCAGACTACGATACATTGCTTAGCATTTTGCCTAGCCTGGGCCATGTGGGCGAGGGCCATTGTGAAGAAATTCAGTTAACCACCCCATGAAAAATCCACTGGTTTTACTGTTAGCAGGATGGGGGAGCCTTGTGATGGCCACCCCGGTCTTTGCCCACGGAGCCAAGCTTGAGTATCAACCCATCAACGGCATCGAAATCCAGGCCCGCTACGATTCTGGGGAGCCGATGAAAGCTGCCCAGGTCAACATCTACGCCCCCGACAACCCCAACGAACCTTGGCAGACAGGCACCACCGACGACGACGGGCGCTTTGTCTTCACCCCCGACCCCAGCCGACCCGGCAACTGGGAGGTGATGGTGCGACAGGCAGGCCACGGCGATATTTTGGTGGTTCCGGTCGCCGAGGGATCCACGGCGGCAAATCCAGGGGAGGCTTCTGGCGAGTCAGGTTCTGGGGGCGAGGGGGCTCCCGCCGTGCTGGCCAATGCTGGAGAACCTCGTACCGCTGGGGTGCCCCGGTGGGTGAGCATGGCGGCGATGGTGTGGGGCTTCGTAGGCACCGCGTTATTTTTCGCGAGGGGTAAGCGCTAGTGCATATTCCCGACGGTATTGTTTCGGCCCAGGTGTGTGCCGCTGGCTATGCCCTCACGGGGTTGGCGACCTGGTATTCCCTGCGGCAAATTAATCGCAAACCCGACCCCACGGCGGAAATTCCCAAGGCATCGTTGCTGACGGCGGCGTTTTTTGTGGCCTCGTCGATTTATATTCCCGTGCCGCCCACCAGTGTTCACCTGATTTTGAACGGCCTGCTGGGGGTAGTGCTGGGCTATTTTGCCTTTCCAGCGATTTTGATTGGCCTGTTTTTTCAGGCGCTTGTCATCGGTCATGGCGGATTAACCACGCTGGGCGTGAACGCAGCGATGATGGGCATTCCGGCCCTGCTGGCGTACCACATTTTCCAGGGGCGCAACTCCATCGGCAAGGTGCTGCCGGAACCCGCCCGGACGGGGGTGTTTGCCTTTTTGGGGGGTGCCCTAGGCTTGGGCATTGCCGCTTTGATTTTTCTGGCCCTGGTGATTCTCAACCTTCCCGCCGATGTGAACGCTAACGCCGAGCGGGCCGCGATTCTCACCCTCTCCATCGCCCACATTCCGTTGATGATGGTGGAGGGAATGTTTACGGCCATGCTGGTGCTGTTTTTGCAGCGGGTGAAGCCCGAATTGCTGGAGGGCTAGGCCAAGATGGGAGCTTTGCGTTCGGAAACCTACATCCACCGCGAATCGGTCATCCACCGCTGGGCACCTCGGCTAAAGCTGGTGAGTTTGCTGGCGCTGATGTTTGCCTTTGCCACGGTGCACCAGTTGGCCCTGGTGCCCTGGATGCTGGGCTTGGCCCTGCTGCTCTATGCCCTGTCGGAGCTGCCCTTTTCCTTTTTGCGCCAACGGTTGAGCTATCCCGGCCTCTTCATTTTGGCGGTGGTGGTGCTGTTGCCGCTGACGGTGGGGGAAACGGTACTGGCCCAGTGGGGTTGGCTCACCCTGCGCCAGGAGGGATTACAGGCTACGGGGCTGATTTTGGGGCGATTTTTGTCAATTTTGACCCTAGGCTTCATTTTGCTGGGTACCACGCCGTTTTTGACGATTCTGAACACCATGCGCCGCCTGGGCCTGCCCGTCATTTTGGCGGATATGACCCTGCTGGCCTACCGCTACCTCTACGAAATTGCCGACACCCTGGCCACCATGCAACAGGCGATGCGGCTGCGGGGCTTTGGGCAGGCCAAGCAGCGCTGGCTTCGCATCAACGGGCAGGCTATGCAGCAGCGGGCCATGTTGGCGGGCAACTTGCTGATTCGCAGCTACGAACAGTCGGAGCGAGTTTACAAAGCCATGCGGCTACGGGGCTACGGCTACGGCGTGGCCTCCACCGTGGGGTCTGGCACACCCGCCCCAGACCCACGGCTAAGCTGGCTGCTGACGGGGGCCGTCCTGTTGGCGGCGGCGGGGATTGTGATTGCAGAAGGACTCTTGCGCCAATGATGGATTCCGTTTCCACCAGCCTCAACCAAATGATCACCCCCGGACTGCGGCCCGTGGCCATCGCCGCCCAATCTCTCTCCTTTTCCTACCCCGACCAGCCCGGTGTGCTGTGCGGCATCGATCTCACCGTCCACGACGGAGAACGGCTGGGCATCATTGGCCACAACGGCTGCGGTAAAACCACCCTGTTTATGCTGCTCTGCGGCGTGCTGACTCCAACGGCGGGCGAGATTGCCCTGTTTGGCGAACCGCTAAAACCGGGGCAGTTTCGGCCAGAGGTGGGGCTGTTGTTCCAAGATCCCGACGACCAGCTTTTCTCGGCCTCCGTGCGCGACGACATCGCCTTTGGCCCCCAGAACATGGGTTTAGATCCTGCCGAAGTGGAAGCCCGCGTCTCCCACGCCGCCGCAATGACGGGCATCACCGCCCTGCTGCCCCGCCTGCCCCATCACCTCTCTGGCGGCGAAAAGCAAATGGTCGCCATCGCCGGACTGCTGGCCATGACCCCCAAAATTCTCCTCTGCGACGAACCCACCGCCAGCCTCGACCTTCGCACCCGCCGCCGCCTGATTCGCTTTTTGCAAAACTCCACCGAAACCCTGCTGATCTCCTCCCACGACCTAGAATTTGTCCTAGAGGTCTGCCAACGGGTGCTGCTGATCGACGAAGGCCGCATCATCGCCGATGGCTTGCCCAAGGTGGTGATGGGCAATCAAGCCCTGATGGAAAAGCACGGACTGGAAAAGCCCCATTCGCTGATTCCGCACCAAGAACCGCACCACGAATAGGCTGCTGGTATCAGAGCCACACGGGCTTATAGTTAATTCACTTTAAGCTGAGACGACGGTAAACTGTTTGCAATCGGAGTGATGGTTGAATCAAGAAACAATGCCTTACAGTCTGGATTTAAGGAAACGCGTGATTGACTTTGTGGAAGGGGGCGGTAGCATCTCGAAGGCGGCGAGAACCTATCACGTCGGTCGCGCCACGATCTATCGCTGGTTGAATCGAGCCGACTTGGCCCCAACCCAAGTGACCCGACGCAAACGCAAACTCGATTGGGACGCCCTCCGCACAGATGTGGAACAGCATCCAGAGGCCACGTTGAAGGAACGGGCTCAGACATTTGGGGTGAGCGTGAGTGCCATCTCTCAGACCTTAAAGAAGATGAAAATCACCCGAAAAAAAAGAACTGAGGTATCGAGAGAGAAATGCAGAAGAACGCATGACATACTATCGAACCCCTGACTGTCTGACACATCTTTATGCGGCCTCCCAAGAAGGTAGCTGACGCCGCACGGACTGGATTCTAGAGAACCAGATGCGGTCATAATACTGGGCTTCCGCTTTTTTAGAGGCAAAACAGGGTTCAGGGTGAACGGTGAATAGGGGGATGGGTTGGATCAACGGACGCCCTTTGTTGACCGCCCCCTTGAGCTAGCGGAGATCGAGCTTCGCCCTTGGGGGGCCAAAGCGTGCCGACTGCCATGGGATGACGACGGGGGCCATGCACCACCACATCACTGGGCAAGCGCAAACCGTAGTGCCAGCGACTTTGGCTCAGCCACGCGAGTAGGTCATGATTGGCAAACCCTCGG
>JBBAWV010000179.1:0-6172 GCA_040396995.1 Nodosilinea sp. | reverse complement strand
TTCAATGACATATTGGAGCACGAAATCACTAGAAAGGCAACCGTTTTTTACAATTTTCATGATTCCCCTGGCGTGATGCCCCATTTTCTCTAGGGCTTCCGTTCGTTCTGAACCCGTTGTCTCTGCTGTTTTCCCATGACTCCCTATCTCGCCCGCATCAATCTTTTCCCCATTAAGTCTCTGGATGGCGTATCGGTGCCGGAGGTAACGGTCTTAGCCAGTGGTGCCCTACAAGGGGATCGCACCTACGCCCTGTTTGATGCCCAGGATCGATTTATCCATGCCAAGCGCACGGCGGCTATCCATCGCCTGCGGGCCAGCTACAGCGAAGATCTGATCACCGTCACCTGTGCCGCAGATCTCCTTGACGCGGCCTCCTTTCAGCTACCGGGCGATCTAGAAGCCCTAGCTGATTGGCTCGGACAGGTGCTTCAGCAGCCCGTCACCGTAAAAACAAACGCTGACATGGGTTTCCCCGACGATACCGCCGCCTCTGGCCCCACGGTCATCAGCACTGCCACCCTAGAAACCGTTGCGAGTTGGTATCCCGGCCTAACCCTGGAGGACGTGCGGCGTCGATTTCGCAGCAACCTCGAAATTGGTGGAGTTCCGCCATTTTGGGAAGATCGCCTCTTCAGTGCCAGCGGCGACCCAGTGCCCTTCACCCTGGGCGAGGTGGTGCTAGAGGGGATCAACCCCTGTCAGCGATGCCCCGTGCCCACCCGCGACGCCCTCACCGGAGAAACCACACCAGATTTTCAGCGCATGTTTACCGAACAACGACGGGCAACCCTCCCCCCCTGGGTGGCCACGAATCGGTTTAACCACTTCTATCGCCTTGCGGTGAATACCGTCATTCGCCAGCAGGGGGGAAAGCGGCTACGGGTGGGGGATAGGGTGAGGGTGGAGGAGTGAAGGGGAGTCGGGAGTGGGGGAGCAGCGAATTCATGGGAAGCCTGCAATAATGGGAACTTGGCAATAGTCTTGGCAACAGTAAACGAGGGTTTTGGGGTATGGCGCTGGCATTTTTGCGGTCGGATGTGGTGAATCTCGCGGCCTATCAGCCCCATCCTGGCACCCCCGACGAGGTAGCAGCGGTGACGCTGGATCCCCTCGACACCAACGAATGCCCCTACGACCTGCCCGCCCCCCTGAAGGAAAAACTGGCCTGGGCGGTGCAGCACACCATTGCCGCCAACCGCTACCCCGACGGGGGCCACGCCGACCTCAAGGCCAGCATTGCTGCCTACGTGGCCGAAGCCGATCCCGGCATTGCCGCCCAGCACATCTCGGTGGGCAATGGCTCCGATGAACTGATCCGATCCCTGCTGATTGCCACCTGTGTCGGCGGCGAGGGATCGGTGCTGGTGGCCAATCCGACCTTTTCGATGTACGCCATTTTGGCCCGCACCCTGGGCATTCCGGTGGTGACGGTGGGGCGCGATGAGGAGAGCTTTGCCGTTGATTTGGAGTCCGCCCAGCAGGCCATCGAGCAACCCGCAGGGCCACCGATTCGGCTGGTGTTTATGGTGCACCCCAACTCACCGACGGGCAACGCCCTCACCGAGACTGAGCTCACCTGGCTGCGGCAACTGTCGGAGGATGTGCTGGTGGTGGTAGATGAAGCCTATTTTGAATTTAGCCAGCACACCACCGTCGCCGAGGTGCTGCAACGCCCCAACTGGGTGGTGCTACGGACGTTTTCTAAGGCGTTCCGCTTAGCAGCGTTTCGGGTGGGCTATGCCGTGGCTAATCCTGACCTCACCGCAGCCCTCGAAAAAGTGCGCCTACCCTACAACCTGCCCAGCGCTACCCAAGCCGCCGCCGCCCTCGCCCTCGCCCATCGCCAAGACCTGCTCAGCGTCATTCCCGAAATCCAGGCCCAGCGAGACTGGCTATCCACTGCCCTATCCACCCAAACCCTGCTTCAGCCTTGGCCCAGTGCCGCCAACTTTATCTATGCCCGCCCCACCCTGCCAGAACGGTCGATGGAGGCGGAACTGATGGATTGGTTCCATCAGCTCAAGGCCCAGGGTACGCTAATTCGCCATACGGGCGGTGGCCTCCGCATCACCATCGGTACCCCCGCCGAAAATCAGCGTACCCTGCGGCACATCACCCAAGTGTGAGGATCAACCTAGACCAAATCCCTAGCCCGACGCACGGTGTAGGGCAGAACCCCCACCAGTAGCGCAAAGGCTTCGTCCGGCACCTGATCCACGATGCTAGGGTCAAAGTAACTCTTAAATTGCTCTAGAATCATGCGTGCCCTGTCGATGGCCACGGGTTTGTCTGTGAAATTTTGGGTGAGGCGTACCCATTGTAAGCGAATCTTCAGCGCCTTCTGCTGCTCCTCTGGGGAGGTTGAGGGCAGCAGCGAAAGGCTACCCAGGGGGATGATCCCTCGGCAGTCGTCATCTAGGCCACCCCCCACGGCAGCACCGGGGCCAGCAAACTCGGTATAAAACTCCTTGTGGATAATTAACCCGTTACGGCGGCGGCTGTTGACAATCCATAGATCCGGGCTGCGAATCTTGGTCAGAATGCCATCATTTTCAGCAGATGACACGCTCTGACCCTCCATTAGTGTGGCTTGATATCGCGTGGCCATGGAAAAGCACAGGTCTTTCAGGTCATATTTTAAAGCAGCCGTACCCAACTTTTGGCAGAAAGTGTCAGGTTCTGATAAAGGATGCATCAATTCCTAGGGCCAAAATATAAACATTCCATAAATTTCGATAAACTTTTTTGACAAAAACCTTGAACAAAACGTCCTGACGACTGCTGACCATCATCCGGCTCTGCCATCTATACCCCCCTAGCTCCGGTTTGTTTGGCACCATCGCCGTCGAGGAATGGGCTAGGCCATGTCACCCCTAGGCGTTGACAAAAGGGTTTTCTGGAGTAGTAAACGACGGGGCTGAAGTCCTAACCACACGGCCAGGGTTTCCTCCGTTTGAAAGACCTCAAACCCCGCCCGCCGATAAAGCCGCCGTGCCCCTGGGTTATCTTCCATCACATGGAGGTAGAGGTGATCAAGCTGCCAGGTCAGCGCTAGGCTTTCGCAAGCCGTCAGCAGTTGGGCCGCCAAGCCCCGCCGCCGAAAGCCCGGATCCACCGCTAAATTGGAAATGTAGGCATACTTTGCATGGGTGCCCTGCCAAGGCCAAGACTGCCGTTGGGCAATCTCCACCGTGCCCACAATCTGCCCTCTATCAGCACGTTCTAGGTCAGCCTTTTCTCCAGGGTAATTTGCCGCATCAACCACCACGATGGCCAGACAGGCATAGTGGGTGCGATTCAGCTTCAGGCGTTGCTTCAAGTCTTCCTGAATGCCTAGTTTAGCCAGGGGGTAGAGCCAAGCCAGCCAGCCAGTGCGATCATAGAAACTACTGGCTAGCACCTCCGTCAGTTGTTCCAGATCCCCTAGATTGGCCATCCGAATGTGCGGCGTGGGCCAGTCCTCAGTTGCAGCCCAGTTTGCCGCTGGGCTAGGTGGAGATAGAGCCTTGGCCCGCAAAGACGCATCGAAGGTAGATTCAGCCATGACACCTAAAATTACGCCGCTATGCCAATCAGGGAAGCTACGGGACAACTATAGCGTTTCCTTCCCTCGCTTAGGCTAGTATCCCATGACAGCTTCGCCCTTTCTCACTCGATTGGAGGTCTATCGTGCCCCCAAAACCCTTTGGCCCCTAGCCGCAGGGTTGTCTGTTCTGGCCCATGCTGTCTTGCTGCTGGGCCTACACCCCTGGGCAAAGGTCGCCCCCTCCCAGGATCCCAATCGCCCCCAGGCTATCCCCATCCAGATCCTAGCCCTGCCATCCCCTTCCGCTACCCCTTTAGATACCCCTTTAGATACCCCTTCAGTCTCCCCTGCCCCAGAGGCTATCCAAGCGGACGCTACCCCAGCCTCTGAGGAGCCCCCACTCGCCCTGGAAAGCCCTCCCTCCACACCACCGAATCGGCCCCCGCCCGTTCTCCAGTCACCCCAGGCGTCTCAATCCCCATCCGCAGATCCCCCAACTACACCGCCCCTTGGCCCTACGTCTATACCGAACCTTGTCCCCATACCTCCGACCGTCACGCCATCACCATCTGTCACACCAACAGCAACCATCGCGCCGCCCCCGACCGTCACGCCATCGCCGACCGTCACACCAGCACCGACCGTTACGCCGCCCCCTAGTCCTAGTCCTACTGGAGGTCAACTTTGGCCCTTGGGCGTTAGTCCTACCGCCTACGGTAGTGATTGGCCGGATACCCCGCCCCAGTTGTTGAACACAGCGGCCATTGCCGTAGCCCCTTGGTTAGACCCATGCGGAGTGGATGATGGGGGGGCCATTGCCAGTCCGGGTACTACCGTGCAGATACCGCTACGGGTACGGGTAGAGGCCGATGGCCATATCTCCACCGCCTATGTGGATGCCAGTAGCGGCAACCCCGCCCTAGACAACCTGGTAATCTGCATAGGACAGAGGCAACTGCGGCTAACTCCGGCTTCGGTGAACGGGCAACCCCAAGTGACCGATGCCTATCAAGTCGAAATGCAGGTGCAGTTTTAAGAGGAGCTACCGGAATGTGGGATGTGATTGTGGTCGGTGCGGGGATGAGTGGCATAACCGCCGCGCAACGGCTGTCCCAGGCGGGGCATCAAGTCTTGGTGCTAGACAAATCGCGAGGGGTAGGGGGGCGCATGGCCACGCGCCGGGTGGCTTGGCCCCAGGGTTCTAGCGAAACGGTGGCGGTGGATCATGGCTGTCCGTTGATTCAGCCACCCACCCACCTGGGGGAATCCTGGCTCAGAAATTGGGTCGATCAAGGCATCCTGCAACCCTGGGCACCCGCTGAATTGACCCTGGAGGCCAATGGACAGTGGGCTCCCCGCCCTGAGCAGGGGGGAGTTGGAAATCGGTACTACAGCTCTCCTCTGGGGATGAGTGCCCTAGCTAAAGCAATGGCGACGGGGCTGACCATTCAGCGCCAAAGCCGAGTCACCCAAGTCCTGCCCGTAGCGCACGGATGGCGGGTGAATTGGGTCAATGATGCGGCGGATGCTGGCCTTGAGTCGGCGACCCCCTTAGAGGCACGGGCGCTAGTGTTGGCCCTGCCAGCGGGGCAAATAGTTCCCATCCTGGTTCCAGCGGTGGGTCAAAATGCGGCTCTGGCGTCTTTGGTTACTGCCGCTGAGGCGGTGATCTTTGACCCCGTAATTACCGTGATGGCGGGTTATCCCCCAGGCACCTCAGCCGATATCCATGGGGTAACGGGCAACGGCACAACGGTTAACGGTGCCCCCTCAGCGGGGTGGGTGGTTTGGGGGGAAGGCCATCCCGTGTTGCGTTGGCTGGCCCTCGATAGCAGTAAACGCCCCCAGCCGCCCTATCCGGTGGTGGTTGCCCACAGCACAGATCCCTTGGCCAGCGCTTACTTTGACGCGACAGATTTTCTCCATGTGGGGCAAGCCATGTTAGCTCAAGCGGCTGAATCCCCAGGCGACTGGTTAGCTCAGCCCGACTGGATGCAGGTTCATCGCTGGCGCTACGGCCTTGTCCGCAAAAGTCACCCTGCCAAGGCACTGTACACCGAAGCGGTGCCGACCTTGGCAGGGTGTGGCGATTGGTGTGAGGGAAGAGGTGTGGAAGAGGCGTGTCTCTCTGGAGAGGCCGCTGCTCACCACATTCTTCAGGGGCTTGCAGCGATGCCAGCCTGAGCCTACATAGCCGCAGAGTAATCGTTCCCCTCTTTGTTGGCGTTCTCGTTATTGCCTTCCTCGTCGGCCCCACGGTTATTCCGTTTGAAGAAACGCTGCCCCCCAGAGCGCTTTTTGCGGAACTTACGGGCATAGGCTTGGTTGCGCAGTGCTTTTTCTTTCTTGGGATTGCGACGCTTCGACATTAGATAACCTCAGACAATAGGGCAGCCGTGATCAGAATCAAGGGCTAGACACTCAAGGAAAGAAGTCTGTAGCCAGACTACAAAACGCCGAAAGAGTGAAAGGGCGGCATTTTGCCGAAACGTTGGCTGTAACAACAGCGTCTGGACGATCTGCCCGAGTAGAAACCAGTGAATCAACCATCACATGACCAGAGGTTCACTTTAGCACATCTATGCAAGCCCCTAGGCAATTCACAGGAATCTCGCAGCAATTCTCATTTTGGCCAAGTTGTCG
>JBBAWV010000178.1:0-6386 GCA_040396995.1 Nodosilinea sp. | reverse complement strand
CCGATTCCCAGCCCAGCAAACCGTAGGGGCGAGGTCTCCTCGCCCGCTGATACCCGGGGCAAACAAGTCGGATTTGGTATAAGAATTCATAATCGGTTAACGGTCTAGGGTCTGCGCGGGGCATCGCGACAAAAACTATGGGCAAATCCTTTACAAAGTGGCCACCGTTTCTGAGCATAGAGAAGGTTTGACAGTTTTGTTCGACCGTTTCGACGTCCCGTTTTCACGTTAGGAGCCCGTATCTGTGGAACGCACCTTTTTAATGATTAAGCCCGACGGCGTACAGCGCGGCCTGATCAGCGAGATCATTGGCCGATTTGAGAAAAAAGGCTTCACCCTGGTGGGGATGAAGTTTATGGCGGTGCCCCGCGAACTGGCGGAAAAGCACTACGGCGTCCACCGCGACCGTCCTTTCTTTGCTGGTCTGGTGGATTTCATCACCTCTAGCCCCGTGGTGGCCATGGTGTGGGAAGGGGAAGATGTGATTGCCTCCGCCCGCAAGATCATTGGTGCCACCAAGCCCCAGGAAGCCGATCCGGGCACCATCCGGGGTGACTTGGGCCTCACCGTGGGTCGCAACATCATCCACGGTTCCGATGCCCCCGACACCGCCGAGGCCGAAATTGCCCTGTGGTTCACGGCGGCGGAACTGGTCTCCTGGAAAACCAGCGCCCATTCCTGGCTGTACGAATAGGTTAGCCAGTCTCAGTAGATCGCAAAGTCCCCGCAGCCCACCCTGACGGGAAGCAAGCTACACCCCCAGCCCCTCTCCCTCCTGGGAGAGGGCTAGATCACGGCAAAAGAGCGTGTTTGTGATCTCTTGAGTCTATACAAACAAGGGACTTCAGCCCCTTGTCCCTGTGCGCCCCCTTGTCCCTGGTTCACCCCCACGGTATTGACCATGCCCGACCCCCTCAGCGCTGGCGACGATTTAACCCTGTCCCCCTCCGATGCCGAGATTCAGCAGGACATTCGCCGGGGGCGTCCTTTCTCACTGGCCGATGCCATTGGTCAGGAAGCGGGTGGGTTTATGAAAGGGGAATCCCCCGTGCCCAAGCTGGTGCAGGTGCAGGGCGAGGTCGATCAGCTTCTCAAGGCCAATTTAGACGACCGGGAAGGTGCCCTTCAGCAGGTGCTAGGTCGCTGGCTCGAGGATGATCCCATGCGCCTCAGCCGTTATCTAGACAATCCCGTTGGGGCCATTAAAGACTTGCTAGAAGCGGTGCTGGCTTCCCCTGCAACCCTCTACGAACTGGTGCATCAAACCGATGTGCTGTGGGGAAGAATCTACGACGAACGACCCCATTTTCAAAAACCAGGCCAAGCCCCCCACCCCGACGACGAATACACCCATGAATCGGTGCGGGCCGCCTTAGAAGCCTGTCTGCAACGGCTAGAACAGCCGGACAACCCACCGGCGGAAGATACGCCAGAAGCCTAGTCCATAGGGGGGCGATGACCGCCGTTTTTTCTACCCTAGAAGTCTAAAGAAAATCGAAAGCTTTAGGATTTTGTGCTTGGAGGACGACGTTTTAGGAAGGTCTTTGGGCATGCTTAAGGGTAGCCATATCTGTGAGCTTTGAGCGCCAGTCCCCCACAATGGGATTGGCGTTTTTGTTTTGTTCACACTTGGTCTAGAACCATGGAACACGGGGTACATTGGGGGCGAGTTACCGTGCAGAGCGACCTTGGTTGAGGCGTGGCCATTTTGCATGGGGGCAAGCGTTGAGAAATTGGGAGAAAAACCATGGCCCAGGCACAGGTTTCCGGTGGAGGCGACCATCGCCAAGCTATCCAGCGCGTGCTGTTGATTACCTTGGGGTTGAACTTAACCGTAGTCGCCCTCAAGGCCACGGTGGGCAGCCTCACGGGTTCCCTGAGCCTGATGGCCGATGCCCTCCATAGCGTTACCGATAGCGCCAATAACGTGCTAGGACTGGCCACCAACCGACTCGCTAACCCCATCCCCGACCGAGATCATCCCTACGGCCACCACAAATTCGAGGCCATCGGTGCTCTGGGCATCGCCGCCTTTTTGGGGATTGCCTGTTTTGAAATTCTCACCAGCGCCATCGAGCGGATTTTGACCGGAGGCGAACCCGTCACCATGGGGCCAACGGCGCTGTGGATCATGCTACTGGTGCTGGGTATCAACATTGGGGTGGCCTTCTACGAACGACGGGTAGGGCTGGCCCTCAACAGCAAAATTCTCATCGCCGATGCCCGCCACACCATGAGCGATATTTGGGTGACTATCGTGGTGATGGCTGGGTTGATCGGCATTTGGCAGGGGATTCAATGGCTGGATGTGGCCCTAGCCTTTCCGGTGGCGCTGCTGGTGTTTAGAAGCGGCTGGACGGTGCTGCGGGAAAACCTGCCCTGGCTAGTAGACGAAATGGCCATCGCCCCAGAGGCCATCCACGCCCAGGTGATCCAGGTGCCGGGGGTGGTGAATTGCCACAGCATCGCCTCACGGGGGCTGCTAGGTCGCCAGGTATTTATCGACATGCACCTCGTTGTCCAGCCAACCACCGTAGAAGCCGCCCACGCCATCACCGAAGCCGTAGAAGCCCGCCTAGAGGAACTCTATCGCCCTGCCCGCATCACCATTCACATCGAACCCCATACCTACGAATCGGAGGAGTTGACCTACTGACAGCTCATCCAACGAATCTGTTCAGCCCAATTGCCTGACACATCTCCAATGTAGGTTGGGTGCAGCGAAGCGGAACCCAACACTCGCCGGGGATTTGGGGCTTGTTGGGTTCTGCTATCGCGCCACCCAACCTACGATATATCAAAGGTCTTTGGGATTGTGTCAGTCAGATGTTCATCCTCTAGGGAATCTCATTTCAGGGAAGTCAGCGCTAGTAGGTTGGGTGCAGCGAAGCGGAACCCAACACTCGCCGGGGATTTGGGGCTTGTTGGGTTCTGCTATCGCGCCACCCAACCTACGATATATCAAAGGTCTTTGGGATTGTGTCAGTCAGATGTTCAGCCTCTAGGGAATCTCATTTCAGGGAAGTCAGTCGGTCGGCGGAAGCTTGAATAGGAGGCGTGAGGATGAAAATTTTGATTGTGGAAGATGATCAGCGCATTGCGAAAGCTATTGCAGAAGCCCTGACGGATCAGCGGTACGTGGTAGACGTTGCTGCCGATGGCGAACTAGGACTAGCCTTTGCCGAAACCCATAGTTTTGATCTGATTATCCTAGACCTTATGCTGCCTCGGATCGATGGCCTGAGCCTCTGTCGAAAGCTGCGCCACATGGGTTTAACGACTCCAATTTTGATGCTAACGGCACGAGATACCAGCGAAGATAAAGTACTTGGCCTGGATGTGGGAGCCGATGACTATGTGGTAAAACCCTTTGATGTACCAGAACTTTTGGCCCGCATTCGCGCATTATTACGGCGGGGGACGGTGGCCCATTCGTCTATCCTAGGGTGGGAGAGACTGACCCTTAATCCTGACGATTGTGAAGTGACCTATAACGGATCGTTGTTAACCCTTACTCCCAAGGAATATGGCCTCCTAGAGCTGTTTCTGCGCCATGGTAGCCAGGTTCTTAGCCGCAGTGCAATTTTGGAGCGAGTTTGGGCCTACGAAGATATGCCCGCCGAAGAAACGGTCAAAGTTCACCTCAGAAGTCTGCGACAAAAGTTAAAGGCGGCGGGGGCTCCTGACCGCTTCATTGAGAATGTTTATGGTCTGGGATATCGGCTCAACCCTCATCTCTAATCCCCGTTTGGGTAATCTGCGAAATCGGCTATTTTGGTCGTATTTGGCGGTAATCGCGGTGATTTTAGGTGCTTTTTCGGCGGCAATCTATGGCCTAGTAGCCCGTGATCGTCAGCATCAGCTCAACCTTCATTTGCGCCAGGTGGCGACCGCCTCCGCCGGAACCCTTGAAATCATCCAGCACGAGTACGGAGAACTGACGACGGACGACGAGGACGACGCCTATCGGCCCAACGACGGGGAGGACGATTCGTCGCCCATCACCCTGATGCAACTGATGGGGAAATACGAAGCGGGCGCGATGCCTACGGTGGTGGCCAATCCCCTAACCCCGGCAAATCAAGGGGTAGAGTGGTTCGATGCCCAGCGCCAACTGATGGTGCGAGAGGGCACCCTTTTCCCCCCAACGCCCCTTCCCGCTAGCCTGGATGCCGAGGGTGCGTGGAGGCAGGAAGGCATCATTCGCAGTTTTGTCTTGCCCGTCTATTCCAGCGATTTATCCCTTCAAGCCTATCCCACGGGCTATGTGAGAGCCAGCGAATCGACGGTTCACCTAGAGGCAGAACTGCGACGTTTGCAGGCCGGACTGGCCCTTGGCGTGGTGATTGTTTCGGGCTTTGCGACCCTGGGAGGGCTTTGGCTGACGCGGCAATCCCTCAAACCTGTCCTGGAAACCTTGACCCAACTGAAGCAGTTTACGGCGGATGCCTCCCACGAGTTGCGTAATCCCTTAACTGCCATTCGGGCCTCCATTGCGGTGATGCAAAGCCACCCGGAGCGCATCCACCCTGCCGATGCCGAAAAGCTCCAGGCTATCGCCAGCGCCTCAGATCAGATGAGCCAGTTGGTGGAGGATTTGCTGCTGCTGGCCCGTATGGATCGCCAAACCCCGGATCGGCGGGCTTGGGCCGTGATTGCCCTGGATGAATTGCTGGAGGACTTGGTGACGCTATACGGGGATCGGGCTGACCAACAGCAGATCGACCTCAACCTTGAACTCAACGCTAACGCCGATGTTAACGGCGATGCTAGCCAGCTCCAGCGTTTGTTCACGAACCTGATCGCCAATGGCCTTCAGTACACCCAGAGTGGGGGCACCGTCACCGTGCGCCTACACCACAGCCCTTCCCAGGCGGTGGTCGAGGTTCAAGATACCGGAATTGGGATTGCCGCCGAGCATCTGCCGCACTTGTTCGACCGATTTTGGCGCGTCGATCAGGCCCGCAGCTATCACGCAGGCGGTTCTGGTTTGGGCTTAGCCATTGCCCAAGCTGTTACCCAGCACCACGGCGGCACCCTAACCGTCTACAGCGAACCCGGTTGCGGTAGTACGTTTACCGTAACCCTGCCCCTCGCTAAAAGTCGTTAGGCCTCTTTCCTAGTTCTTTACTGTTGGAGCGCTATGATCGCCCTGAAATCCAGTACAGGTCAATTCCAACTATGCACTCGAAAGCCGTCGCGCTATTTCTCAGCCTTGGCCTAGCCACAACGGTTGCGGCCTGTGGCACGACTACACCCGATGGTGGAGAAGAAGGGGGGGCTGCCGTTCCTACCGCGCCTACGCAAACTACTCAAAATCAGGAGCCGGGCAAGGCGGTGGATCCGGAGACGACGACCGACACCCCTACTCAAGCTGAAACTGGCGCAGAATCTAGCAAACCAGCCACTGACCCATCTGCTACCAAAGACGTTCCAGCCCCATCAGATACGGTAGAAGGCACGGGTAAAGTAGCCCCCACCACGAAGACGGCTCCTAGCGACGATGCCAGCACCGATGCCACTAGCAGTACGGATAGTACGAGCGAAGGTGGTGAAGGCGGCGAAGGTGGCGAAGACGGCGAATAAAAACACCTCGATTTAGGGGGAAACGCAGAATGGATGCGTCTCCCCAACCGCCTTGTTGGTCTTATCCCTGGCCTCAACCCATGATTGTTTGCATCGATCCGCTCCTCACCCCCGAAGACCTGGCCACTATCCATGACCTGCTGAAAACGGCGGAATTTGTGGATGGCAAGTTGACGGCGGGCACCTTTGCCAAAACCGTCAAAAATAACGATCAGCTCAAGGGAGACACCGACACCGCCCAAACGATTCGCCACATCCTTCAGACCGCATTGCTGGGCAATCCACTGTTTCAGGCCATCGCCCGCCCCAAGGCCATGCGGCCCCTGTTGATCAGCCGCTACACCCCCGGCATGGCCTACGGCTGGCATACCGACAACGCCGTCATGGGTGATCAACCCCTCCACCGTTCCGATATTTCCCTCACCGTGTTCCTCAGCGATCCGGCTTCCTACGAAGGCGGCGAACTGATGCTGGATGCCGGACTGGGCGACCAAACCATCAAACTGCCCGCTGGGTCGGCTATTGTTTACCCTTCCACCTACCTGCATCAGGTCACTGAGGTCACCCAAGGGGTGCGGTTCGCCGCCGTGACCTGGGTACAAAGCCAGGTGCGGTCTGCCCACCACCGCGAAATTCTGTTTGACCTAGACACCGTGCGCCGTTCCCTGTTTGAAAAGTACGGCAAAACCACCGAATTTGACCTGCTCAGCAAAACCCACGCCAACCTACTGCGGCAATGGGTTGAGGTCTGATACCAAATCCGACTTGTTTGCCCCCGGTATCAGCGGGCGAGGAGACCT
>JBBAWV010000177.1:0-6389 GCA_040396995.1 Nodosilinea sp. | reverse complement strand
CCCCTAGATTGCTGAATGGCTGATTCTAAATTGGGCGAAGCATCCCCTTCTACAACACCCATAGCGAGGGTCGATTTCATCTGTAGTTCGTCTTCTTCGGGCATCTCTAGCCGCTGAAGCATGGGCTTCATTTGTAGCTCATCCTCTTCGGGTAGGGCTTCCCGCTGGACGGATTGAGGCTGATGCCCCTGAGCGGCGGTGGGTGCGTTGATCTGCCGCACCACCTGGCTGGCCACGCGGTCGGCCTCTTGTTCGTACTTGTCACCCGGTGTGCCGATAGTAAGTTTGGGCTGAATGGGCTGGGGACGACTGCCGCTGGGTTCTGCGATGGAGAATTGTGGGGGTGGGATGTTCGGGTTGAGGCTAGGCGGGGCGGACTCCTGGGCTTCCGGGATAGGAGGGAAGGGGCGGGGTTGCAGAAAATCAGGCGTGGGTTTTCTGGATGGCGGCAGCGACTCTTTGCGGCGAGAGGATTGATAGCGAGCCATGGGAACACCTGCAATCTGCATAGCGATAATACCCAGGTTCCCACAGTTGCCTCCCATGGGGGCTTAGACGATGGTCTAGATCTTGCGGGGCTAGGAGGCTGTTGCCCCCTAGGTAAGCATTAACAACGGTCTTTCCCCGCGAATTTCTTGACCAATCTCTTGCCGACTCTGGGCAAGGTGGCGAGAACAGGACTACTGAATTTAGATGCCCGCACGGGCCACGAAGCGACCGCCATCGACCGAGAGGCCCAGCTTATCCATGCCCACAATTTAGACACCGGGGAAGCCTACACCGAAGCCTACGACAAGCTGGTGATCTCCTGGGGGCGGTGCCCATTCGTCTGCCCCGCCCAGCGAAGGATGCCGTTTAACGTTGAATGCAGCCCGTCGTAGGTGACGATGGCCCCAGGTTGGCCTCAGAAAGCGGTGACTGGATTAGATCGCTAGGCCGCGACTAGACCCCGGTGGCGAAGGAGGGCTTGGGTGCTGGGTTCCCGGCCCCGGAAGGCTTTGAACACCTCCATGGGATGACGGCTACCGCCCAGGGCTAGCACCGTATCCCGGAACCGATGCCCCGTTGCGGCGATGGCGGTTTCGTTGTCGAGGCCCACTTCCTCAAAGGCAGCGAAGGCATCGGCACTGAGCACCTCGGCCCAGAAGTAGCTGTAGTAGCCTGCGGCATAGCCCCCGGCAAAGATGTGGGTGAAAGCGCAGAGGAACGCGTCTTCGGACAGGGGCTTGAGGACGGAGCACTGGGCAGCGATGCGGTGGTTGACCTCCGCGATGGTTTCGCCTCCTGGTTGGTAGCGGTGGTGGAGTTCTAGATCCGTCCAGCCGAAGCGCACCTGGCGCAGAATGGCGCTTCCGGTCATAAAGGTGCGAGCCGCCACAATTTTTTGGTAGAGATCCTCCGGCAGGGGTGCCCCGGTTTCGTAGTGGCGGGCGAGGGTGAGTAGGGTATCGCGGTGGTAGCACCAGTTTTCCATGAACTGACTGGGCAGTTCCACGGCGTCCCATTCCACGTTGTTAATGCCCGCCGCCCCAGTGTGGTCTACCTGGGTGAGCATGTGCTGAAGGCCGTGGCCAAACTCATGGAACAGGGTTTCCACGTCGCGGAAGGTCATTAGGCTGGGCTTGCCATCCACCGGGGGGGCTTGGTTACACACGAGGTAGGCCACGGGCAACCGCACCTGCCCCTTCACCTTGCCTCGGTTGATGCAGGTATCCATCCAGGCACCGCCGCGTTTTTCGGCGGGACGGCTGTAGGGATCGAGGTAGAAGTGGGCAATGGGGTCGCCACTGCCGTTGAGCACCTGGAAGTAGCGCACGTCGGGGTGCCAGAGGGGGGCTTCGCCATCGGCGGGGGCAATGGTGATGTCAAAAATGCGGTGGGCCAGGGCAAACAGGCCGTCTAGCACTTGGGGTAGGGGGAAGTAGGGCCGCAGTTCTTCGTCGTTGAGGCCGTACTTTTCTTCGCGGATGCGTTCGGCCCAAAAGGCGGTGTCCCAGTGGGTGAGGTCGTTGGCTTCGGCAGCCCCCTTGGCGGCGGCAAAGGCTTTCAGGTCGGCCAGTTCCTTGACGGCGGTGTCGTAGCTGGCGCGGCGCAGTTCCTCCATGAGCTGATCAATGGCGTCCACCGAAGGGGCCATTTTTCGGGCCAAACTCAGTTCGGCGTAGGTGCGGTAGCCCAGCAGGTTGGCCATTTCGTGGCGCAGGGCCAAAATTTGCTCCATCAGGGGCCGATTGTCTAAATCTCCTTCCGAGGCACGGGTGACAAAGGCCCGGTAGATCTTTTCCCGCAAATCCCGTCGCCGACTGTGCTGCATAAACGGCCCATAGCTGGGGAAGTCGAGGGTGATGTGCCAGGGGCCAGCCTCCGGGGTGGCTTCCTCCGATCCGGCATCGCGGGCAGATTGGGCGGCCTGGGCCAGCAGGCTGGGGGGCAGTCCATCTACCTCCTCGGCGGTGGTTAGCACCAAGCGAAAGGCTTTCGTGGCATCCAACACATGGTTGGCAAACTTGGTGGTTAGTTCCGCCAGGGTCTGCTGAATGGCGTTGAAGCGATCCTTCTCCGCCCCCTCCAGACCCACGCCAGACAGTTCCGCCTCCCGCAGCGAGGCTTCCACAATCCGCTGTTGGGCCGGGTCAAAGCTTTCCCATGCAGCACTGGCCCGCAGTTGCTTAAAGGCGTCGTATAGTGGCTTGCTTTGGCCCGACTGGGTAGAAAACTGCACCAGTCCGGGCTGCACCGCTTCGTAGGCGGCCCGCAGTTCGGGGCTATTTTTTACCCCCATCAGGTGACCGATGATGCCCCAACTCCAGCCCAACCGCTCTTCAAGCCGGGTTAAAGGCTCCACCAGTCCATCCCAGGTGGGTACCACGCTGGCCTCTAGCCCTTGCAGGTCAGCCCTAAGGTTTTCCAGTAGCGTAGTGATGCCAGGGACGATGTGGGCGGTTTCAATGCCGTCGAAGGGAGGGAGGCCAGCACCAATCAGGAGGGGATTTTGTACAGTCGTCGCCGTCATAGTTAGAACGATAGAAAGGGTAAGGAGTGATGCAAGGGCAGAGATGCAACCGCTAGGGTTTAACGTTATCTCCAGCCCGGAGGGGCTCGATGGAACGTAGAGTGGGACGTAATAGAGACAAACGCTAAGGGGGTTACTTTAGTTATTCTGCCTGATTCCAGCAGGATTGTCCTAGCCAGGGGTTTACCGTCAGCCCTACTCATTCTGGCAGTCTGACCTGAGAAGTCCTGCCTGGGAAGCCTGATCTGGGAAACCCTGTCCTTACCTAGCGGCGGTTGGCGAGGTAGACCTTTTGCTATAGGCTAGGGGCAAACCCGTTTCCTCAGGAGGACTGGCCCATGGTGATGGTGGAATCGACCATGCTGCCCCTCGGCACCGCCGCCCCAGCCTTTACCCTCACCGATGTGGTCTCTGGCCAAACGGTGACCCTGGGCTCCTTTGTCGATGCCCGTGCGCTACTGGTGATGTTCATCTGTCGGCATTGCCCCTTTGTGAAGCATGTGGAAAAGGAACTGGCCCGCATCGGCCACGCCTATGGCTCCAAGGGGCTCGGTATTGTGGCCATCAGCGCCAACAGTTTGCAAACCCACCCCCAGGACGGCCCCGAACACCTCAAAGCCCAGGCCGAAGAATGCGGCTTCCCCTTTCCCTACTGCTTTGATGAAACCCAAGCCGTGGCCAAAGCCTACACGGCAGCTTGCACGCCGGATTTCTTCCTGTTTGACGGTGATCTACGCCTAGCCTACCGAGGCCAACTCGATGACAGCCGCCCCAGCAACGGCCTGCCCGTCACCGGAAAAGACCTCCGGGCCGCCATCGATACCGTCCTCACAGGTCAACCCCTCCCCGTTGACCAACGGCCCAGCGTGGGGTGCAACATTAAATGGACTCCCGGCAACGAACCCGCCTACTTTGGCTAATCTGTCTAGCTCATCTGCCGGATACCGTCCTAGTCAGCCCACACCCTATCAGTAACCTCAGTTCAGGGTAAACCCAGAGGTTCAATCTTTGGCAACCTTCTGACCGCTTGCGGTTAGGCCCTCACCCTATAATCCCTCTCCCGTGGGGAGAGGGACTTTGAGACGTTCGAGATCCTCTCTCCTTATAGGCTACTGTTTATACACAGCTTGACATTCCTAATTACAGTCTGGGAGATTCCCCTAAATCCCCCTTTCCAAGGGGGACTTTGATTCCGGTTCCCCCCTTAGTAAGGGGGGCTAGGGGGGATCAACCCTTGGCTCAGTCGGAATAGAGACTTATGTATAAGCAGTAGCCTTGTAGGCGAGGGGCTGGGAGGGCTGGCAGGACATAGGGCCACTGAGCTTAACCCGAACTCAGGTTTTGTCAGGGTTGCAGGCGCGGATCCCGATTTACCCATTTATTAGTGTTCACGGCGCACCGTTTTAGCCGAACCCTTGGGATATACCTAGCGTGCGAAATCGTAACGCTTTGCGTTGTTTTTTTCTTTGGGGAACCCTAAACCTAGGGAATCGTTCAGAATAGGCGAGGCAACGTTCCTGTTCCACACGATGACCCTCTAGCGTTGCCGCTGATCGTTTCCCCGCCGTTGTTGCGCCCCAAGCCTCGGCTTGTCTGCCCATGTTGTGTCGCTCTTGCCAAAACCAGGCCCGCTGCCTGCCCGCCCAGTTTGCCCAGGCCGATCCAGCCCTTGCTACCCTCCTCGACCAATTGCAGGACTGTCAATTACAAAACGCTACCCTCAAAATTGCTACCCATCCTCAACCCTCCTTCCTCCAGGTGCTTTGGCTTGAGGGCCGACGTTGGTGGCGGCAGGTCTGGCAATCCCTACGCCGCTGGGGCCAGGGGGGACGGATGGGATCGGCCTAGATCTGGTACCGTTGGGAGAATAGTCGCGCATTCCAGGCATGAACCTCCTCTGTATCAGCAATGGCCACGGTGAAGACATCATTGCGGTGCGGGTTTTAAAGGAATTGCGACGGTTGCCCCATGCACCCACGATTTCAGCTCTGCCCATTGTCGGTGAAGGGGGAGCCTACCAGAAAATCGGCATTCCCATCGTGGGGCCAACCCAAACCATGCCCTCCGGCGGCTTCATTTATATGGACACGCGCCAAGCGTTTCGCGATATTCAGGGCGGGCTGGTCGGGTTGACCCTACAACAACTCAAAACCCTGCGAGCCTGGGGTAAAACCGGGGGGAAGGTGCTGGCGGTAGGCGATATCGTGCCCTTGGCGATGGCCTGGGCCAGCGGCGCAGACTATGCCTTCATCGGCACCGCCAAATCGGAATACTATGTGCGTAACGAAGCGGGCCGTCTGCCGAACCGCCCCTGGACGGAGGGCCGCAGTGGATCGATCTACCTGCCCTGGGAGCGTTGGCTGATGGGGCATCGCCGCTGCCGAGGGGCCTTTGTGCGGGATCAACTCACGGCAGACTATTTGCAACGCTGCGGGGTAAAAGCCAGCTACCCCGGCAACCCCATGATGGATGGTCTCGATACCGCCACGGCTAAACTGGCCCGCCTCACCGCCGCCTTCCCCCCCGCCGAGGCCGTTCTCACCCTGGCGCTAATGCCCGGTTCCCGCGCCCCCGAAGCCTTTGAAAACTGGCAGCGCATCGTAATCGCCCTCGACAGCGTGGCCCAAGCGTTTCCAAATCGGCAGATTCGCGCCCTGGGAGCCATTGCCCCATCCCTGAATGTAGCCGTTCTCAAGGATGCCCTGATCGAGGCCCAATGGCAGCCGGAGCCGGGTTTCATCCCCGGATCTCTGCTCACCTTTTGCCGCCACAACTGCCGCCTGGTAATCACCACCGATGCCTTTGCCGAATGCCTGCACCTGGCCGATGCCGCCCTGGCCACCGCTGGCACCGCCACCGAACAGGCCGTGGGGCTAGGTAAACCGGTCTTCACAATCCCCGGCACTGGGCCACAGTTCACCGCCGCCTTTGCCGAGGCCCAGTCTCGCCTGCTGGGGCCATCCATTCTTGTGGTGGACAACCCCGCTGCCGTTGGATCAGCCCTCTCCCATTGCCTCCAAGACAGGGAGCGCCTTCAGCACATTGCCGAAAATGGCCGTGCCCGCATGGGCCAAGCCGGAGCCGGACGCGCCATCGCCACTGCCCTCACTCATCGTTTCAACGGGTGCCCATAGTGGGCATTAGGGATTTAAACTAGAGGTAGGAAGGAGTTGGCGAGGTGGTTGCGGGCTGGCCTTGGCTGGCCTGAGGAAAGTCCGGGCTCCCGAAGGACCAGACCTGCTGGGTAACGCCCAGTGCGGGTGACCGTGAGGAGAGTGCCACAGAAACATACCGCCGATGGCCTCGGGGTGTCTCCAGGCACAGGTAAGGGTGCAAGGGTGCGGTAAGAGCGCACCAGCAGCATCGAGAGGTGCTG
>JBBAWV010000176.1:0-6446 GCA_040396995.1 Nodosilinea sp. | reverse complement strand
GGTTTCGGCCAAGCGGGCGATGAACTCCGCTCGAATGTCGGTGGACACGTATCGATCAAATTTAGGGCGAAAGATCACCTGGCTTAGTTCTTCAAAGGTGGCCACAGAAAATAGCAACGTGCCTAGGGCTCTGGCCCTCTGAACGGCTAGGTCTGTCACCGATGCAGCGATCAAAACACCGCTGACCAGGGTATTGGTATCGATCACAACCCGTAGGTTAGTCATCGGCCAGAATGTCGTCGAGAATATCGGGGGTTAATCCGCTAGCCTGGGCTTGGGCTTGCATGTCGCGAATGATGTCATCGAGGGGACGGCGCTTCATGGTTTGCTTTAGCCAGCTATTAAGAAGCTGCTGAATCTTGAGCTGCTCGGCGGGGGCTGCTTCGCGGTAGGCTTTGGCGACATCTTGATCGACCTGGATGGCAATGGTTTCCATGGGGGTAGCTCGAAATGGGTTGTCAGGGCGATGGATTGATCTTGGCACAAATTGATAGATTGATGCCCTACACGGGAGGAGAAACCGGGGTTCTTGGAGAACCCTGGTTTCTGGGGAGGGCACCCCTAGGGCTGAATTTGCGCCAGCAGGGCTTGGGTGGTGGGGTGGTTAGAGAGCAGATGGGTTTGGCCAGCGGCAACCACGGTGGTAATGAAATTTCCCAGGCGGTTGATGGTTTCCTGGGTGTAAGGATGTTCTGCCCCGACAGAACCGACGAAAATGCTGAGTGACTGCAAGAACATGGCTTCTGCATCCTCAAAGTTGCCCTGGGCTACCTGTATCGAGGCTAGATTACCAAGGTCAATCCCGACATCAGGGTGATTCTCTCCGAGGGCATTCATGCTAATCTGCAGCGCCTGAAGCGCCAGCGGTTCCGCTTCGCCGTACCGCCCCTGCGACCTATAGAGAGCCGCGAGATTGTTCAGACTTGTCGCCACATCGGGATGATCGTCGCCCAACAGCCGTTGGAGGAGGGTGAGGGCGTCGCGGTACAGCGGTTCCGCTTCGCCGTACCGCCCCTCCGACCTATAGAGATGCGCCAGATTGTTTAGACTCCCCGCCACATCGGGATGATCGTCGCCCAGCAGCCGTTGGAGGAGGGTGAGGGCGTCGCGGTACAGCGGTTCCGCTTCGCTGTACCGCCCCTGCGACTCATAGAGAGCCGCGAGATTGTTCATACTTTGGGCCACATCGGGATGATCGTCGCCCAACAGCCGTTGGCGAAGAGTCAGCGCCTTGCGGTAGAGGGGTTCCGCCTCGTCGTAACGCCCCTTTGACTGATACAGACTCGCGAGATTGTTCATACTTTGGGCCACATCAGGATGATCGTCGCCCAACAGCCGTTGGCGAAGAGTCAGCGCCTCGCAGTAAAGCGATTCCGCTTCGCTGTAGCGCCCCTGTGACTGATAGAGATGCGCCAGATTGTTCATACTGGTGGCCACATCGGGATGATCGTCGCCCAGCAGCCGTTGGAGGAGGGTGAGGGCGTCACGGTACAGCGGTTCCGCTTCACTGTAGCGCCCTTGCGACCGATAGAGAGCCGCGAGATTGTTCATACTTTGGGCCACATCGGGATGATCGTCGCCCAACAGCCGTTGGCAAAGGGTCAACGCCTTGCGATAGAGGGGTTCCGCTTCACTGTAGCGCCCCTGTGACCGATACAGACTCGCGAGATTGTTCATACTGGTGGCCACATCGAGATGATCGTCGCCCAACAGTCGTTGGCGCTGCGCCAGCGCCTTGCGATAGAGGGGTTCCGCTTCGCTGTAGCGCCCCTGCGACTCATAGAGAGCCGCAAGATTGTTCAGACTCGTCGCCACATCGGGATGATCGTCGCCCAGGCGTTCTCGCACCACCGCCAAACAGTCTGTGTACCAGGGTTCTGCCTGCCCATAGGCTCCCTGCCCTTGATAAAGCCAACCTAGTCCTACAAAAGGCCGAATCAGCCCATAGTTTTCTTCAATTAACCATTGCTGCCAAGTTGTAGCCGCCTCTGCAATGTGGGGGATGGCCGGAGTTACAGCCAAAATTTGGTCGCGGGTGGGGTCTTGGGGGATGGTTTGGGCAATGGCTACCATACCCTGACAATACTGCCGTTTCAGGGCATCGGCCTCTGGCAAGGTTGCCAGCTTGGCCCGAAAAAACTCGCGGATCATCTGATGCAGTTGCACAGTGTTGCTGGCGGCATCTAGGTCTAGCAGGCTGCGGCGCACCAGTTCCCCATCGCGCCAGTCCTCCAGGTCATCGGGGTCGGTGCCGTCATACCATTCCTCCAGCCACTCCCACGCTATCGGGGCCAAAGCATACAGGCTCAGCCGATAGGCGAGTTCCTGGGCGACGGGGGGCAGGTCTTGCCAGCTTAGTTCAAAGGCGGCGGCGAGGTTTTTGTGGGTGGCGGTCATGTCGGCCTGGGCTTGGGTTAGGGCTTTGGCCTCCAGGCGTTTGGCGGTGAGTTGCTCCTGCATTTTGGCCAGCGTCCAGGTGGGCTTCCCCTTCAAAAAGCGGCCCACCAGTTCCAACCCCAGGGGCAAATAGCCTAGCCAGTGGCACAGGGCTTTGGCGGTGTCTGGTTCTTGGTTCAGCCGATCTTTGCCAATCAACGATTCCAGCAACTCCAAAGCCGCCGCCTCGCTCAGAATCGTGATCTCCATCGTGCGGATGGAAGCCCCCAATTGCAGGCGGGTGGTCAGCAATACCCGAAAGCGAGAATCGGTCGGCAAGTAGGGTTTGATGGCCGCATAGGCTTCGTTTTCATTTGGCCCAGCCACATCGTCAATCACCACCAGCACATCCCCAGCGGTAGGCCAGTTGCTCCACACATAGGCCACCTGATCCCGAAGATCCAGGCCATCGGGCGGGTTTACATTTAGACGGATGCGGGCAAAGTTAACGATTTCGGTACCAATGTTTTGCTCCTTGGCCAGTAGCCAGCAAATACCACCGGGATAGGTGCCCAACTCCAGGTGAAGCAGGCCATATTGCAGGGCCAGTTCGGTTTTGCCAATGCCGCCCATGCCCTTCAGTGCGGTGATGGCAAGGCGGCTAGTTTCGGTCAGTTGGGCGTGAACACGGTTGAGGTCTTGCTGGCGGCCCACAAAGGTTTTGGTGCCGCTGCGGGGCAGATTGTGGGGGCAAAACTTGGGCGGGGTGGGCAGGGCATCCAGGCGATCTAACAGGGTCTGCCAACGGTTATCTTGCTGGTGAAACGCCTGCTGTAGAGCCACCAGTTCCGGCAATTGCTCTAGAATCACCGCCGCCGCAATGCCACCGCCTCCTAGGTCGGCATAGCCCCCATCGCGAGAGAGCTTGGCCATAGCGCAAACCTTACCCGTGCGACAATTCAGCAAAGCTGAACCGCTCATCCCTGGCTGCATTTGCCCCTGCTTCAGCAACACCAAGGGCAGTTGGTTTTCGGTAAACAGCCCCTCACACACAAAATCTGCCGGACGGCCATCGGGGTAATCGCGCTCTGGGTAGCCAAATAGGTACAGCGCATCCGTGCGTTCTACCGCTGGATCAATCTGGACACAGGGCAGATCCCCACGGGGAGGATCAAACCTCAACAGAGCAAGGTCGTAGTCGGGTAAAACCCGCTCGATCTGGGCTGCGGCAAAATCCTGAACCTGCTGCCACCGCATCTGAATCGGTGTCTCCCCCGCCCCTCGCACCACATGTTCGCAGGTGAGCACATAGCCCGGTGCCACAAAAAAGCCCGTACCACAGGCACCGTTTGCCAAGGTGAGCTTAACGGTGCATTCCTGCAATAGCTCATAGAGGCTGGTGGCCATGTCCTAGGTCTTTGGCTCCCACTCTAGGGTAATTTCTAGGGTAGCGTTGCCACCGCCTTTCACCAACATGGCGGTTAGTTGCCCCGGTTCCACCGCCACATCAATACCAAACGTCACCGTTGCCTTAGAAGGCATCGCTTTGTGGATGGGGGTAGCCACAGCGGCCACAAGACCCTCAATGGCCTTGCTGACATCCTTGAAATTGGGAACTTGTCCACCCGCCACATCCTGCCTACCGCCTGTCGCCGCCACCTGCACCTTAACGATGGTGCCATCCTCTAGCTTGGCTGAAACCGTGTCAATGCGCTCTGGAGTCATCGCCCGGAACCCTAAATTTGCTTTGAGTTTAGCGAGAGATTCAAACTGGGCGGGCTAAATTCCGGATCGTTTAGGGTTTTGTGTCATTCCTCAGCAATGGCCTTAGAGCTAGCCTAGAGAAAGCATCATTTTCTCCAAGTTCTGGCAGGAGGTCGCGGCATGAAAAAAATTAGCTACAGCAAAGATGTCGATGCCCTGCTAGTAGAGCTATCCCAGGAACCCATCGCCTACGCCGAAGACGATGGCCAGGTGATTCTCCACTACTCGCCTGACGACAAGCTTGTTTTGGTCGAAATCCTCGATTTCAGGCGCTTTATGTCAGAAGATACGGTGGCGGCTCTCCTGGCCTCTTAGAGCTTTGGTGCATTGCGGCCAAGGGGTTGATCTGGTCTTCCCAAAAGATATGGGTGCCGCGAATGCACCCTACGCTGGGGCGGAAAGCTGCGCCACAAAAGCCTGATGTTCTGGAGATTGCAGCCCCGTTTGCAGCCCCGTCAACACCTGGGCCATATCGCTAGAAAGCATGGCCTTTGCCGCCAGCCACAGCCCCGGAAACCGCTGGCTGCGGATCACACCCTCGTCGTCCACGGGCAGGGGGTGATAGTCGCCCTCCGTCAGGTGGTACCAGTCGATTTTTTGCTCAAACGCCTGCCACACCAGGTATTCCGCCACCCCATTGCGGCGGTAGGCTTGCTTTTTGGCCCCTAGGTCAATGGCGGCACTGCTGGCGGCAATTTCGATTACGAGTTCCGGTGCGCCCTCTAGGTAGCCGTCTTTGTCCACGCGGGTTTGGCCCCCAGCGGCTTCGGTGATCCGCAGCACCCCATCGGGTTGGATCTCGTTATCCAAATCCAGGCGCACGGTGGGTTCGATGCCCGATTGAGTGCCAGGGGTATAAGCGACATAGGTACCGACCCAGGTATTGAGTCGGCTGTGGGGTTCGGCGTGTTGTTGAAACCGCAGGGGCGAGGCCACGTAGACAACTCCTTCAATCAGTTCAGCCTGGGTGACGGGGGCGGCGGCATAGCGACGCTCAAACTCCGGGCGCGTCAGGCGGTCGCCGCTTTCTAGGGGTGGAGCCACCGTCGCTTGGGTCGTTGGTTGAGGAGATTTCGCCGACGTAAGAGGGGAGGTCGTCATGGGACGGGCCATCGGTAGTTGTTTTTCATTGTAGGTCAGCCGTTTAGCGTGCAGTTCCCTGGGGCGCATAACACCAAGGCGAGGTTAACCCCGTAGCACTCGCAAAGCAATGCGCCACCTGAATTGGACAACTAGGCCCGCCACTTGAGGAGCTGCGTTTTGACCGGGGTAACAAACTCTCGCGCTTCGTCCTCGGAGCGCTGGTATTCCTTTTTAAGCTGGTAGTACCAACGGGCCAGGGTGTCGGAATCCTTAATCAGCCGCAACACCGACTCATGCTTCAGCCCCTCCTGCTGCTTGATCACCACATCCCGATCCTGCCCCAAAAAGGAGCGAATCAGGGTCGGCAAAATCGGCTTGAGCAGGTTGCCCCAGGGAATATCCCAATACAACTGAAAGGTGACATCGGTTTGGTCGTCGGTCAGGGGCGTCACCGTCGTCAGATTCACGACCCGATTTTTGGGTGTCGTCGTTTCCTCGGTGCGCACCCCCGGCAGGTAAAAGATAATCTCGTTTTCGGGCACGCCGCCAATCAGCCAATAGCCACGGCCCATGTGTTCTGGCATCTGGTGTTTGCGCATGGTAAAGCCGTAGGGCGAGGGGTCAAACCATTTGATTTCGTCATTCAGGGTGCCGCCCCGCCACCACCAAGAGCGATGCACAAAGGGCGAGTGGGCCGGATCCATCAACCCCACCACGGCATGGTCGATGTAGCAGGGAAAGCGCATGGTGTAGGTGACGTTGGGGGCCACCTCGTCGCCAAAACCGGGCACCCTGGGCACATCAAACCGGGGCGGTTGGGCCTTGGTGCGGTCGGGGTCGGGGATGTATACCCAAACGTTGCCCTGAACTTCTTTGACCTCGTAGCTCCGTACATCAAAGCGGCTCAGATCCATCTCCTGCTCTGGCATCAAAGACGGAATTTCGGCACATTTGCCATGCTCATCAAAGCGCCAGCCGTGGTAGCAGCACTGCACGGTTTCGCCATCGTACCAGCCGCAGCTTAGGGGCACCGCCCGGTGGGGGCAAATGTCGCGAATGGCAAAGGCTTTGCCCTGGTTGGTGCGGCCAAACAAAATGGGCTCGTTTAGAAGGGTTTTGGCCACCATTTTCCCGCGCTTGAGGTCGGTGCTGGGCATGGCATGGTACCAAATGTTGCGCAGCAGGTAGATATCGTTTACGGCAACCACAGGCGCTAAACCCTT
>JBBAWV010000175.1:0-6551 GCA_040396995.1 Nodosilinea sp. | reverse complement strand
ACGCCATTGCCGACTACAGCCGGGTGCTGGACATCAACCCCGATGATGCCGCTGCCTACAACAATCGGGGCAATGCCAAGGCGGGGTTGGGAGATTGGGACGCCGCTTTTCAGGACTATCAACAGGCGGTGACGCTGGATCCAAAATTTGCTTTTGCCCGTGTAAATGCGGCCCTCGCCAATTATCAATTGGGCCATACCAACGAAGCCATTCGCGAATTTCGCAACCTCACCCGCCGCTATCCCAACTTTGCCGATGCCCGTGCCGCCCTCACCGCTGCCCTATGGGCCAATGGTCAGCCCGGGGAGGCCGAAAGCAACTGGGTGGCCGTGATTGGGCTGGATGGTCGCTACAAAAATCTGGACTGGGTCGCCCAGGTGCGCCGTTGGCCCCCGGCCATGGTGGCGGCGTTGGATCGGTTTTTGCATCTCTAGGCGGGTCGTAGCACGATGGTTGACCTGTTGTTGATGACCAGCCTCGGCTTTTTGGGTAGCTTTGGCCATTGCCTAGGCATGTGTGGCCCACTGACAGTGGCCTTTTCCCTGGGGGCCGGGGTGGGGGAACATCCGAACCGCTGGGCGGCTTTGCGCTTTCACCTGCTGCTGAACGGCGGACGGATGGCCAGCTATGCCCTGGTGGGCGGGCTGATTGGCGGGCTGGGGTCGGTGCTGGTGGCGGGGGGGCACATGGCCGGGGTGGGCAGCGATCTGCGCCGTGCCATGGCATTGCTCACCGGGAGCCTGCTGGTGTGGTTTGGGCTGATGCAGGTGAGCCCTGGGCTGTTGCCTCGATTGCCGTTTTTGCATCCCCTCCAGGGGCAAGCCCTGCATCAGCGCCTCATGCAGGCCATGGGCAAGGTGGCCGATGGTCGCCACTGGTGGACGCCCGCTGCCCTGGGTCTGGTGTGGGGGCTGGTGCCCTGCGGGTTTCTCTATGCCGCCCAAATTAAAGCCGCCGAAACCACCCAAGCCACTTCTGGCGCTTTGACCATGCTGGCCTTTGGCCTGGGCACCCTGCCGATGATGGTGGGGATTGGTTTTTCGGCCAGTTGGCTCAGCCAGGATCGCCGCAGTCAACTGTTTCGCCTAGGCGGCTGGATTACGCTGATTATCGGCCTAATCACCCTCACGCGCACCGGAGACGCCATGACCGACTACGGCGGTTACGTCAGTCTGGCCCTCCTGATGCTAGCCCTGGTGTCCCGCCCCATCAGCCGAGTGTGGCCGGGACCAATGCGCTATCGACGGGGGCTAGGGGTGGGAGCCTTTCTGCTGGGGTTGGCCCATGCGGTGCAGATGGTTCACCACAGTTGGCAGGGCAACCTCAGCGCCCTTTGGTTTATGCTGCCCCTGCACCAGTGGGGCGTCCTAGCGGGAGTCCTCACCCTGGGACTTCTGTTTCCCCTAGCCCTCACCAGCCGCAACGATCTCCAGCGCTGGCTAGGGGCAGGCTGGCGAATGTTGCACCTTCTCAGTCTGCCTGCCCTGTTTTTGGGATTAACCCACGGTTTGCTGATGGGAGCGTCCTCCGGTGGCCTACTGCCCGTCAACGCCGGACAATGGCTACGGGTCAGCCTATTTTTAGGATTTGGCCTAGCGGTACTGCTGATTCGATCCCGCCGATGCTGGGTCTGGATGTCCCTAGAACCCTATTATGTTACTCCCTATGCCGCCTCGAAGTATGCCCCTAAGACCTCCAGCGAGACCTATGTTGAACCAAAGCCAGAACACCATTAACCGCTGGATAGGGTTCGGGGGAAGCGTCGCTATCTCCTCGCTCATCGAACTCAACCATTCAGCCCAGGCCCACCAAGTCCAGACCAGCACCACCGTAGGAGCCACCCTCCACCTCGAACCCAACGACACCCCCCGCGCCCAGGAAGATACCCTGATCTGGATTGCCTTGACCCAACGAGGGGGCCGAGTCATTCCCCTAGACGATTGCGACTGCATCCTGCGGATCTACCAGGGCAACACCATGCTGGCCCAGCCCTACCTTCAGCCCATCACCGCCGAAGGATATCAGGATATCCCCAGCGCCACCTTTGTCTTTCCCTCCGTGGGCACCTATACCCTGGTACTGGAGGGTCGTCCCCAAAACGAAGCCGAGTTTGAGCCCTTTGAGCTGGTCTACAACGTCACCGTTGCTGTCGCCGCCCCCATTATGCCCGAACCCGCCAACACCACCGACTGGCCCACCGAACCCGAGATTCCCGCCACGCTGCCTGAACCCGATGCCACCGTCCCCAGCGCCCTCACCGTAGTGCTGATCATCGCAGCGGCCTCAGGTTTGATGATTTGGGTGTTGGCCAAACTGAGAGCCTAGGGCCGCAAAATCATCTACAACGAACTGGCCAACACCCACGATCAACGCCAGATACCGCTGCAACTGCTGATGCAATCCGACCGAAGCCCTCGCCGCCTTTGATGAGTGGGCCAACAAGCCCGACAAAGCCACCTATTGACAACGTGGTTTGTTGTTTCAGAAAATATTGTCAGCCTTTAGAAACTCGATTTCTTCAAGAAGCCAAATTTCTTGTCTAGGTGGTTGAATTTGATAAATGCTTACCGCAGTGGCCAATTTCAATTTTTCGGCTCTCGCGGTTAATATTAAAGTAAATTCGTAGAATTTTGTTCATTCCGGTGCCGCCGCCCAGTTTAATGTGTTTAAACATTTCCTTGCGTTGACTACCATTCCAAAAGCATCGTTCATCTCGCAGTTTTTTATCATTTTCAACGGTTTTGCTTTCTGGAGTGCATTCTAGATTGTAGTTTTCCTTCAAGAAGCCATACAAGTTATCGCCAATATCGCCATCCCGTTCAAAATAGTATTGCCCAAACCAAGCTAGGCTTTGTAGAGCGCGGTAGGCGTCGTCAGGACGGATAAAGTTTGAAGCCTCGGCGGAGACACGGGCCGAATCCCAGACATCTAGAACATCATCAAACATCGTTTCGGCAAAGTCGAGGGCTTCACGCACTCGGCTAAAGTTCATGTCAATCGTGGCATGAAAAAGCTCTTTATCTCTAGTACTGTGCTGGCGACAGGCGGAGACAATTTTGATGCGATGGAGCCCTTGCAAGTCTCGTTCAATCTGGGCTTGAGACTGACAGAGTTGTACGGCTAGATCAGCTTTTTCCTGTTCTAGTTCATTGATTCTATGGATAAGTTCTTCCTGCTGTTGAAGTAGCCCAGGATAGGCTTTGAGGCGCTGATCGCAATCGATAATTTCGTCGTGTTGGGCTTCAATTTTACGATATTCCTCTTGCCATAGATCAACGCTTTGCTTAAGCTGGCTAATTTCAGTTTCTAGGGCTTTCTTCTGACTTTCAGCTTCGGCAATAGCTTGGTTTAAATCGTCGCGACGTGCCGCAATACCAAGATTATTCTTTATTGAGGATAGTTGCTCAATAGATAAGGATTCAAAGGCTTGAAAAATAGCGGCACGTTGTTTGAGATCATGATTCTCTACGATTAGTCGATCTACCTCAGATTGAAGTCGCTTAGCCTCGATAGAAAGTTCAGACTGCGTTGTCCAGAGGCGAGTGACTTCATCCTCTAGTAAAGTGGCTTTGGCCTGGGCTTTTTGGCTCTGTTGGCGCAGGGTATAGAGGTGTTTTAGCAGCCATCCAATAGCTACAAGTCCGATGATAATGATGATTAATTCAAGTCCGTTCATGGATGTTGACCTGGGGTGATTTTCTAATGTCGGGGTATGGATTTAATGAGATGAATGGAACGACATCACCTTGGCAGCGACCAGTGAATTAGCCTTAGCGTTCCCAAAGGCTAGCCATTGCTATCAGCCATCGACAACCCCAGATGCCTGGAGCGTGGGGGTAGCGCCAGCGGATTGCTGGCCATAAAGGCGGCTAAGGTGGCCGTTCTACCTTGGATTTGAATTAAGATCGGTAGGCAGATTTTTCGTCGTTTTTCGAGCGCCTACCATGACCGCCTACGCCGCCGCTCCCTTCAGCCCCGAAGATATTGCCTCCGAGGGCATCAAACCCGAAGAGTACGACGAGATTGTGGAGCGCCTGGGTCGCCATCCCAATCGGGCGGAGCTGGGCATGTTTGGGGTGATGTGGTCGGAGCACTGCTGCTACAAGAACTCGCGCCCACTGCTGAAGCAGTTCCCCACCGAGGGGCCACGGGTACTGGTGGGGCCAGGGGAAAATGCGGGCATCATCGACGCGGGGGATGGCCTGCGAGTGGCCTTCAAGATTGAGTCCCACAACCACCCGTCGGCGGTGGAACCGTTCCAGGGGGCGGCGACGGGGGTGGGCGGCATTTTGCGCGACATTTTTACCATGGGGGCGCGGCCCATTGCGGTGCTGAACTCCCTACGGTTTGGCGATTTGGCCGATAGCCGTACCCGTCGGCTGTGTCAGGGCGTGGTGGCGGGCATTTCCCACTATGGCAACTGCTTTGGCGTGCCCACGGTGGGCGGCGAGGTCTATTTTGACGCGGCCTACAACGGCAATCCCCTGGTAAATGCCATGGCGATTGGGATCATGGAAACGTCGGACATCGTGAAATCTGGGGCGGCGGGGCTGGGAAATCCCGTCCTCTATGTCGGTTCCACCACCGGGCGCGACGGCATGGGCGGGGCCAGCTTTGCCAGTGCCGAACTCACCGACGAATCCGAGGCCGACCGTCCGGCGGTGCAGGTGGGCGATCCGTTCTTGGAAAAGTCTTTGGTAGAAGCCTGTTTGGAAGCCTTTAAGACCGGGGCCATCGTGGCGGCGCAGGACATGGGGGCGGCAGGGCTAACCTGCTCTACCTCGGAAATGGCGGCGAAGGGCGGTGTCGGTATTGAACTCGATCTCGACCTCATCCCCGTGCGCGAAACGGGCATGGTGCCCTACGAATACCTGCTCTCGGAATCCCAGGAGCGGATGCTGTTTGTGGTGGCGGCGGGGCGCGAAGCCGAAGTGATTGATGTCTTTGAGCGCTGGGGCTTACATGCCGTCGTTGCAGGCACGGTGATCGAAGAACCCATCGTGCGGATTTTGTTTCAGGGTGAGGTCGCCGCCGAAATTCCGGCCCTGGCCCTGGCCGAAAATACCCCCATTTACCACCGAGATTTGCTGCCCGAACCGCCTGCCTACGCCCAAGCGGCCTGGAGTTGGAGCGACGACAGCCTCCCCGCCGCCACCGTATCGGGACTGGCCAAGGAGACCGGATCAACCGCCTGGACGGTGATCCTGCATCAGCTTTTGGGACAGCCCACCATCGCCTCTAAGCAATGGGTCTACCGCCAGTACGACCACCAGGTGCAAAACAACACCGTGCAGTGCCCCGGCCAAGGCGATGCGGCGGTGATTCGGCTGCGTCCGTTGGAATCCGTGCCCGGTTATCAGCCCGGTGGCGTGGTGCGAGGGCTGGCCGCTACGGTGGATTGCAACGCCCGCTACGTGTACCTCAACCCCTACGAAGGGGCCAAAGCCGCCGTGGCCGAAGCCGCCCGCAACCTAAGCTGCGTCGGTGCCCTGCCCCTAGCGGTGACCGATAACCTCAACTTTGGCAGTCCCGAAAAGCCCATCGGCTACTGGCAACTAGCGGAAGCCTGCCGGGGCTTGGCCGAAGCCTGCCGCGAGTTTGAAACCCCCGTCACTGGCGGCAACGTGTCGCTCTATAACGAAACCGTGGATAGCGAGGGCAATCCTCAACCCATCTACCCCACCCCCGTCGTCGGCATGGTGGGCCTGATTGACGACCTCAACTTCACCTGCGGCCAGGGCTGGCAATCGACGGGGGATCTCATCTATTTGTTGGGCGCTACCGTCGAAAACACCGCAACGGCTATGGCCAATGATCGCCCCCTCGTCACCCTGGGCGGCTCGGAATATGTGATGGTGGTTCAGGGCCAAGCCACAGGCCACCCCCCCGCCATTGATATGGGCCTAGAAAAGCGGGTGCAAGCCGCCTGCCGCCACGGCATTGCCCAGGGCTGGCTTCGTTCCGCCCACGATTCTACCGAAGGTGGCCTTGCGGTGGCCCTTGCGGAATCCTGCATCAGCGGTCAATCTGGGGCAGCAGTGACGGTGCCTTTGGATTCCACTCAGACCGATCTGCGTTGGGATCGAGTGCTGTTTGGGGAAGGCGGTGCCCGGATTCTGGTATCCGTTGCGCCAGAACACCAGGCCGTCTGGGAAGCCTATCTGTCTGAAACCTTGGCGGGCCATTGGCAACCTCTCGGCACCGTCCAGGGCGATACCCTCACCCTCACCACCCAGAACGGCAAACCCCTCATTGCCGATACCGTCGCCCAACTAGCCGCCATTTGGAGCCACGCCATCGCCGAACGCCTAGCGGCCTAGGGCGTGGCTCCAAATAAGCCAGATGATGGATGTGGCCCTATAGCCATATAAATAGCGCTGAGATCTGAGAAAGGTCTCGGCCAGTTTGTCGTGGCGGGTGAAGATGGCGCGATATGGTTTGAGCTTGACAAAGAAATTCTCAATTATACCAAATCCGACTTGTTTGCCCCCGGTATAAGCGGGCGAGGAGACCTCGCCCCTACGGTTTGCTGGGCTGGGAATCGGGGTTAT
>JBBAWV010000174.1:0-6700 GCA_040396995.1 Nodosilinea sp. | reverse complement strand
CGCGTTTCCCTCAGGCGCTTTATCAATATAGCCAGATTCATAAAACCTGTCAACACCTTAACCAAATGTTTTTCTGAATCGCCCAACCCCTTGCGAATCAAGGGGTTTCGCCATTTCAAGAGCAGAAGAAGGGCGGAAAAGGCAAAAAAATCTTGAAAAAATTTTCTGAACGACCCCATATCTGGGGGTTTGGCAAGAGGCGCTAACGGTAGGGGTAGCGTCGTGAATGCCTTGTTTAGCAAGGGTTAAGGAAATTCATAGGAGCGATCTCCAACCGATTGAGATAGTCCCACCCCCGCTGAGGCCACACCTTCAGCACCCCCATGATCTCTGCACATGACCCGATCCACTTTCAGTCCGCTCCAGCCCCTCACGGTTGTAGACGTTCACATCTGAAATTTGGGATGAAGCCCTAACCAGCTTGAGCCCTGAAATTCCCTCACCTAAAAGGTCATGGGCGCAATGGGTTCGATGGTGGGATCATAACCGCCGATCTGGCTAGTCCGCAGCACCCAGGCCGAGGCTCCGTATTTGAGGAACTGCTGCACCACCACATCGCTGGCCTTGCGGGGGAGAACCGTGCGCCAACTGCCTAGGCCCATCAGCAGGTTGCGGAGGGGCTCGTCTTCGAGGGTGCTGCCGAGGTTAAATTCGTTGCGTTCCCAGTCGGGGCGGGGGTTGCCGAAGGGTTGGAGGGCACGTTTGAGGGATTGCCCTAGGGCAATCATGCGGTCAAAGTCTTGGGATTGGTCGGGATGGCGGCTGGCCCAGTCCTGAAGTTCAACCTGGTGGCCCTTCACGCCCTGGACAAGCCCCTGCATACTGGCGAAGAGGGCTTGATTGGAATCCTGGGAGCAGTTGTTGGAGGGGCCGACGAAGGTGCCCCCGGTGCCGTCGCCGATGCGGTAGCGGGCGGTCATGGTTTGGAGGTGGGCTTCCATCCGTACGAGGGGCGACAGGCGGGCGCGGTCGAAGTCGTAGGTGCGGCTGAAGGCTTCCAGTTTCACCAAAATGTCGCAGGTGGGACGGTTGCCTAGCCAGCCCCGCTGCCGATCTCCCTGGTAGCGCGACCAGTGGAGGGTGCCCGCAATCAGGCCATCGATGTTGTGGGCATAGACTTGGTAGTAGCGAATGTCGAAGCGTCGTTCGTCGGCCAGGGGATCGTGGATGACCTCGGCCCGTCCGTAGGCAAAATGGCCAAAGAAAATGGGGCTGAAGGCGGCGGGTTCCTTCTTTTCGCCGCCAATGCCGCCGTAGGTGTGCAGCAGCAAGGCCCGATCTCCCACCTGCCACTCGTCGATGGCTTCGGAGATGGCCTCCGGTCGGCCATTGTCGCGGCGAGTGCAGAGGACGGAACCCACCTTCCCTTTTTGGTGGGCCACATCGGCCCAGGCTTCTTTGCGGATGTAGCGGTAGGCAGCTTTCGATCCCCCAAACACCACCCGCTCCGGCTGAAGACGAAACAGGGCACGCGGCCCCCAGGCTTGCACCACAAAGGTTCCCGTGGCGTCGGGGGCACCGTAGATATACCAGCCCTGCTCGTTGTGGGGCGAGGTGTCTAGACCGTTTGTAGTAGAAGGATCGCTGCCGTAGAGGTCGAGGTGGCTGGGGGTGGGCACGCGCACCTCCTCGGTGGGGCCATCAAAGGCGCGGCTGGCTCGGTTAAAGTGGCGCACCTGGAAGCGATCCGTCCCCGGCACCGGAGCGACAAACTGCACTAGGCCGTAGTAGCGCCCGGTCACTTCCATGGGTTGGGCTTTGATGCGTAGGGTAATGTCTGCCCCGTCCCGCTGCACCTGGGGATCTTCCACCGCCACGATCATCTCGTCGTCGGGGAGGGATCCGGCCAGGGATTCGAGGGGATCGACCTGAAGCCAGTGGTTGAGGCGCACGGGGTGGACGGCCCCACTGAGGCGGCTGCTGTATTCGGCATCGGCACTGAAGTGGAGGTCGTGGGTGGCGGACTGCACAAACCGCTGCACCAGGGGATTCTCGACCCAGCAGAGCTTCACGACCTGACCGATCAAGTCGGCCTGATCCGCTGGGGCATGGTGAACTTCGTAGTACACACCGCCGAAACGATCCGCCTTGGCGGGGAGAATCAGCCGTCCCACCCAGTCAGATATGGGCACGTAGCGGCTGGGATCAGGCGTTTGATGGAGGGGATAGCTTTGGGACTGCACTAGGGGGCTGGCCCGGAAAATGTCGTAGTGGCTGGGTTTGCGCTGGTCGGTCATGTCTTCCCCCAGCACCAGATTGCCCTGCAAAATGGCGTTGATGGTGTCGATGGTTTGCTGAAGGGAACTGCGGCCATCCTCCAGAATCAGGTCGGGATCCAAAATTCCCCCCGGCACCTGATGCCCCACTGGCCCCATGGGAACGATGGAAATTTTGCCCCGCCGCTTGGCCCGATTCCAGTAGGACAACGGAAAAATCTTCCAACGACCGGGAAACATTTTGGGGCCGATGCGCTCCACGGTGTCCTTCTCCCCCACCAGATGATACAGGTGCTCTAGCTTCAGCAGGTCGATGTTGGCGCTCATCACGCCGCCCAGGGAAATCACATCCACCGGAGCGCCCAAGGCCCGCTTGAGGTAGGGCGCACTGGCACAGGACATCTGCCCGCCGCCGCTATAGCCAATGAAGGTGACAGGAATACCGCTCTCTAGGGGGTAGCCGTTTCTCACTAGGCCGTTGTAGACCACCTGGGCCATGCCTTGGTTGTAGAGGGGGCCATAGCGCTTGTCGGCGGAAACCCCCACAATCAGCACGTTGCGAATGTTCACCAGCAGGCCCAGCAGGCTTGCCGGGTTGGCGAAACGCAGCTTATCCGCATAGCGCCAGAGAAAGGCCAGGGGCCGATCCTCATCCAGGGGCGCATTCATCACCGAGTAGGGCATGATGCCACGCACCAGGGCCACATCCGGGGGCAGGGTGGGGGCGAGGGTATCGAGAAATTCTTCAATGTCCGGCAGGTATTCAAAGGTGGATTTGCCAATGCCGTCCAGATACACCACGTAGCGAGAAAAGGTCTGATTCGGGGCCGGAGCCTGGGCCAAATTTCCGGCGTTGACGGTGGTATTCACGTCGTCTTCATACCAGCCTGCCCACCAGCCCAGGGTTTCTAGCGGAGCCAGCAATCCCGCCACCACCAGCGCCACCGCCCCCACCCAGACCAAGTTCAACACCCACTGCACCAGGTCGGGGAAGGTGGCAAACCAGCCAAACCACCACTGCCGCAGAGGCCGCAACAACACCAACATCAGCAGCGTTAGGGCCACCATCGCCAAAACGCCGAGGATGGTTTTTACCGTAGCGCTCCAGCTTCGCTCCTGGCTGACCGCCCCATCGGCGGCGGGCAAAGTGGCACTAGAGGCTGTAGCCCCAGCCCCCACGGTGCCACCCCCCGCCATCGCCATCGCCGGAGGATTGCCCATCACCGCCGCCGCCACATTCCCAGGGTTAAGCGAGGCCATGCGCTGATCCAGTTCCTCCCGCCAGCGGCTAGACACCTGATTGAGGTTACTCTGCATGGATTCGTTTAAACCTCGGCGGCTGGTGACTAACTCCACCCCAGCGGCACGGTTTGCCATGTCCTTACCCAGCTTGGCAATGGGACGACCCACGGTATTTTGCAACACTTGCAGCAGCACCCAGCCCAGCCCCACATAGCGAAAGGAATCGCTAATGGGCACATTCACCACCGCCCCAAAGCCCACCACCATGGCCAACAGGTGCCAGATAGAGAGAATATTCAAAATCGGCAAACCCAGGTAGGGCATCGCCCCCAAAAAGCTGAACAGCAACGGCGCATAGGCCGCCCCCAGCACAATCACTAACTTACTAGGGGCAACGACGGTCGCTCCGGGCAGCAGCGTCACCAGCCAAGTGCTCAGCCCCAAAGCCAAAAAGCCGCCCGTAAACAACACCGCATTAATCAAAAGACTAATCGCAAATCGCGACGGCCTCACCTGGTTGAGAAACAGCACCACGCTTTGGCCAATGCCTTGGGAAATCCCCGCCAGCAGCACAATCACCAGGGCAAAGGTCAACCCGTTCGGCACCGTGGTGGCAATCCGAAAGGCTTCCCCATTCAGGGCAAAGATATAGCCCAGCACTTCCCAAATGCGATCCAGCATAGATTCCCCTCTCACCTGTGCTGAGATTCTACATCCCTAGGGAAGTTCCGTTGGAGTATGCTTAACATGAATACCGGAGCCACCGCCGTACATTTTCCACTGCACAAGCTGTTCGGTCGAGGGATTTGAACTCAAGGTTGACAGGTCAAATAGTTACTCCCTACTCTGTGCGAGCAAGCTGTTCATCCAACTGTGCTAACTAGAGTTTGGCCTGTTCCAGAGGGTTTACTTGGGCTTGTATAGTTTTTCTGACAAGAGCAAGATAGCTTAAAAGGTTTCCTTGCCCCTAGGCCTCACCCAACCGTAGGGGCGTAGATGCCTTATCGGACAATCAGTTCGGGGCTAGCCTTGCCGCTGACGATGGCGGGGTCGATTGCGAAGTCCTCCGCAATCAGACGGGCGGTCATTGTATTTTGAGCCTATTGGCTATAGACAAGGTGGTTTAACTCACTCTCTAGCCACTCATCAAAGAGCTGGCTTAAGATTTGTTGACGCACATCGTTAGTTAGCTCGGCTGGAATGAATTCTTCAACCATAAGAAGTTCAAAATTATTCCCTGATTGAATCGGCCCAATGATCTCCTGAGGAGGAGCCCCAAATACACATGCCGCGATATCGGGTTTAAGCTGCCAACGGGAAACCTTACCTTCAAAGCCACAGGCTAGCCGTCTATATTCATCAACATCATACAGGTGAGCCGCTTCAAAGAAGCTGATTTCCTCTTCTTCAACCTGATAGAAAATTTCCTGCGCGAGCGCATTATAGGGCACTAAAATGCGATAGAGAACGACCTGATCGTATTGAACTTTACTTTGAGCAAAGTAAGTCTCTATCTGTTTGCCAAACAGGCTCTCGGCTAATTTTTTCTTAAGCAACTTATCATAAATTCCAGCTTCCCAGTCATCTGGAGTTAACAAATGGTCTTCCAGCCATTCAAAGGTCTGAGAAGCACTTTCTAGCTTGTGATCGTATCGAAATTTATCCGCTTCAGACTGAACTTCATCAGGCTCGACGGTAATACCTCGTTCCTGACTCGTTCTCTCAATAATTTTTCTGCAAAGAATACCTTGGTAAACTGTTTTTAGCTTTACCTCATGTTTCAGATGTTGTATCACCTGGTCAGAATCAATCGATAAACCAATCAGTCGAGTCATGGGTTCTGAATAGTGGCAACTTTACGGAATCTTTATGCATAAGATACCACTTTAGATGTAGTAACATGTGCCAACTTTACAAAAGAAATAATTCTCTTCATTTTCCTTGAATACAAGAAAACGAAGAAAAAGATATATCGGACAGTTTTTAATGGCCAACGGTAGAATGCGGATCTGAGATCTTTTTCCCAGAGCCTTGGTCAACGAGAAATCAGGAGTTTCAGCGTTTGCCCAGAAAAGTATCTGTACTATTTAGGAACCTGATGGCCTAGTGGAGCAGTCAACCCCAAAGAATCAGAGATATTAAGAATACTGGCATCAAGAATAACTGCGTATAAATCCCTAGTTTAGACAGAGTTGAACACTGCATTGTTAATGCTGTCATTATTACGTAGATCAATAGTCGCTAGGGTAATATGGCTCACGAGCAGTATTTCAGGTAGTTAGACTCGATCCCCTTGTTCGGGAGAAAAGCCTAGGATAATATCGGCCATCTCTACAGGACTATGGCCTGTAGCAGACAGCACAAATAGATTCGCTCCGCCGTGACCTACAAAAATAGTTGGGTGATTGCCATCGACCAAGGTGGCATTATCGAGTGTGTCCGTTAAAACATCTATGGTGGAGGTTGAACTCTCTTTCAGAGATACCTCCATCGCCGGATCAGATCCTTGAACCGACGTCAGGTTCCTCATCTGAACCGTGAGAGTTAGACTCGTCCGTAGGATCAGATGAACCCTCTTGTTCCCTTACAGGTGCCGATACCGTTGCCGATGTCGTGGCCCCTTGATCAGAAGCGGTGGCATTGGCACTGGCGCTGGAAAAAGTGGCCCCGGGGACATAGGTGACTTGCTCACTATTACTTGTTTTGCCCGATGGAGAGGTGGCGGAGGATCTGCTGCTTCCCCCGGCACCCAATGGCCCCGCATAAGCCCTGGATTGACTAGATGAGCTAACAATACCTATAGCTGAGGTATCAGATGACGACTTAGATGAACTAGAAGAAGACATGACCGCCTGTTTAGAATAAGGAGATAGATGAAAACGAAAAAGAGTAGCCGTTTGATCAAGAATTACTTTTTGAAAAATACTTTGATAAAGTGAGGATTAAAATACGTTTATCTTACCATGTCTCGGATAAAAATGTTTGAGACCTTAAGTAAAGGAGATGCCATACTTCTAGATTTAAGGTCTCATATTATAGCGGCTAATGATTGAATGAGCCACAATAGGAACCAGCCCTTCCAGCATAGGTATAGTTAACTAGCTTAACATCTCCCGGAATTACTACTACATAAGGCTTTCATCAGAAACGTGATGCTTTGGGCCACCCTTCCAGAGACTAAATCTTGTAAGAGGGCGTTTGAAAAGCCGGATGGTCAGTAAAAAAGCTCACACAGCTAGGGC
>JBBAWV010000173.1:0-6934 GCA_040396995.1 Nodosilinea sp. | reverse complement strand
AATGTCGTTGTTGCTGGGCTGCGATCTAGAAACGGGAGTGCTTTTCGTCTATTGGGGTTGGTTGGTAGCAAGCAGTTTAAGATCAATCTTTCTGTACCGCTAGTTCTGGAGTATGAAGAGGTCTTATTGCGGGAACTGCAAAATTTAGCTATTAACGCCTCAGATGTACAAGATTTCCTTGATTTTCACTGTGCTGTGGCGACCCATCACCAAATTTTCTTCCTTTGGCGACCTTTTTTGCCTGATCCAAAGGATGACATGGTACTGGAACTGGCGGTTAAAGCGGGGTGTGATAGCGTCGTGACATACAGCATCCGCGATTTTGCAGGCATTGAGCGGTTTGGGGTTAGTGCCGTTACTCCGGCAAACTTCCTAACGTCTATTGGAGGACTGTCATGAGCACATTAAGCATCCAGCTACCGGACTCCTTATACAAAAGCTTGCAGATACTTGCAGAGCAGGACGGGGTTTCGCTAGATCAGTTTATTGCGCTGGCAGTTGCTGAGAAAATTTCAGCATTAACGACGGAAGGGTATTTGCAAGAGCGTGCCAGCCGTGGTGATCGAGCAAAATATGAGACTGTGTTAGCCAAAGTTGCTGATGTTGAGCCAGGGTTGGATGACCAGTTGCCGCCAGCATAACAACCCGATTGCACCCGATCGCCGAGTAGGTATCCTTCTACGCGGCCATCGGCAGGGAGGTCTCGGCCAGAACTTGGTGGTAGAACTGCTGAAGCTGGCGGGTGGCGGCGGCCCAGCCCCATTGTTCCGCTTCGGCCACGGCGTTTTGGCGCATGGTTTCCCGTTCGGCGGTGGCTTCGATGAGGCGGCGGGTGGCGTTGATCGCTCCTGCTTCGTCCTTGGGGTCAAACAAGAAGCCATTTACCCCGTCGGTAACAATGTCGGGAATGCCGCCAGAGTTGGCCGCGACCACCGGACAGCCCGCCGCCATGGCTTCCAACAGCACCAATCCCAGGGTTTCGGTGCGGGAGGGGAACACAAAGGCATCCGCCGAGGCATAGGCCGAAGCGAGGTCTTCACCCGCCAGGTAGCCAACAAAATTCGTGGGCGTATCCGCAAAGTGGGCTTCCAGTTCGGCGCGGTAGGGGCCATCGCCGACGAGGGCCAGCCGCGCACCGGGGATGGCTTGCAGGATGGGCTTAATCCGGTCGATCTCTTTTTCCGCCGAGAGTCGGCCAATATACAGCAGCAAGGGCGCTTCAGGATGCCCCTGAGAAAGGCGATCCCGCATCGCGGCACTGGCAAGTTCAGGCCGGAAGAGTTCCGTATCCACCCCCCGCTGCCACACGTCGATGCGTTCCACCCCATGCTCCGACAGTTCCGCTTGCATGGCGGTGGAGGTCACTAGGTTAATGCGGGCCTGGTTGTGCATGGCCTTAATCAGTTCCCACATCACCCCTTCCAGCATCCCCAGACCGTAGTGTTCTAGATACTTGGGCAGGTGGGTGTGGTAGGAGGCCACCAGGGGCACATCCAGGGTTTTGCTGTAGTAGATTCCCGCCAAGCCCAGCACCGCCGGATTGACGACGTGGATCAAATCGGGTCGAAAACGCTCCAGGGCTTCCCCAATGGAGGGCCGAGGGAGGGCCAGCTTCAGTTCGGGATAGAGCGGCAACGGAAATCCCGATACGCCATGAATCTTGGCCCCTCGATATTCCGTGAGACCGCCCTCTGGGGAAAACACCAAAACCTGATTGCCCTGGCGCTGGAGATGATCAACGGTGTGCTTGAGGCGGGTGACAATGCCATCAACCTTGGGCAAAAAGGTCTCGGTAAAGAGAGCAATTCGCATGGGGAATTCGGGGGATAGGGAAAAGTTGAAAAAGGGCGAAAAGGGAGCCTGCGGGACGCTCGCTAAGATCAGGGGCAATGGATGGGACGCCAGAGTCCTAAAAGCCTTGTAGGGGTTGGGTTTCGCTTTGCTGCACCCAACCTACAGGGTTGAGGATGCCATAGGCTAGGGGCTTAATCCCTTTGCCCGCCATCGTCTACGTGTGGATTAAAAGGGTCAGCACCCTAGTAGAGCACTGACCCTGGAGGGAACTAGCTACGACGCCACTGCACCTTGGGCATGATCTGGCTGTGATCAACGCGATCCTTATATTTGACCGCGAAGTTCAGCAAGCTATCCAGCAGCGAGTCGGACAGCATGTGGGGTTGAAGACCCAGATCTAGGAGGTTGGTGTTTTTGGCGTTGAAGTAGTGGTCTTCGGCTTCCACGCGGGGGTTGTCGAGGTGGTTGATTTCCACATCCAAGCCCATGATGGTTCCGGCCTTCTTCACCATCATGGCCAGGTCGCCGACGTTGAACATTTCGGTGAACTGGTTGAAGACCCGGAACTTGCCGGGGTCGCCCGGATTGGCGATGGCGATTTCCACACAGCGTACAGTGTCGCGGATATCCAAGAACGCACGGGTTTGAGTACCGTTGCCATACACCGTGAGGGGGTGACCCACAGCGGCCTGGATACAGAAGCGGTTGAGGGCGGTACCAAAGACGCCGTCGTAGTCGAGGCGGTTGATCAGCAGCTCATCCATGCCGGTTTCTTCGGTGAGGACGCCGTAGACCACGCCCTGGTTGAGGTCGGTGGCACGCAGACCCCACACCTTGCAGGCAAAGTGAATGTTGTGGGAATCGTGGACTTTGCTGAGGTGGTAGAAGGAACCGGGCTGTTTGGGGTAGGGGAGGGTGTCCTTGCGGCCATTGTGTTCAATGGTGATGTAGCCCTCTTCGATGTCGATGTTGGGGGTGCCGTATTCGCCCATGGTGCCCAGTTTCACCAGGTGGCAATCGGGGAAGTTGTCCCGCAGGGCGTAGAGCAAATTGAGGTTGCCGATCACGTTGTTGGATTGGGTGAGAACGGCGTGCTCCCGGTCAATCATGGAGAACGGGGCGGAACGCTGCTCACCGAAGTGAACTACCGCTTCCGGCTGGAACTCCAGCATTGACTTCTCTAGGAAGGGGTAGTCGTTGATGTCGCCGATATAGAGGTCGATGTGCTTGCCGGTGAGTTCTTTCCAGCGCTTGAGACGAGCCTGGATCGGGGCGATGGGGGTCAGGGTTTCGATTTGCAGTTGGGCATCCCAATGACGGCGCACCAAGTTATCGAGAATCCCGACTTCGTAGCCACGATTGGAAAGATACAGAGCGGTTGCCCACCCGCAATAGCCGTCACCGCCAATTACAAGGACTTTCATATCAATGCTTCATTCTCGTTGCTGATACCAAGACAATTTACCAGTTTGACGACCCTGTAAACCACTGATCTTGAAATATCCGTGAAGCTCAACCGAGTTCTGCAAATATTTCCCAGCGGGTTCTACGGAGATGGATTCTGCCCGTTTCATGGGGATTTCATCCACACGACTCCCGTTCTACCGCAACCCTTGCAGCCGCAGCAGTATGAACTGGGTCGGTCGCCCTGCCTCAAAGTTATTGTCGCTCACCAGGAGGAGGCTTTGGCTACCGTCGGGCAAGCGTGGCCCTAGGGTCATGCCCTCCAGGTTGTCTACGGGAACCGTCGTGTCAGCGAAATCTAGCACCCGTTGTTTACGAATCGGCGAAATGCCCTCAGCCCCTTGCAGACTGGCGAGGGTGGAGGTATCCGTTGCGCCGCCCGTGGCCAGTTGATAGAGCCGCACGTTAAAGCCTCGCAGCCCAAAGGCCCGCTCTAATCCCAGAAAATGGCCCCCCTGGTCGATCACCAACAGATCCGTCAGGCCGTTAACCACCGCCCCAGAGGGTTCCAAATCTAGGGGATAGGCGTGTTCGGCGATCAGGGTGGACTGATCTTCCCCTAATAGATAGTGTAAAAAGCGACTTCGGAGGGGCTGGGCGGGGTCAGATTCGTAGTCTTGCACCAGGGCCGATTCCGTCGCCATGAATAGACGGAAGGGTTCCGTTTGGCCAGCGGTGCCCGGTACGGCATTGATGGTGAGGGATTCAAAACTGAGGTTGTTTCGGGCTCCCTGAGTCGGGGGTTCGGCGACATCAGACAAAAAACGATCCGGGATGCGAAAGGCTGTCACCAGGCGTCCCGTTTTGCGGTCAAATTCGCCGAGGAAGGGCGGGATACCCTGTTCCACATCGCCCTCGCTGCTGACCAAGACCGTGTTGCGCGGAGACAGCGCCAAGCCCTCTGGATCAAGCTGGCCTTGGGGATAGGGGTTGCCCAAGGCGTCGGTGAAGAGAATAACCGACTCAATAGAAATGTCCTTAAACCGAGGCTGACCGTCTTCGTTTACCTCAAAGGTCATCGCTAGCTCATAAAACCGAGGTGGGCCAAAGCGTCCTCGGTCGTCAGACAAGGCATAGAACCGATCCTGGGAACGGTCGTAGGCCAGGGCCGATAGGCCCCCTACGGTGGTGTTCTGAAAGTCTTGAGGCAGCAGAGTATAGACATCCAGCACCTCCGCTGAGAGTGGTAAAAAAAGGCGTTCTTCCGCTTTGATTTGGGGAATCGCGCAACTGCCTAGGGCTAAGGTCAAGCTTACCAACAGCGCCAAGGCCCGCAGTCTTCGTAATCCGCTCAGGTTTAGGGTTCGCTCTCGTCCCATGCTCCGCTGTCTCCATGCTGCTATCCCTAGCCTATCCATGCTGGCAGATTCTCGTCATCCTGAACAGACAGCCCAGATTGTGACGGAGCTATGAGGGGCATGAAATGACCGCTAGACGCGCTAGTAGGTTGGGTGCCGCGAAGCAAAACCCAACACTCGCCAAGAATTTCGGGCTAGCTTAGCAGGCCCGCCAGAGGAGCCAATGTAACGGTTTTTGACACCCTCACCCCAACCCAGTTCGTCTTCCTCGTCCCCAGACTCCGGCAGGACTCCGCCCCAGTTCAAGGCTGGAGCCTCAGGGAGGATACCCAGGCAGAGTCCTGGAAGGGGACGGGCGGATGGCGATTGCTTCCAGGGTTGTGCGCTATCCTTGCCACGGTTGATTCGGGACGGCAAAATTGACGGCACTGACACCACAATGAGGTGACGTGTGCGCCATTGTTGCCACCATGCCGGGGGCACAAAATACCGACGAACTCTTGGCACTCCTAGACACTAGCCGTTCCCAGGTCATCACGGACCTACTGGCGATGAAGCGCAATATGGAGCAGTACGAGGCCGAGGGCTACGGTTGGCAAAACGTCATTGACAGCCCCGGTGCCCTAGAACCTCAGCCCGGAGCTTGGCTGATTGGCGCGTTGAGCATGGCCTGTGAATCACACCCCGCCGCCCATAGCCCCGCTTAAGAATATAGAGATTCGTTAAGCGATGGGGCTGTTTGTGGTGGCGTTGAATCTTCAGTAGGGTGTGTTGTCTCTGTTAGCACACCTACGACAATTTTCCATGCACCATTTACCTTTCGCATGGTGTAATTAAGGTCGAAGCACTCCAACAATGTTTCTGGTTCAGTGGGTTTGCATCGCTTGTAGCGAATCACTAGTCCTGTCACAATGGCCAAGGTTTCATCGAGTTGTTTAACCTTGATCGATCTAGCGATGCTTCTGCTAAAGCATCGATCCTTTAAGTCTTTCATCACTTTCCTAAAGCCAAGATAGGCAACAATCTGATTTCCCATTACCACAGTCTTTTCAGGTGAAATCAACATTGCTGGAAAGTGAATAAAAGGAATGATCTTTCCAGGCTCCAGAGCCTGAAAAGCATCAGCATATTGCTCAAACGTTTTCTTGATAAGGCTTTCTTCACCTGTCATAGCTAATTCCCCAAAAAATTTAGGATCGCAGTCGCCGTCGACTTTGGGTGACTAAAGCTGAAAGCATGAGCCGCATTCTTAATGGTTTTTTGCTGGGCACCTGGAATTTTCTGAGTGAGAATATCACTGTTTTCCGGGGGGATAACGTGATCGCTATCTCCTGTAATCACCAGCGTAGGCGCGGTGATCTTCCCCAGCACATCGCAGGTATCGTGGCCGCTCATAGCGTTGATCTGCCGCATTAACGCTACACCAGTGCTATGGTATGGATGAGTTGCTTGGAAAAAGAGATCTAACTCGGCCTGGTGATGCTGAATAAAGGCTGGTGTAAAAAGCAGCTTCAATAAATCGCCGCCCAAAAAGCTTCCAACCGCCCCTATTTGACTACAACTGCCGCCCGCCATAGTACAGCCTAAAATTAGCTTATTTAGCTTATCGGCATGGTTAAGGGCAAAATGCTGGGCGATCATGCCACCCATGCTAACGCCAAATACGTGGGCTTTATGGATGCCTTAGGCATCCATAAAGCCCGCAGCATCGGTGGCCATTTGTTCAATGGCATAGGGCTTATCTGATTGACTAGTTTCGCCCGCATCACGGTTGTCAAACAAAATTAGCTGATAGTTTTGCGAGAGTAAATCGGGTAGTTTATACCCCCAATCTAATAGGCTCAAGCTGAGGCCTATCATCATCAGCAATGGCTCGCCTTGGCCTTTGACAATATAATTAATATCTAAATCGTCAACCGTAGTTTTTGGCATGTCAGAGAATTAAGAGGAAAACATTATGCGCTACCGAAACCAGCCTAATTGCAAGGCCTAGAATGTCGTCGCTAGCCAAAGATCAGAAAATACAACGTTTTCAGATCACGTGAGGTACATACCGCTGCCTCAATCCGCTTGAACTAGGCTGCTCAGCCAAAGGGAGTGAAATTTTACTTTTTGGCTATTGTCCATCTTTGCTACAGCACAGGACTAAATCGCTACGTGTCTTCCTAGCGCTGAACCATTAGAAGGCAATGCATCATATTCAACAATCAGTGAAATTGATGGAAAACCCTTACTCGCATAATCAGCCATGAAGGCTCTAAATGAATTCCACTCCGTTGTATCTCTAAGAACGATACAACCTCCTGAGTCGGGGATGCTAGCATCCGCCAATTCAAATCTGAAGTGCATCAGCGTCTGATTTATCTGAATAGAATACT
>JBBAWV010000172.1:0-7036 GCA_040396995.1 Nodosilinea sp. | reverse complement strand
GTTGTTGGTTGTTGGTTGTTGGTTGTTGGTTGTTGGTTGTTGGTTGTTGGTTGTTGGTGCATTGCTTCGTGTTGGCGCTAGCCTCGCCTTGGCGTTAGGCACCCTACGCAACTCCCGACTCCCGATTCCCCACTCCCCTGCCTAACGCTCGGTGTTGAGTTTTTCTTCGATCTTGCGGCTACCTAGGGACATGGCGTAGCAGAAGAACCAGTAGATTACCGCTAGGAACAGATAGACCTCGGCGTAGCGGCCTAGGTAGGTGGGGTTGGCGAGGATGGATCGGCCAATGCCCAGTAGTTCTGCCAGACCGACTACGGCTAGCAATGTGGTGTCTTGGAAGAGGCTGATGAACTGCCCCACGATGGCGGGGATGGCGATTTTGAGGGCTTGGGGAAGCACAATCAGGCCAAGGGTCATGGGGGTGTTGAGGCCCAGGGACATGGCGGCTTCTCGTTGGCCACGGGGGACGGCTTGCAGACCTGCGCGCACGTTTTCGGCTAGGTAGGCGGCGCTAAACAGGGCGAGGGCGATGATGGCTCGCAAAACTCGGTCGGGCCGAGCCCCTACGGGCAAAAACAGGGGAATCATCACCTGCCCCATGAACAGCAGGGCCACCAGGGGTACCCCCCGCACCAGTTCGATGTAGGCCGTTGATAGCCAGCGCACGACGGGCAGGGCGCTGCGTCGGCCCAGGGCGAGGATGAGGCCGAGGGGGAAGCACAGGGCAATGCCGCTCACCGCTGTGAATAGGGTAAGCACCAGGCCACCCCAGTCGTTGGTGGAAACCCCGGTGAGGCCGAGGCCGCCGCCAATCAGCCAAATCGCCACAAAGTAGGACAAAAACCAGGCCAGGGAAACCCATTTGCCTACCCCCGGAAACTTGCGCCCCACCTGACGACCTACCGCCGCCGTGCCCGCCACAATGGCCACCATGGGCAGCAGCTTCAGGGTGTGGGGGCGGGTGGGGGGAAACAGCACGAAAAAGGCGCAGACCATGGCCAAGCCAATCAACACATTGCGGCTAAACAGGGTAGAGAGGTTGCGACCCAACACCCCCCAGGACAGCCCCGCGAGGGCGCAGATAATCGCCAGCAAAATCCAGATACGAACGTACAGTTCCGCCGGATAGGTTCCCGTCATGAACAGGCCGAAGTTGTTGGGAATCACCTGCCACTGGGCGGTGGTGAAGGCCCAATTCAGCAGGCGAAACAGCCCTAGGCCAAAGATGGCGACGATCACCACCGTCAGCAGACCGTTGAACCAGTCGCTAAAGAGATTCTTTTTGGCCCAAGCCACGGGGCCAAGGGCCACCACATCGGGCGGCGCAGAGGAGAGGGATTTGGGGGTAACGGTGGTCATGCCTTAGCGTTCCTTAGCGTTCCTTAAATTGCACGGCGCGGTTGAGCTGGTTCATGGCCAGGGTAATCAGCAAACAGAGGATCAAATAGGTGGCCATCAGCACCAAAAAGACTTCTACCGGGCGTCCGGTTTGGTTGTAGGTAGTGTTGGCCACGGAATACATTTCAGGGAAGGCGATAGCAAAGGCCAAACTGGTGTTTTTGGTCAGGTTCATGAATTCGCTGTTCATGGGCGGAATGATCACCCGCAGGGCCTGGGGAAACACCACCAGCCGCATCACTAAACCGGGCTGAAACCCCAGGGAACGGGCCGCTTCCCACTGCCCCTTCGACACCGCCTGAATGCCCGCCCGCACAATTTCTGCCACAAAGGCCGCTGTGTAAAACACCAGGGCCGACAGGGAGGCCACATATTCCCGCGAGAGCCGCAGTCCGCCCTCTACACCGCCGCCCTCAACCCCTTCGGGAAAGGTCCAGTTCAGGCCAAAAATCATAAAGGCCAGCCACAGCACCCCCAAGCCCGCCATGGCCATCAACTGGGGTTGGCCCCCGACTCCGGTTTCAATCCGCAGCTTGGTGCGCCACTGCCAAAGGAACAACGCCCCAACCGCCGCCGCAATGGTGAGCCCAATCCCCACCAAGGCCAGCACCGCACTCCCTGCCCAGGGAATGTACACCCCTCGGTTGTTGAGGTAGGCCAGCCCCGCCACGCTGATTTGCTCTTCGGGCCGGGGCAAGGTGCCATAGATGGCGAAATACCAGAAAAAAAGCTGCAACAGCAGGGGCACGTTCCGCACCAAGCCCACATACAAACGGCTGAGTTGATAGACCAGCCAGTTCTTAGAGAAACTGGCTATCCCCGCTGCTGTGCCTAATACCGTGGTGAGGACAATCCCCGCTGCCACTAGGGTAAGGGTATTACCCAGCCCCACCATTAGCGCCCGCCAGTAGGGATCGTTGGGACGATATTCGATCAAACTTTCGCCAATGCTAAACCCGGCTGGGTTCACCAAAAAACCAAAGCCAAAGGCTCGGCCTTGCTGGGCCAAGTTGCGGTTTAGGTTGCCCAGAAAAAAGGCCGCCAAAATGGCCACAACCACCAGGGTAATGACCTGAAAGGCAATTTGCCAAAACCGTTCATCTCGCAGCAAAGTCTTCAGCTTTTGGGGGAAAGACTCGCTGCTACTATTACTATTCATCTATGCCACCTATAGAGCATTACTCCGCATCAACGGGAGTGGCTAAGCTGTATGCAAAATAATCTAAGGTGGATGTCACGAAAAGTTCAATTTGTTACAAGGTTTTATATAAAAGGCCGGAATCTTGACTAGATTCCGGCCCCAAACGTACCTCAAGTTATTGAAAACCCAGGACGGCTAATGAACCGATCCTCGGTGATAGCCCTTAGCGGAACGGCGGGGAATACATCAAGCCGCCTTCGCTCCAGAGCGCGTTTTGGCCGCGCTCCAGTTCAAACTGAGAATCAGCCCCTAGGTTGCTATCAAAGATCTCACCATAGTTGCCGACCTGGGTGATCACCTGCACCATGAAGTCGTTGGGCAGACCCATATCGGTGCCCAGAGTGCCCTCTTGGCCCAAGAAACGGGCAATGTCGGGATTCTCAGAGGCTTCAAATTCGCCGATATTCTCGGAGGTGATGCCAAATTCCTCGGCTTGGAAGAGGCCGTAGGTCACCCACTTCACCACGTCATACCAGGCGGAGTCGTTGTTGACGGTCACCGGGCCAAGGGGTTCCTTGGACATGGTCACTTCTAGTAGGGTGTGATCCTCTGGGGTGGGTAGGGTGCTGCGGCGGGCGACAAGCTGAGACTTGTCGGAGGTCATGCCTTCGCAGCGGCCTTCGTCGTAGGCGGCATAGGCGGCGTCGGCATCTTGGAACACCACCGGCTCAAAATCTACGCCGAGCTGACGCATTTGGTCGGTCAGGTTGAGTTCGGTGGTGGTGCCCGTTTCTACGCAGATGGCCTTGCCTGCAAAGTCTTCTAGGGTCTCAATGCCGCTGTCTGTTCGCACCATCATGCCCTGACCATCGTAGAAGGTGGTGGGGGCAAACTCTAGACCGACGCTGGTGTCGCGGCTGATCGTCCAGGTGGTGTTGCGGGAGAGCATATCCACCTCACCCCCAGCCAGGGCGGTAAAGCGTTCGGTGGAATCTAGGCGGCGATACTCTACTTTTTCAGCATCGCCCAGCACGGCAGCGGCCACCGCCTTACACACATCCACATCTAGGCCAGTGTAGGTGCCGCTTTCATCCACAAAGCTAAAGCCAGGGATGCCGCCATCGACGCCGCAGATCAGTTGTCCACGCTCTTTAACGACATCCAAACGGCCACCACCCGCTGCGGGCGCTTCAGCCCCATCGGTGGTGGTCGTGGTCGTGGTGCCACCGCCGCAAGCGGCCAGGGTTAGACCCAAAGTGGCCGCAAGAATACCCCACTTATTGCGCATAAATCACTACCTCACTCACAAGAACAACGAACTGTTACAGAATCTAACCTAAATCATAGAAATGCGAATCCTGCTTAACATTCTACTGGTTTAAGTTTTGATTTTGTATCACACAACACTATACAAGAGCCCTACACTTTACAGATGTAGAAGCAACCGCATATTTACAGATCGCGATCTTTAAAGATCGCGCCTTGAATATTCAGACGGCCTGTTGCAGGGCTGCTAGGTCGGCACCGCAGATTGCCTTCAGGTTTCGGGTGATTTTGGCGATATCCCAGTGCCACCATTGCAGATCGAGCAGGGCTTGAATGGTGTCCTCGTCGAACCGCTGCCGGATGGGCCGGGCCGGATTGCCACCCACCACGGTGTAGGGAGCAACGGACTTGGTGACGACAGACTGGCTGGCAATAATGGCCCCATCCCCAATCTGCACCCCCGGCATGAGGGTTGCACCGTAGCCAATCCAAACGTCGTGGCCGATGACAGTGTCGCCCTTGTGGGGCCATTCCTCCGGCATGGCGGATTCCCAGCCCTGACCAAACACAGGGAAGGGGTAGTTGGTGAACCAGTCTGTCCGATGGTTGCCGCCATTCATGATGAAGGTGGCCCCAGAGGCGATGCAGCAAAATTTGCCGATAATCAGTCTGTCACCAATAAAATCGAAGTGGTAGAGCACGTTGCGCTCAAAGTTTTTGGGGTTATCGAAATCATCGTAGTAGGTGTAGTCGCCCACGATGATGTTGGGGTTGGTGATGATGGTTTTGAGATACACCAACCGCGTTTGTCCGGTGATCGGATGACGGGTGTTGGGGGAGGGGCCGTGGGCCATAGGCTACCTCTTAATGCATGAAGTCTCTATGTGGTGCTCAATCACGGTACAGGGACAAATCCCATGACTCAGATTAACCGACTTCAATCGGCCCTACGTACTTATCTGCCGTGGCACGGTGCCCGACTGAACTTCTGGGGCTGTTTCTGGTGGTGGTGTTCCGGGTGGAGACCGTGAACCCTGGTTGACTGACAAAAGTTGGTTTTAAAAGCTGAAGGGGCTTGCTGTACGGTAGTTTCGACGGTTGAAGGGAGCCAGGGGGAGCCAGCGTTCTCAGCTTAGATACCACTCAAAACCCTGAACGCTGTGAAAAAAACTCCCGGCTCTACGAGGACTTGTATCAAATCCGACTTGTTTGCCCCCGGTATCAGCGGGCGAGGAGACCTCGCCCCTACGGTTTGTTGGGCTGGGAATCGGGGTTATTCGATTAGGATTTGGACTTGAATGCCTGGTTGGGTCAATCGGTGCCCTGGGCGCATCGAGCCCATCTGACAGCTTGTCTGTGGATGGTGGTAGCGCTGCTCCAGCGGGGGGAGGTGAGTCCGACGCGGTGGCTACCTTATGCCCCCTGTCGAGGGGGACAGGCGCAAAGCAAACAACGCCGCTTGAGCTGCTGGCTGTATAACAGTCGGGAGTGAAGGTGGTGGTGCTGGCCGACCGAGGCTTCATCCACACCGACGCGATGACGGTGATGACGGCGCAACTGGGGTGGCACTACCGCATCCGCCTCAAGCGCGATAGCTGGATTTGGCGGGTCGGCCACGGGTGGTGCCCGCTCAAGGAGATTCACCTTCAGCGGGGGGAAGCCCTCTGTTGGCATACCGTGAAGCTTCACAAAAAAGAGTGGTACGGCCCGGTGCATGTCGCCTTGGGCTACAACAAGGTCAATGGCGAGTTTTGGGCCACCGTCAGCGATGAGCCGACCAGCTCCGCATACCTTCCAGGGATACGGTCTACGATTCGATATCGTAGCTTCAGTGCCACGGGCCAACGTCGCTGGGTTGACCCCCATTGGTTGCGCGGCCATAGCTACTTTCGCATTGGATGGGATTGGGACAACTGAAAGCCATTCAGCAGCTTGAAGACAGCTTCCGTCAATCAACCAGGGCAGCGGAGCACCCTAAAAAACTTTGGCCACAAGAAATAAAGCTCAACAAAACAACTGATTCTTGTACGCTATGGCGTTCTCGCAGAATTTCATTTTGACAGAGTTATTAACTTGTGAAAACTTCGCTTACCAAAAATAGGGATGATTCTGTAGTTTGTTACTTAACCTGTGTCCAACCCTCGTTTCTGAGCCGTTTTGGGTCTATCTGAAGCGGTTTAAGGATCCGAGAAGGCAGGCTTGGGGCGGTTCCCGGTCAAGGGTTGGGGGATAGCGGATGGATCAGTTCGTCGCTTTTCCTAGGCTGTTGTCGTTGGGGCTATCGTTCCAAAACGTGTATTGAAGCTTTCTATAGACCTATTTTTTAAACGTCTATATCTTAGGAAGCGCCTTATATCCGCTCTGTGTTTCGAGTAGTAGAGAGGAGAGTTCCATGACCATAAGTCCCCCTGAACCGGGACAGAAAGTTAGGGTCGTGGTTGATAAGGATCCGGTGGCCACCTCGTTTGAGCGGTGGGCTAAGCCGGGACATTTCGACCGCACATTGGCCAAAGGCCCCAAAACCACCACTTGGATTTGGAACCTGCACGCCGATGCCCACGACTTTGACAGTCACACCAGCGACCTTGAAGATATTTCGCGGAAGATCTTCAGTGCCCACTTCGGCCACCTCGCTGTCATCTTTATTTGGCTGAGTGGCATGTACTTCCACGGGGCCAAGTTTTCCAACTACGAAGCTTGGCTGACCAACCCCACCGGGATTAAGCCCAGCGCCCAGGTGGTGTGGCCGATCTTTGGCCAAGAAATTCTCAATGCCGATGTGGGCGGTGGCTTCCACGGCATTCAGATCACCTCTGGTTTGTTCCAGATGTGGCGGGCCAACGGCATTACCAACGGTTTTGAGCTGTACTGCACCGCCATTGGTGCCCTGGTAATGGCGGGCTTGATGCTGTTTGCGGGCTGGTTCCACTACCACAAGGCCGCTCCCAAGCTGGAGTGGTTCCAGAACGTGGAATCGATGATGAACCACCACCTGGCGGGGCTACTGGGCCTAGGCTGTTTGGGCTACGCGGGTCAGCAGATCCACGTGTCCCTACCCATCAACGCCTGTATGGATGCCATTGATGCCGGGAAGCCCCTGACCATCGGCGGCCAGCTCATCGACACCGTGGCCAAAATTCCCCTCCCCCACGAGTGGATTCTTAACAAGAGCCTGATGGTGGATCTGTACCCCAGCTTTGCTGAGGGTCTGAAGCCCTTCTTCACCCTAAA
>JBBAWV010000171.1:0-7054 GCA_040396995.1 Nodosilinea sp. | reverse complement strand
AGGGTGAAATTGCATCGCCTCTACCCGTCAATAAATAATTGACTAAGCACTAGCCCAATATCCAGTCTTTTACGGCCAGCGCCGTAGCCGGAGCCAGCAGGACGCCGTTGCGGTAGTGTCCGGTCGCCAACATCACATTTTGGTAGCCTTCTAGTGGCTTCAAGACCGGGGCAGCTTGACCCTGGGGGCGGGGGCGCAGACCAAACCAGCGGTCGGTAATGGTGCCATGGGCGAGGGCAGGGCAGTAGGCCATGGCTCCCTGAAGCACCTCGTCGAGGTGGATGGGGTCGGGGGGCTGGGCCAAAAACTCAGCGATGGCCGCTTCTGGGTTATCGGGGTTGGCCGGAAATTCCACCGTCGCCCCGATCCAATAATCGCCACCACCCAGAGGCACCAGATGAATATCGTTGCCGTTGATGACGAGGGGAACCTCTGAATGCTCTAGGGGTTTTGGCAAATGTAGCCGCAAACCTTGACCCAACACTGGCCCTAGGAGCGTCGGCTGGTGAAGCGCAGCCGTGAGCGGGGTACTGCCTAGGCCCGCCGCCAGGATCACCCGATCTGCCGGGAAGGTTTGGGTGGCGGTATGCACCTCGGTACAGGTTGCCTGCGCTGGCGCTACGCCAGCGGACACCGTCTCAAACCCCATCACGGCCTCCCCAAATTGGAAAGCGACGCCCTGTTGGCGGGCCGCTGCCACTAACGCCTGGGTCAGTTCCGTGGGGTTTACCTGAAGATCCTGGGGAGAATACACCCCCACCACAGCATCGCTGACCTCCAGAAATGGACAGCGTTCTAGGATTTGTTCCGGCGTCCACAGGTCTAAACGGTATCCCTGCCCTTGGCGGATGGCTTGGAGGGACTGCCAACGGGGCAGGGCTTCTGGGTCAAAAACAAGGCTGAGAATGCCCTGGTTGCGCTGGATGGGATGGCCAAGGCTAGCTTCGAGCTCTGGCAGTAGAGTTTGGTAGCGACGCAGACTTTGCTCCCGCAGTCGCCAGTTGCGTCCTTTCGCTTTTTGGCTGATCACCGCCATCGCCACACCCAAGGCCGCTCCCGTGGAACCACTGGCGGGTAGGTTGGGATCAATGACGGTGATAGCCAGATTGGGGCTTCGACTAAGTTCATAGGCGATGGCGGCCCCGATCACGCCACAGCCTACAATCACCACTTGTTTCAAGGGTTAGATGCCAGGGTTGACTGAATTTCCCCCAAGGCCGATGGACAAGGAGACCGAACCCCTACAGGCTGGTCAGAACTTGGGGGGATGCCCATCAAATCGTCGTACCTACTGGAAGGTGGGCACCAAGCTCAGGAAGCTGTCGAAGTCATCCAGAGCATTGCGATACTCCTGGCCAGCAATCACCTGCTGGCGGTTGGCGGCGGCTTCATCCAGGCGCTCTAGGTGAACATAGAGCTCTTGGGCCAGGACTTGGGCTTTTTCCTTGTCTTTGGGCAGTAGGGTCGCTGCCAGACGGTTGGCGCGGGCGCGTAGTTCACCCATAGGGCCGTGGATGAAACTCTGGACGTTCACCCAATCTTCCTTTTGAATATATCCCGCCAGTTCCGGGAAGCGATCCCGCAAGCTAGCCACCCCAGGGCTGTAGAGTTCCACCTGTTGCAACACCGCCGGGGTATAGGTAGTGGGCACCTTGCTGGCAGGGCCACCGCCACAGGCCACCAGCGTGGTAGCAATCACAGCAAGCAGAATTCCGAGCAGGGGTCTAAACCGTCCCATAATCATGGTCTCTACGTCTCTCAAAACAGGATAAACATGCCCAAACTGGGCTTCTGGGCAAGCTGCCCTATGTATTCTACGCCCCTGAGTGAAAGTTTATGTGAGGATGTCGCAGAACGCTGGTTGACTGACAAAAGTTGGTTTTAAGAGCCGAAGAGCGTTGCTGTGAAGTGGTTTAGACGGGTGAAGGGAGCAAGGGGGAGCCAGCGCCCTCTAGACTCAGTGGGCTTTGCAACGATGCATTGAAATACCTTATTCCGCCGTTTGTTGCAGGTACAGCGCCAAGGCATCGCCAATCACTTGGCCCATGGATCGGCCTTCCTTCTCCGCCGTGGCCTGGAGGGTGAGGAAGAAGTCGTGGGGTACACTCAGGCGGTGACGACCTTCCTTGGTGTGGCTGGGGGTATAGCGCAGGGGGTCGTAGGTTTCGGCAAACTGGCGCAGGGCTTCAAAGCCCACCCGGTCGCAGAAATCCCCGAAGCTTTCGCCCTTTTTGCGACCATCGCGGAAGAACACGAACAGCGGCTCTAGGGTGGCCTCTAGGTCGTTGTCATGGAGGCGTTCCATGTAGGGACGAGCCAACCGAGTTTGGTCGGGGGAACCGCCTAGCCACAGTTGGTAGGATTCCGGCGCGCTACCCACAAAGCCCAGTTCCGCCATGTAGGGACGGGCACAGCCGTTGGGGCATCCGGTCATCCGCACCACAAAGTGCTCGTCGGGCAGACCCACCTTGGTCAGCAGCGCCCGAATCCGGCCCAAAATGCTGGGGATAATCCGCTCAGATTCGGTAATTGCCAAACCGCAGAGGGGCAGGGCAGGGCAGGCCATGGCGTAGCGCACCAGGGGATCTAGGTCGGTTTCCTTCTGGATGCCGCAGCGGGTGAAGATGGCCTGTACAGCGTCCTTATCTTCGGGCTTGATGTCGTAGAACAGAACGCTTTGGTTGGGCGTCACCAGCATGGGCAGGTTGAACTTCTGCACAATTTCCCGCAGGGCGGTTTTGAGTTGGAGACCGTCACGATCCAAAATGCGGCCATTTTCGATGGGTACGCCCACAAACCAGTTGCCGTCGCCCTGCTCGTACCAGCCCAGGTAGTCGTAGAACGTCCACTTAGGCAGCTTTTTGAAGGGCTTGAGGGGCTTACCCAGGTAGGTTTCCACCTGCTGCCGGAAGCGCTCTACGCCCCAGTCGTGGATCAGGTACTTCATGCGGGAATGGCGGCGGTTGACGCGATCCCCATAGTCCCGCTGGGTGGCGACGATGGCCTTCATCAGGTCGAACACGTCGTCCTTATCCACATAGCCAATCTCGTCGGCCACGCGGGCAAAGGTTTCTTCCTTATTGTGGGTGCGGCCCAAGCCACCTCCGGCCAGTACGTTAAAGCCCTTCAGCTTACCCGCCTTGTCGGTCATCACCACTAGGGTGACATCGTGGGTGTAGGCGTCGATGGAGTTGTCCCCCGGTACCGTCACCGCGCACTTGAACTTGCGGGGCATGTAGTGGGTGCCGTAGATGGGCTCCGGGCTGTCGGGGAAGAGGGTGTTGTTGACGTTGCGCTGGCGGGCCTCCACCACGTCGGGATGCTCTTCCGAGGTGAGGAACTTTTCCCCATCCAGCCAAATTTCGTAGTAAGCCTCGGTTTGGGGCCGCAGCAGGTCGGCGATGTGGTTGGCGTAGTCCTGGGCAATCTGGTACTCAGGCCGATCTTTAAACGGGGCCGGAGGAGCCATCACGTTGCGGTTCAGATCGCCGCAGGCCCCCAGGGTAGAGCCCAGACTCTTCACAATCGCCGCAATGGTGGCCTTTAGATTCTTCTTCAGTACCCCGTGGAGCTGAATGCCCTGGCGCGTGGTGGCCCGCAGGGTGTGGTTCCCATACTCATCGGAGAGCCGATCCAGCGTCAGATACAGCTCTGGCGAAATGAACCCACCCGGATTGCGGGTGCGCAGCATCATCTGATAATCCTTCTCTTGGCCCTTGGTGCGGTTATCCCGGTTGTCCTGCTGGTAAGAGCCGTGGAACTTGAGGATTTGAATCGCCGATTCCGAGAAAAAGCTGGTGTCGGTCAACAACTCGCTGGCCAAGGGCTCACGCAAAAAGTTGCTGTTTTCCTTGATGTCTTCCACCTTAGAACGCTTGGCGGAAGCGGGATTAGAGCCAGATTGAGCGGGCTTGAGAGGAGTCTGAACCATGGCAGCAGCAAAGAGTAACCGTGATGAATGAGGCCGAAGGGTGTCACCTAAAACCCACCAACCCTGGGGGGAATTGAGTAGTTATACCCCGGTAAATCGGTCGAGATTTGGGTGAATCCTTCTGTATCGTAGCACTGGATCCACCCAATCCAGCACCCAGCCCACAGAAGTTCACGGGGCTTCACGATGCTAGATGCAAGGCGGTTCTATAACTGGGTATTTCGTCGGTATCTTGCTGCGAGATGGATCTGATTATCTTGATCTGCTTAGCCCAGACTGGGACGCGCTTTCTCTAGCCTCAACCTTTTGCCACTAACAGAATAGCCAAAGTTCATTGCCCGCAATACACCTTAAAACAGAGAACCGGCTGCGTTAACACTAGCGTAACGCAGCCTACAAACTAAAAACTTCTACCGTGGCAAGATATGTGCATTACAATTAACGGAAAACCAGTCAGAGCCCACCTGAACCTTAGGAACAGAAACGGTACAAACTCGAGGAGTCGTTGAATTCCTATACGTAATAGTGATGGTTGTCGTACCTTGCCACCACCATCCATTGGTGCTAAAAGTTGCGTTATTGGGAATAGGAGGATTACCAGTCAACCGTCCAGGGCCACTAGTCCGCCAAGTCGCTGTTCTTCCTGCATGATTCCTTCCTGTCACTACTATTTCAGTTGCCGATTCTAGTGTAGTAACTCTCAACTGCTGGCCATTGGTACCTGCCTGACTAGCGGTTGGAAATAGTATTGGTGAAAACACGAGAAAAGACAGCATTAATTTCTTCGATCTGGGAAAATAAAACTTTTTCATGTCTCAAAGCCTCGCAGAACTACATTTTTATCAGCTTAATGCTGATGAAGCCAGTCAGCTAATTTCTTCTCCATAAAACCCAACTCCGCTTAGCAAACCGCCTATCTCATTTTGTTTTGTGGATTTGCTGAGATACCGATGGATTTGATGTCTCAGCGTATTCACGGTCTACTTCGTGGAGTCAATGGGTAGGGTGGGCAATGCCCACCCTACATCTAAGTTTTTATTTTCCCTGTGACTTTTCCCATTCTGAACGACATTTTTTGGAACAAAAACCCTTGACAAAGAAGCTGCCAGAAGTTACCCAAGCACCCGTAAATGTTCTGCCACACCAGTCACATTTCTTTTCGTCTGCCATTATTTTCTCCTTGCTGAAGTGATTGAATCTGAGCAATAAGAACCGATTGAGAGAATATATCCTTACTGCTTTGTTCTAAGAGTATATGTAGCTAGAGGAAGAAAAATGTCTCATTTTGCTGTATAAATATGCTGAGATGCAGACGGCTTGATGTCTCAGCATATTTACGGACTACTTGGTGAAGGCGCGTGAACCTGTGGATAGCTTTTCAGTAATTACCCGGTAAAATTGGCGGCAATTGTTACAAACTGGGCAATTTGGGGCTTATGAGGCAACGGCATAACCGGTTTAGGGCATCGTTGGAGTACTCTGAATCGGTTTGATCAGGCGGCTCGGCATCGGGGGTAGCGGATCATCAGTTATGGGCAACCCTGTCCCACATCATCGTCACTTACTATGAAGACACATCAGATTTTGGCCAGCGCCGGACATCACGATACAATGGCCAGTAGCAGTCTCAGCAGCCAATGTAGGTGTAGCTTAGTCAGTTCGGCGCTCCTTGACTTGGTGTGGAACAAAAACACGGGACGACTAATTCTGCGTTCCAGCAAGACTCAATCTCACACGAACCCAAGGAGAGCCGATGCTAGCCGTAAAAGGTAAATATCAGGACGGTATCATTCATCTCCTAGAATCCGTTCCTCAACGGCCTGGGGATGTGTTGGTTATTTTCCTAGATGCTGATCAACAACAAGGTCACCATCAAATGATGACCTTTGGCATGTTTTCGGGGGATCGCCAATCTACCGAAGCCGACTTCCAGTTGGCAGAATTTTCGGGTGATCCAGGCGATTGGCTGGATTGGGAGTAAGCCCTGTAAAATATGTGGTGGATACCCATGCCCTAGATGCATGATCGCCAAATTGTTGCTACAGCGTTCTATTTACAAGAAACCGTAGGAGCAACAACCGTGATTTCTTGGGATCAGAACATTACGGCATTAGCCTTAGTGGATGTGGTGTGGTAGAGAAATTCCTAACGGCATCATATGGGTTCGCCAAGAGAAAGGCATCTTAGGCAGGATGCCTTGTGCTAGCCTCAGAGCAAGACTCCATCTCTTGCAGGGGAGGTATGCACCATGCTCAAAAGTTACGAGGCTCTCTATGAAAACGGGCAGCTAACATGGCTGACCGACCAGCCCCAGGTTGCCTCAGCTCGCGTCATCGTCACCGTGCTGGAGGAAAGCCCCTCATCTGTTAAGCGGCGTTTCCCTCCAGCATCCATTGCTGGGAAGGGCGAGGTCTTGGGCGATATTATCAGCCCCATCGTTCCTGAAGAAGACTGGGAATGTCTGAAATGATTGTTTTAGATACCCATGCTTGGTTTTGGTTCATCAAGCAGGATTTTTCCCGATTGCCCAGCGCTTGGAAAGATGAAATAGAGACGGCTGAGCAGGTGGGTGTATCTGCCATATCTTGCTTTGAAATTGCTTTGGCTGAACAACGAGGTCGGCTAGAGCTACCTTGCCCTACAACTGAGTGGCTAGATGAAGCTCTCGAACCATCTGGGATTATATTACTGCCTTTAACGGTTACTGTTTCTTGCCGAGCTGTTAACCTATCACCAATTCACAAAGATCCCTTTGATCGGCTCATTATGGCTACAGCCTTGGTCTACAGGGCGCAGCTTGCCAGTGTGGATGCGATGTTTCCAAGGTATCCAGAACTCCAAGACTGCCTGATGCGGTGATCGTTGGCATCCACAATAATCCAGTGAAGTGCTTGATTGGCTCAGTCTGGGGGCTGGGGGATATGCCATTTGCCAACTCAGCACTTTTACGGACTATTTGGTGAAAGTGCGTGAACCTGCGGATGGCTTCCCAGTAATTACCCGGTAAAATCGGCGGCAATTGTTACAAACTGGGCAATTTTGGGGCAAATGAGTCAACGGCGCAATCGGTTTAGGGCATCGCCGGAGGGGTTGAAGCTGGTGGAGCAGGCGGCTCGGCGGCAG
>JBBAWV010000170.1:0-7121 GCA_040396995.1 Nodosilinea sp. | reverse complement strand
AGGTCTCCTCGCCCGCTGATACCGGGGGCAAACAAGTCGGATTTGGTATGAGGTTGGGGGGTAGTCCTAGTTGTGGGAGGGTGGGGATTAGGAGGAGCCCGATCTGAGATGGGTAACGAATTTGAGCCTGATAGGATGGAGAGGTTGCCCATAGGTTCTCGAACGGTCTTGCACCCTCATTTCCCTCGTCCCCTGACCTTCCCCATATCCTAATTTCCTTCACCCCCTAATTTCCCTCGTACCCTAAGTTTCTAAGTTTCTATGCAGGCCCAGAGTTCCCGCCCAGTTATCCGCGATGTTTCCCTACCCAATACCGCCCTGCCCACCCAATCCGCCATGGCGGTCTATCGCATCCTAGACGCCAACTTAGATCGGGCGAGGGAGGGGCTGCGGATTATTGAGGAATGGTGTCGGTTTGGGCTCAACGATGCCCAGCGAACCGATCAGATTAAGCATTTGCGCCAAACTCTAGCCCAGTGGCACGCCCCAGTCCTGCGCCAAGCCCGCGACACCCCCGGCGATCCGGGCACAGCCCTCACCCATCCGCAGGAGGAAGTGCGGGGAGATGTGGTCGATGTGCTCCAGGCCAATCTGTGCCGGGTGCAGGAGGCGCTGCGGGTACTGGAGGAATACGGCAAACTCTACCGGAGCGACTTTGCCGCCGCCTGCAAGGCGATGCGTTACCAGGTCTACACCCTAGAAAGCGATCTCCTTGGGGGGCAACGGCTGCAACGGTTGCGCCAGTCCCTCGTCTATCTGGTCACCTCGCCCCAGGAGAATCTGGTAGCCACGGTGGAAGCGGCCTTGAAGGGGGGCATCACCCTAGTGCAGTATCGCGATAAAAACACCGAGGACGACGTGCGGTTCCAACGGGCCCAGCAGTTGCGAGAGATCTGCCATCGTTACCAAGCCTTGTTTTTGGTCAATGATCGGGTCGATCTGGCCCTCGCGGTGGGGGCGGATGGCGTTCACCTCGGCCAAACGGATATGCCCATTGCCGTGGCCCGTCGGCTGCTTGGCCCCCAGGCGATTATTGGTCGATCTACCACCAACCCAGAGGAAATGCGCCGCGCCCTAGAGGAAGGGGCCGACTACATTGGGGTTGGCCCGGTCTATAGCACTCCCACCAAACCGGGCAAAGCTGCCGCCGGGTTAGACTATGTGCGCTATGCTGCCACCCATTCCCCGGTGCCTTGGTTTGCCATTGGCGGTATTGATGCGGACAACCTCAGCGAGGTTCTGCAAGCCGGAGCCCAGCAGGTGGCCATTGTGCGGGCGGTCATGGAGGCCGAAAACCCTACCCAATCCGCCCAGGCCATCGTGGCCCAACTGCGGGCTTGGGGGTAAACCAAAACACAAAAGTCAAAACACAAAAGTCAAAACACAAAAAAGGGGAACCGCAGTTCCCCCAATCATGACATCGACGAAGTGGGTAGGCTAAACCGGGTTATGCACCCTAGACACCCACAAAGACCGTGCTATGGATAACGACATCGGTGACGATGACTCAGGCGAATCCTGCTCCTAGGCTTCTGTGGGTTCACCTTCAGGTTGGCTGGCTTCTAGGGTGGGCTTGCCCAGACTAATTTTCACCACCTTGGTTTGGGCTTCTACCACCTTGGGCAGGGTAAGGGTGAGGACACCCTGTTCAACCTGAGCGGCCACCTGGCTATTTTGAATTGGTTCCGGCAGGTTGATTACCCGTTGGAAGTGGCCATAGCGGACATCATCATAGAGAAGTTTTGCGCCCTCTGGCAGTTCTGGTTCAGGGCGTTGGCCCGACAGAGAAATGGTGTCGGCGGTTACCTGCACATCCAACTCATCTGGCTCAATGCCTACTAAGTGAGCCATGAGCAGAAAGTGATCACCGTGATCGAGCAAACGCATGGCCGGAGCCCAGTCTGCACGGGGTAGAACTTCAGCGGCAAAGTCGCCAAAAACGTCATTAATTTGACGACGAATGGCGTTAATTTCAGACATGGGATCGAGATAACGACGGATGATCATTGAGGCTACCTCCTAGTAGTTGAACTTCAACCTCATGGCTCTATGATGGGCCATTTTGAGAGGAGCCTCTAGGGGCATAACCCCTAATCTGATGGAGTGTTTCCCCACCGAACTAACCGAACCCAGAAACCCGAACCTGCTGATACAAAGCGATTACAACATCCCTACTCAACCTGAGTTCGGGATACACCCAGGATTTAATCCTCTGGTTCGCTTTCTAAGCGCTGTTTGGCTTCCTGGAGCCGCTCTAGGTGGTTGGGCTCTACTTCGGGATAGGCCAAATTGAGGGACTTCAGCTTTTGGTGGATAAAGTGGGCTACAGCGAGGCGGGTAAACCACTTGTTGTCAGCGGGGATGATGTGCCAGGGTGCCCATTCGGTTCCGGTTTGGGTAAACACATCTTCGTAGGCGGATTGGTAGTCATCCCAACGGGCGCGATCCTCCACGTCTGATAGGGAAAACTTCCAATTTTTTTCAGGGCGATTGATACGATCTAAGAATCGCCGTTTTTGTTCGGCCTTAGAGACATTGAGAAAAAACTTCATCACCACAATGCCATTATTAACTAAATACTTCTCAAAATTATTGATCTCATCGAATCGCTGCTTCCAGATATTGCCCTTGCGAGTGTTGGGGGGAAGTTGTTGTCGATCCAGTAGATGAGGATGCACTCTAACGACGAGGACTTCTTCGTAGTAGGAGCGGTTGAAAATGCCGATATTGCCCCGTTCCGGCAACCGTCGATAGGAAGTCCACAAATAGTCGTGATCGAGTTCCTCCGCCGAGGGTGGCTTGAAGCTAAAGACTTGACACCCCTGGGGATTAATTCCGGACATAACATGCTTGATAGTGCTGTCTTTCCCCGCCGCATCCATGGCCTGGAAAATAAGCAGCAGAGCGTAGGTATTTTGGGCATAGAGTACATCCTGGTACCGGGACAGTTCCTCAATGCCTGCCTGAAGATATTCCCTCGCCTCCTTTTTCTTGAAGTCGCCCGTAAACCCCGGATCGAAGTCCTTGAGCTTAATTTTTTTACCGGGCTTGGCCACCATGGTCTCGGGCTGCATGGCCGTAATAAAGGATTTAGAGTCCATAGCGTGTGCCATAGGAGGTCTACTCTAGCAAAGCGCCTTTTCTGACTACTTAACCCAACCTTAAGGAATATTTAGGCTCGTTACCCCCAGATCCCCCAGGGTTTGGATCACCCCAGCTAGGGTCGCCTGCGATGGCGCTCTCCAGGTTCACCGTAGGGCGCTGAACCCTCACTAGCCTGTGACCAATGGGTGGGGAGATTGTATTTACTGGAAGCCTGGTAAAGAAAACTTACGTACTTCCCCCTAAGGGCGAGGCGAAGTCACCTGGGTATGCTAGGAAAGCAATGGCTGGTTACAGTCTTGCCGAACAGGATCCAAATCTTGTTTCTGCGGTAGGTATCGTTCCCATACCTGAAGATAATGTGAACCACAGGGGTTTAATTTTCAAGACTTGATGAATCTGCCCGATTCTGCATGATCCTCCAGCAAGAGCCACCTGTTAGTATAGTCATGTTCCCCTAGTCATAATTACGGACGTAGTTAAGGGGTGCGCTCGGGGGCATCCGCACACCGTTGGTCTGGAAGACGGGGATTCTGTAGTGTTGCTCTAGTTTCCCTGAGGGGTCTCTTCCGATCTAGCCACTTCCCTAGAATTCTTTAAGGTGGGCCTTCTATGCGAATCCTGATCTACTCCTACAACTACTATCCTGAGCCGATTGGCATTGCGCCACTCATGACAGAGTTGGCGGAGGGGTTGGTCGCTAGAGGGCACCAGGTACGGGTGGTTACGGCGATGCCCAACTATCCAGAGCGCGAAATTTACGAAGCCTATCGCGGCCAACTATATAAAACTGAGATTCGTAACGGGGTGCAAATCCAGCGCTGCTTTGTCATGACCCCGAAGAAGGCTGGGCTGCTGGGTCGCCTCGCCCTAGAGATCAGTTTTATCACCCTCAGCTTTACCCAAGCCCTACGCGGCTGGCGGCCCGATGTCATCCTCAACACTAGCCCATCTCTGCCCGCCTGCATTCCCGTAGCTCTCCTCAAAAGCTGGTTCCGCTGCCCTAGCGTCCTCAATCTCCAGGACATCCTGCCAGAAGCGGCCATCCAAACCGGAATGATTAGCAATCCTTTGGCTATCCGAGTGTTTGAGGTTTTAGAAGCCTTGGCCTACCGCAGCGCCACCCATATCAGCGTCATTGCCCAGGGCTTTCGGGAGAACCTGCTGTCTAAGGGGGTGCCCAATTCTAAAATCGCTTCCATCTCCAACTGGGTAGATGTCAACTTTATCGCCCCGCAACCGACGGAAACCAGCCAGTTTCGCCAGCGCCACCACCTGCAAGATAAATTTGTGGTGCTCTATACGGGTAATATCGCCGAAACCCAGGGCATCGACAACGCCCTTCAGGCGGCTCGCTCCCTGGCTCAGTACCCGGATATTCATCTGGTGGTTGTGGGTGAAGGGAAAAAGCTCGAACGCCTTGAGCCATTGCGCCAACAGTGGGGGCTCACCAATGTCTCGCTGTTGCCCTTTGTCCCTCGCGAGGACTTGCCGGATCTGCTGGCGGCGGCAGATGTCTCCTTAATTATGCAAAAGCGGAATGTGGTGGGTTTTAATATGCCCTCCAAAACCCAGGTGCTGTTAGCTAGTGGCCGTCCCATCGTTGCGTCGGTGCCGCACCAGGGCACGGCAGCCCAGGCCATTCGAGACAGTAGGGGCGGTTTGGTCGTGGCCCCCGAAGACCCCGCTGCCCTAGCGGCTGGCATCCTTCAGCTTTATCACAATCCTCGTCAAGCTCAGCAGTTAGCTCAGCAGGGTCGCCAGCACGCCCTGGACAACTATTCCTTTAAGCGGGCTCTAGATCGCTACGAAGATTTGTTCTATGCCCTCATCACCGAGTCTTGCCCCGTAGTTCAGCAGTCTGTCAAAACGGTCTTGGCCCTAGATATGGTTCGGAAGTAGACGTGGACGTCAGCGGTTGGGGGGTGGCGGGCTGGCCTCCTCCTAATTGGCCTCCTCAATGGCAAGGGACACTCGGTCGCCCCCAATCTGGCGCATCTCTCCTAGGAACTGCATCACTTGTTCGTAGGGGAGATCTTGGTTAGGCAGGAGAAAAATGGTGTCCTTGGGGTTGCGGCTAAGGTAGGCTTCCATCTGGGTTTCGAGTGATGCGAGGTCGATGGGCTGGCCGTTGAGCTTAACCTCGTTTGCGCCCACCAGTTCGATAATGAAGGGATCGGCAGGGAGGGGGACAGGGGCGTCGTTTTGCTGCTCTCCTGGTAGCTGGATTTCCACCAGGGTTTCGCTACCCAGGGTAGCCGTAATCACCACGAAAAAGGCCAACACCCCCATCATCACCGTCAGCATGGGGATGAGGTCTACCTGGGGTGGAGGCGGGCTAGATTGGGATTTAAAGCGCATGGGGCTTATCCGAGGCGGTCAGAGGTACGCATGAGGTTGCCACGCTGGACGGGTTCTGGGAAAGGCTGGGCGGGCTCATGCCAGTATTGGCGATAGATCAGCTCTAGCTCGTTGCCCACATCCGAGAAGTAGTCGATTTGCTGGGCTTGGAGGGTAATCATTACCCGGAAAACTAGCAGCGCCAGAATTGCCACTACCATGCCCGCCGCCGTTGTAATCAGAGCCTCCCCAATGCCCGCTGCCGCCGCCGTGGCCTGCTCTCCCGACCCACCGCCGCCAATATTGAGGTTGCCGAAGGTAGCAATCAACCCCGTCACTGTGCCCAACAGCCCCAGCAGCGGCGCAACGGCCACCACGGTTTCCAGCAGCTTGTCGCCCTTGCGCATTTGCACAAATTCCCGGTCTCCCGCTGTTTCCATGGCCAACCGGAAGGTTTCTGGGGTCGGTCGGTTGAGCCGCAGGGGAGCCAGCAAAAAACGGCCAATGGGTAAATCTTGGGCTTGGGTCGCCAGGCCTGCCGCCTCACTGAGATCGCGGCGGGCCGCCTCCAGTACCGCACTCACCACCTGATCCTCGCGTTTCAGCAGCTTGGTCCAAAATAGGGCGCGTTCTAGGGCGGTGGCCATGGTCAGCACCGAGCACCCCACAATCGGTACCATGACGGGGCCACCTTTTACCAAGAAATCAAGAACGGTTGTCATAGGTTGGGGATAAGCCGTGAATAGGGATAGGATGACCTGCAACCATGGTACCGGAGCACCTATTAGAACCTTGAAGCCTAGAGATTAAGTCTCAGAAGTGATGGCTTTAAGGGTAGATTAACCTCACATTAATCCTTGTCTCCCGGCACGTAGGGACGGTTGATCGGGCGTCCTGTGGGGCCAGTGGTGGTCGACTGGTTCACGGCATTGGGCGTGGTCGGGGTAGCCATGGTATCAGGGGAGGGGGCACCAGAGGCCGGACTATCAGTCGAAGTGGCAGACGGTTGAGCTTGGAGTCGTTCCTCAGCAACGGCGGCGGCTATGGATCGGCTGGCGCGCAATTCTTGCCAGCCCAAGTTGCCCGTCCCATTGATCGTGACCAAAACGGCGGAGATGCTGTCGGCCCCATCGGTGAGGCCACCCACCACCCGACACTCAAACCGATCTCCCGGCTGGTTGACCCGATAAATAGCCTCCCCACAGTCCACCAAGGCCCGCTGGCCCAGGGCTTCGGCTAACCCTTGCTGAATGCCAGCCTCCACTTTAGGCAAGCTGAGGATCACCTTAGAGTTGGGCACATCCCAAGTAACCGTTCCCCGGTCATCCTGCTGGGTCACGTTGATGGTAAACGTACCCTCCGGATCTAGCTCGCCCACACAGCGAAAAAATGCCCCCGACTGGGGGACAACATCACGGGGACATCGCACATCCCGCAGAGCCAATCGGCGTCCCTGGCGCTCAAGATCCGCCTGGATGCGATCCTCCACGGTAGTCATGTCCAATCGCTGGCCACAGGCTACCAGGGGCACCACACTGAGAAGCACAGATAAAACAGACCATTTGAAACACGGGTGAGGCATAATGCAACCTGTCTAGGGGGAAAACACATCCAGACGATCAAGGCCCCCTCTATGTTGTATCACCTAGATCGCCAGACTAGCTAACGACACCTGCCCA
>JBBAWV010000169.1:5379-7160 GCA_040396995.1 Nodosilinea sp. | reverse complement strand
CCAAGAACATTCTGCTGAACGAAGGTATCCGGGCTTGGATGGCTCCCACCGACCAGCCCCACGAGAAGTTTGTATTCCCCGAAGAGGTACTGCCACGTGGTAACGCTCTCTAGTAATTCCTTTATCGCGGGGCGCGACCAAGCATCCACCGGGTTCGCCTGGTGGTCTGGTAACGCCCGCCTGATCAACCTGTCTGGCAAGCTGCTGGGTGCCCATGTGGCCCACGCTGGTCTGATCGTATTCTGGGCCGGGGCCATGACCCTGTTTGAAGTGGCCCACTTCGTTCCCGACAAGCCTCTGTATGAGCAAGGCTTTATTCTGCTGCCTCACCTCGCTACCCTGGGCTGGGGCGTTGGCCCCGGTGGTGAAGTGTTCGACACCTTCCCCTACTTTGTGGTGGGTGTGCTTCACCTGATTTCCTCCGCTGTGCTCGGCCTTGGCGGTGTTTACCACGCCGTGCGTGGCCCCGAAGTTCTGGAAGAGTACTCTTCCTTCTTCGGCTACGACTGGAAAGACAAGAACCAGATGACCAACATCATCGGCTACCACCTGATCCTGCTGGGTTGTGGTGCCCTGTTGCTGGTGCTGAAAGCCTGCGTCTTCGGTGGCGTGTATGACACCTGGGCTCCCGGTGGCGGCGATGTGCGAATCATCACCAACCCCACCCTCAACCCCGCTGTGATCTTCGGTTATCTGACCCGCTCTCCCTTTGGTGGCGAAGGTTGGATCATCGGTGTGAACAACATGGAAGACATCATCGGTGGCCACATCTGGATCGGCCTGATCTGCATCGGTGGTGGTATCTGGCACATTCTGACCACTCCCTTTGGCTGGGCCCGTCGCGCCTTCATCTGGTCTGGCGAAGCCTACCTCTCCTATAGCTTGGGTGCGCTGTCCCTGATGGGATTCATCGCCTCCTGCTATGTGTGGTTCAACAACACTGCCTACCCCTCCGAGTTCTACGGCCCGACCAACGCCGAGTCTTCCCAGGCCCAGGCCATGACCTTCCTGGTGCGCGACATGCGCTTGGGTGCCAACATCGGTGCCGCCCAAGGCCCTACGGGTCTAGGTAAGTACCTGATGCGCTCTCCTACCGGTGAAATCATCTTCGGTGGTGAAACCATGCGCTTCTGGGATTTCCAAGGCCCCTGGCTGGAACCCCTGCGTGGCCCCAACGGCCTTGACCTCGACAAGCTAACCAACGACATCCAAGATTGGCAAGTGCGTCGCGCCGCTGAGTACATGACTCACGCGCCCAACGCCTCCATCAACTCCGTGGGTGGCGTGATCACCGAGATCAACTCTGTGAACTTCGTGAACCCCCGTCAGTGGTTGTCTACCTCCCACTTCGTGCTGGGCTTCTTCTTCCTGGTGGGCCACCTCTGGCACGCTGGTCGCGCTCGTGCGGCTGAAGCTGGCTTCGAGAAAGGTATCGACCGTGAGACTGAGCCTGTGCTAGCTATGGGCGACCTCGACTAATCCTTGAGGTTTAGCCTATCCAAATACAGCTAAATCATTTGCATTTAGCCACATAACTTCCTGGCCCTTGTCTTTGGATGGGGGCCTTTTTATTGACCACGGTTCAAGGCTGGCCGTTCTAGGGGGGATTCGCTAGGATCGGTCTAGCGTTTCCCCTCTATGCGCCATTCTATGCAAGCCCAGCCGCCCAGAGAACCCACCATTGCTGATGTCCTGACCGAACTTCAGACCTTCAAAGGTGAACTTCAAGCCTTTAAGGCCGATGTTGATAAACGGTTCGAGCAGGTTGATAAACGGTTCGA
>JBBAWV010000169.1:0-5279 GCA_040396995.1 Nodosilinea sp. | reverse complement strand
CAGGTTGATAAACGGCTTGACCAGTTTGACCAACGCTTAGAGAAGATGGACTACAAGTTTGATACCTACGAACAGGCATCGGATAAGCTGCTGCGAATTGCCACCACAATTATCGTGGCGGCGGCAACGGTGGCCGTGCTGCCAGCGGCGCTACAAGCCTTTGGGCCGTTAATTACGGAGATGGTGTTGTCAGGACAGTAGGGAATGATGGGCGGTTGGGGCGCACCGCTGTGCGCCCGTATGGGTGGATAGTGGAATCAGATTAGGGTGAGGCAGGCTTGGGCGATGGCCCATTCTTCTTGGGTGTGGATGACCAACACGCGGACGCTGGAGTCTGGGGTGGCGATGTCTTGATCGGCGGCGGATCGTCCAGGATTGTCCTGGATTTTGAGACCGAGGAAGGCGAAGGGTTCACAGGCGTTTTGCCAGACTAGGGCGCTATTTTCGCCAATGCCAGCGGTGAAAACAAGGGCATCGAGTCCGCCGAGGCTGGCGAGCATAGAGCCGATCTCGCGGCGCAGGCGGTGGAGGAACATCTCGACGGCGAGTTTGGCCCGGTCGTTGCCCTGTTCCATGGCTTCGATGACGAGGCGCAGGTCGTTGGAAACGCCGGAAATTCCCTTGAGGCCGGATGCTTTGTTCAGCAGTTGGTCAAGACGGTCGCTGCTGTAGCCTTCCTGGCGGATCAGGTGAATGAGGATACCGGGATCCACGCTGCCGGAGCGACTGCCCATCATCAGGCCCTCTAGGGGGGTGAAGCCCATGGTGGTGTCGATGCTGTGGCCGTTTTTGACCGCTGCTAGGGAGCAGCCGTTGCCCAGGTGGCAGGTAATCAGTTTTAAATCAGCCAAGTCTCGCCCTAGCATACTGGCGGCCCGTTGGGCGACGTAGCGGTGGCTGGTGCCGTGAAAGCCGTAGCGCTGGATGCCTTGATCTAACCAGTCGTAGGGGCCGGGGTAGGTGGCGGCGGCGGCGGGCATTCGGGCATGGAAGGCGGTGTCGAATACGGCCACCTGGGGGATGTCGCCCAGGATGGCTTCGATGGCCTCAATGCCCTGGAGATTGGCGGGGTTATGGGCAGGGGCGAGGGGAATCAGCCGTTGGATGGCCGCTTTTACGTCGCTATCGATCCGCACGCTATCGACATAATTGCGCCCACCGTGGACGACCCGATGCCCCACGCCGTCGATGTCGCCCAGGCTGTCCAGGACTTGGGTTTCGCCTTCCACCAAGGTTTTCAGCATGGCGGCGATGCCCTCGCCCTTATCGGTGATCGGCAGCGATTGCTTGAGGGTGGCTCCCGCTTCCGTTTCGGCGGTGAGTTCCACCTGGCCCTCGGCGTGGGTCCAATCCAGCGCGGCTCGCCAGATGGGGGTGGGGGCAAGGCTGGGGTCAGAGACTTCGGTGAGGTCGAACAGGCAGCTTTTGTGGCTGCTGGAGCCAGCGTTGAGAACCAGGACTTTCATCGGCTACACCTTAAATCCGGCCTGGGCTTGGACGTATTCCTTGAGTTCGATGGGCACGGGTTCCACGCGCCAGATTTTGCGGCAGTAATCGCGGATGGATCGGTCGCTGGAGAACTTGCCCATGCGGACGGCGTTGATGATGGACATACGCGACCAGTTGTCCGGGTCTTGGTAGGCACGGTCGGCCCGATCCTGGGCGTCTATGTAGCTTTGATAATCCGCCAACAGCAGGTAGGGATCTTCGTAGAGGAGCTTGTCAATCAGGGGTTTGAACAGGCCACCATCGCCCTTGGCAAAGAAGCCGGAGTTGATCAGGTCGATGGTTTCCTTCAGCCGGGGGTTGCCGTGGTAATAGTCCCAGGGGTTGTAGCCGTTGGCCTTGAGTGCGTGGACTTGGTCGGCGGTGAGGCCGAAGAGGAAGAAGTTTTCGTCGCCCACCAGTTCCCGAATTTCCACGTTGGCCCCATCGAGAGTGCCGACGGTGAGGGCACCGTTCATGGAAAACTTCATGTTGCCCGTGCCAGAGGCTTCCTTGCCGGCGGTGGAAATTTGCTCGGAGAGATCTGCCGCTGGGTAGACCCGCTGGCCAAAGGTGACGTTGTAGTCGGGCAGAAACACCACCTTGAGCCGATCTTCGATGGTGGGGTCGTTGTTGATCACATCCCCCACGGCGGTGATGAATTTAATCATCAGCTTGGCCATAAAGTAGCCCGGAGCCGCCTTGCCACCAAAGATGAAGGTGCGGGGAATCACCTCCAGGTTCGGGTTTTGCTTGATGCGCTCGTAGAGGGTGATGATGTGGAGGACATTGAGGTGCTGGCGCTTGTATTCGTGGATGCGCTTTACCTGCACGTCAAACATGGAATCGGGGTTGACGGTAATGCCCGTGTGCTGGCCGATGTAGCTGGCAAGATCCTGCTTGATGTCGTGCTTAATCTGTCGCCAATATTCCCGGAATCCGGCATCATCGGCGTAGCCTTCAAGCTGGCGCAGTTGATCCATGTCTTGCAGCCAGCCGTCGCCAATTTTTTCGGTGTAGAGGGCGGCGAGACGGGGGTTGGCCAGGGCAATCCAGCGGCGGGGGGTGACGCCATTGGTGACGTTGCGGATTTTGCCGGGGAACATCTCACGGAAGTCCTTGAGGATGGTCTGTTTCACCAATTCCGTATGCAACGCCGCCACCCCGTTAATGGCATAGCTGCCCAGGCTGGCCAGGTTCGCCATCCGCACATAGCGATGGCCCGATTCGTCAATCAGCGACAGGCTAGCCAGTTTAGCCGGATCGTTGAGGTACTGAATCCGCACCTGATCCATAAAGTGATGGTTGATTTCGTAGATGATTTCCAGGTGGCGGGGCAGCATCCCCCCAAACAGGGCAAGCGACCATTTTTCTAGGGCTTCGGGCAGCAGGGTGTGGTTGGTGTAGGCAAAGGTGTGGCGGGTCACGTTCCAGGCTTCGTCCCAGCCCATGCCGTGGTCATCCAGTAACAGCCGCATCAGTTCCGCCACGCCCACGGCAGGATGGGTGTCGTTGAGCTGGGCCGTGAATTTTTCGTGGAAGGTGTTGAGCGTGCAACCCGCCCCCAGGTGAATGCGGATCATGTCTTGCAGGGCGCAGGAGACAAAGAAAAACTGCTGCTCTAGGCGCAGTTGCTTGCCTTCGATCTGCTCGTCGTTGGGATAGAGCACCTTGGAAATGTTTTCCGACGTCACCTTGCTGTTGACGGCCCCGTAGTAGTTGCCCACGTTAAAGGCTTGGAAATCAAAGGATTCTACCGCCTCGGCCTTCCACAGCCGCAGGGTGTTGACGGTGTTGACCCGATAGCCGGGGATGGGGGTGTCGTAGGGGATGCCCTTTACCTGCTTAGCCGGAATCCAGCGCTTGCGAAAACGGCCATCGGAATCGACATAGCCCTCGCTGTGGCCGCCAAAGCCCACGGTAACGGCAGATTCGGGGTGGGCAATTTCCCAGGGGTTGCCGTATTGCAGCCATTTATCGGTAATTTCTACCTGCCAGCCATCGCGGATTTGCTGGTCGAAAATGCCAAACTCGTAGCGAATGCCGTAGCCAATGGCGGGAATTTGCAAACTGGCCATCGACTCCATATAGCAAGCCGCCAACCGCCCTAGGCCACCGTTGCCCAAACCGGGCTCCTCCTCATGGGCCACCAGTTCCGCAAAATCCAGTCCCGATTCCTGCACCGCTTGCCTCACGGGTTCCTCAATGCCGAGGTTGATCAGGTTGCGGCCCAGGTGTGGCCCCAGCAGAAATTCCGCCGACAGATAGGTCACCACTCGCACCTCCGGGCGCAGGTAGTTGCGGCTCGTATTCAGCCAGCGCTGCATCATCCGATCCCGCACGGTGTAGGCCAGGGCCAGGTAAAAGTCGTTTTTGCTGGCCACCTCCGGCCATTTGCCCTGGATGTAGTACAGGTTGTCGGCGAAGGCGCGGCGCAGGGTTTCTACACTCAACCCTGTGCGATCATCTTCAACATCAACCGTGGGGCAAAAGGGAGGAATAGTCATGGCGTGACTCCTGAACAGGGGCAGAACGTATGGATTTCCGAATCTACGATGCCTATCCGCTACTGTAAGGGCGCTAGGTTATGAAAGGGTTTAGCCCCGGAAAGGTTTAAGGTTTAAGGGTCGAAGCTATCGCGTCCTTCCAACCCTTCTTCAAACAAACGGGTCAGATCTTGGTAGCCGCTAACGACTCGAAAGACCTCAATAGCGTCATCCAATAACCGGTAGAAAATTAGGTATCGCTTGTAGGGCAAACTCCGTAAGTCAGGATACACCTCATCCCGTTGACGACCAATTTGAGGGAACTGGGCAATTCGCCGCAAAATTGCGTCAACTTCGGTCAAAAATGTCTCTGCTGCCGCCAGACTGCTTTGAGAAGCCAGATAATCGGCAATTGCCTCAATATCCTGGCTAGCACGCGGCGTAATGTGACAGGGACGGTTCAGATCTCGGTGTGGCGTTCTCGTAGCCGCTGTCGAATGGTGTCGATTTCTGTCGCTGCATCCAGGAGTTGACCTTGTTCAGCTTCAGCGGCACCCACCAAGACATCGTGGCGCAGTTCTTGAAAGCGCCCCCTATAGGTCTGTTCTTGTTCGGCTAAGGCTTGCAGTCCGGCGAGGAGGATTTCGTCTAGGGAGGCATATTTGCCGCTGGCGATCTGGTGATCGGCAAATTGTCGTAGCTCCGGGGGCAGCGATAGGGCCATGGCGGCACAAGTTTACATGATCACTACTGTTAGTGTAGCTTCCCCTCGTCTCCATGCGCTGGTTAGGAACGCTGCCCTGGGCGCTCCTGTGCCCCAGCTTTAGGCAATGCTAGGGAAGTTATGGAACATTAGTTAACTTCACCTACGTTGCGCAGCACAGTAGTCATCGCGGAGTTCGTCGGCAATTTGGTCGTCGTCTAGGTTAATGACGGGTATTTGCAGCCGCCCCAGTTCGTACATAAAGCGTAGTTTGTCCATACCGCAAAAGGTGGCGGCTTTGCCTAGCGAGAGGCGATGCAGCTCGAATAGTTTGACGGCGAGCAAAAAAGCCAGCTCAGCCTCAAGGGCCTGGGGCGATTTGCCTGAGGTGATGAGCAGGTCGTCGGGGTAGGGGATAGAGAGGCTGTGCATAGCGCTACCAGAGAACTGAGACCGTTATGGAATAGGCTAATCGCTATGATATCGCCGTTAGGAGGAGTAAGAGAGTTAGACAACGTGGGTGGGGTCGAAGGGCCACTGGTCGCCGAATTGAGACTGATCAGAATTTTGTGTAAGCGGTCTAGAATCCCGATACCTAAGGAGAC
>JBBAWV010000168.1:0-7359 GCA_040396995.1 Nodosilinea sp. | reverse complement strand
GCCGCCCGGGTGAAGCTGTCGGGCGCACAATGGTCAACGCAGAATGTGCCGCAGGTGCTACACCTGCGCTGTGCCTATTTGAATGGAGCCTTTGCCGCTTAGTCTGAGTATTTACGCTCATCGCCAAATTGAGATGCACCCCTTTGTCATTCGTCAGTGCGGCGACTCGGTGGAACTAGCCAATGATGAGAGTTTTCAGCCGAGAGCCTGGTAAGTGGTTATGGCTACCTTGAAAATTTACTACGATGATTTCGGGGCACTGGTTCGTTAAAGTAGGAGAGCCTCAAAGCCTGTGGAATTGAGCAGTTCGGCCATTGAGGTCGGGCGGGTTGTGAATCCCATGGCCATGGCCGGGGTGGTCTTGCCCCTGAGCCCCCCATGGGGGCGTACCCAATCATGGATCAACCGCTGAACCTCCAAACTTCGCTGTAAGCCCTCGGTCGTCTTGGCATAAAGGTTCTGGCGGCGGCGGTCGGCACTACACCGCCGCCGGAGGGCCGCATTGTTGGCTTCTTTATGATGGGCATGTCCCTCGGACGCCGGACTCAGTGCGGTGAAGGAATGATCTACCTTGAGCCAGATGACCCGCCGTTGGCCCTGGGAACCCTTAATTTTGATGGCCACTTCCAACCCCTAACGCCACACTTTGCGGAAGGGATAGGTCGCCGCCAACCCTCGTTCTGACAACCGCTCACTGGCCAGGGGCCACAGGGCTTTGCCATAGCGTCCCTCCCCGTCTACGCCTCGGTCTGACGGGCTAACCGCTCCTCCCAGCGCATAATCGTCTGCCCTACACCCGCCCCGTTGCCCGCATCCCCATCCCTTCGCGGCGGCTCTTGAGGGCCTATTCAACCACACTAGACGGCGTCCTCCGCCGAGCCATGGGCGTTCCGCTTCGGTCGTTAAACTGGCGGGTACAATCCCGGCATCGATAGGCTTGCCACACTTGCCCGTCACTCAGGCGACGGGTTCCGTTCTTCACAACGGCTTCACTGTGACAGTAGGGGCATGGCATGGGGACAAAGAAAAAGACGGGTTGCCCAAGGAAGACCCGCCTAGCTGAGACATAACCGGACGATCTAGACCCCAGGTTCGCCCACCGAAGGCGCTTTGAGGACGGGCAGGGCCGCCAGGGGCACCGTTAGCTCTGCCGTATCGCCTTGGGAGACAAACACCTGATTCAGGCGAGTGTTCAGCTTTTCGGTGGTGGAGTCGTAGATTTGGGTCAGCATTTTGGGATATAGCCCAAAACCGATGATCGGCACCAGCAGACAGGCGATGATAAACACCTCGCGGGGTTCGGCGTCTACCAGTTCCTCGTGCTCCACCAGTTCCTTGTTCTCCGGGCCGTAGAAGATTTCCCGCAGCATGGAGAGCAGGTAGATGGGGGTCAAAATTACCCCAATCGCCATGAAGGTGATGGCAATCAGCCGGAAGGTGAGGCTGTATGCATCGCTGGTGGCAAAGCCGACGAAGACCATTAGCTCGGCCACAAAGCCGCTCATCCCCGGTAGCGCCAGGGAGGCCAGGGAGCAGGCGGTGAACATGGCGAAGATTTTGGGCATTTTCTTACCCACGCCGCCCATCTCTTCCAAAATCAGCGTGTGGGTGCGGTCGTAGGTGGCCCCCACCAGGAAGAACAGGCTGGCCCCAATCAACCCGTGGGACACCATTTGCAGCACCGCGCCGCTGAGGCCCAGGCTGGTGAAGGAGGCAATCCCAATCAGCACAAAGCCCATGTGGGAAATGGACGAGTAGGCGATTTTGCGCTTCAAGTTGCGCTGGGCAAAGGAGGTCAAGGCTGCATAGACAATGTTAACGCAGCCCAAAATCACCAGAATCGGCGCGAAATAGGCGTGGGCTTCGGGCAACATGCCAAAGTTCATGCGAATTAGGGCATAGCCGCCCATTTTTAGCAGAATGCCCGCCAGCAGCATGTGAACCGGGGCCGTGGCTTCGCCGTGGGCATCGGGGAGCCAGGTATGCAGGGGAATAATCGGCAGCTTGACGGCGTAGGCGATCAGGAACGCCCCGTAGAGCAGCAGTTGCAGCCGCATGGGGTAGACCTTTTCCGCCAGGGCCGTCATGTCGAAGGTGATGGTATCGCCGTAGAAGGCCATTGCCAGAGCCGCCACCAGGATGAACAGTGACCCACCCGCCGTGTACAGAATGAACTTGGTCGCCGCATAGAGCCGCTTTTTGCCGCCCCAAATCGACAGCAGCAGATACACCGGGATTAGCTCCAGCTCCCAGAACAGGAAGAACAGCAGCATATCCTGCACCGCAAACACCCCAATCTGGCCGCTATACATGGCCAACAGCAGGAAGTAAAAGAACTTCGGCTTCAGGGTGACGGGCCACGCCGCTAGGGCCGCCAGGGTGGTGATAAACCCGGTTAGCAGTACCAGGGGCATGGAGAGGCCATCGACACCCAGGGACCACTTCAGGTCTAGCTGGGGCACCCAGGTATAGCTCTCTACGAGCTGGAGACCGGGGTTGCTGAAGTCGTAATTGAGGTAAAAGGCGGTGACGATCAACACAAAGTCGATCAACCCCACCACCAGGGCGTACCAGCGCACTGTCTTGCCGTTGTCGTCGGGCAAAAAGGGAATGGCGATGCAGGCCACCAACGGCAGCAGGGTAACGGTAGTCAACCAAGGGAAAGTCGCGAGGTCCATAGAGCTGTTTCTCGTCGCGGTTTGTCAAAGGAGCAGGGTTTCAGGGAGACAGTCTGCCAAAGGGCGGGCCTTGCTATGTATCTGGCCTGCTTGTATCTAAAAGGAAATTCTTGAAAATGGGGAGAAATTGAAACAGTTTTTATACGAACGAAGGAAATGAAAAGGCGATCCCCCTAAATCCCCCTTGTAAAGGGGGACTTCGACTCCGGTTCCCCCCTTTACAAGGGGGGCTAGGGGGGATCCTCAAGGGACTAGGAGTCTCAGTAGATGGCACAGTCCTCGCTGCCCTCACCCTAAATCCTTCTCCCTTCTGGGAGAGGGACTTTGAAGTATTTTCCGGCTCCCCTTCTCCCGTCCTGGGAGAAGGGGTTGGGGGATAAGGGCCAAGGGGATGGTGGTCGGTGCCCTACGTTAGGTCACCCCCGACAGCAGTACCAAGCCGAGAACTGCCCCAAACACAATCAGGGCATAGAACTGGGCGCGGCCATTTTCTAGATACTTCAGCCCTTCTCCGGTAATCAGGGTGACGAGGCCCGCCAGGTTGACCAGACCATCCACGATCCGGATGTCGATTTCCAGGACTTGCTTGGCTAGCTTGCGGCTACCCTGGACGAAGACCACCTCGTAGATGTCGTCCACGTACCACTTGTTCAGCGAGAGGTTGTACAGGGCGGGGATCTTGTCGGCAATGGCCTTGGGATCGATCACCTTAGTGCGATACATCAGCACCGAGATGATGATGCCCACGGTGGCAATGGCGACGGAGCTACCCGCCATCAGCACAAACTCGTTGAGGTCGAAGGCTTCGGCGGCTTCGGCAGCGTCAAACACCTCGCTGGGGGGATGGATGAACGCCTCGAAGTAGTTGGCGAAGGGCGTACCCAGCAGGCCCACCAGCACCGAGGGCACCGCCAGCGCCACCAGCGGGAAGACCATCGACAGGGGCGATTCGTGGGGTTCGTGGGCGTGGTGATGATCGTCGTGGCCATGATCGTCGTGGCTATGATCATCGGCACCCAGGGTCAGCTCTTGGGGGTTCATCGCCCCAGGCCCTAGGGAGAGGCCCATCTTTTGCAGTTGTGCCCGCTTTAGGTCGCGGCGGATGCCTTCGTCGTTGCCGCGAAATTCGCCTTCAAAGGTCGAGAAGTACATGCGAAACATGTAGAAAGCGGTAATCCCCGCCGTTAGCCAACCCACCGCCCAGAGGACAGGGCTAACCGCAAAGGTGGAGCCGAGGATCTCATCCTTTGACCAGAACCCGGCAAAGGGTGGGATACCGCAGATGGCCAGCGTTCCGATCAGGAAGGTAATCGCCGTAACGGGCATATACTTCCGTAGACCGCCCATCAGCCGCATATCCTGCGCCAAGACGGGATCGTGCCCCACTACCGCCTCCATGCCGTGGATGACGGAGCCGGAACCGAGGAACAGCATGGCCTTGAAGTAGGCGTGGGTCATCAGGTGGAAGAGACCCGCACTGTAAGCGCCAACCCCCATGGCCATCACCATGTAGCCCAACTGGGACATGGTGGAATAGGCCAGACCCTTTTTGATGTCGTTTTGGGTGATGGCGATGGAGGCTCCCATGAAAGCCGTGAATGCGCCTGTGTAGGCGATCACAGTCATCACCGTGGGGATTTCCTCGAACACGGGGTACATCCGCGCCACCAGAAAGACCCCCGCCGCCACCATCGTGGCCGCGTGGATTAGGGCGGAAATGGGGGTGGGGCCTTCCATGGCGTCGGGTAGCCACACATGGAGGGGGAACTGGGCCGACTTGGCCACCGGGCCGAGGAACACCAGAATGGCAAAAATGGCGGCGATGCTAGGAGCCAGACTGCCGACGTTGACCAATTCCGTCAGCCGTTCGCCCATGATGTCGAACTCAAAGCTGCCCGTAGCCCAGAAGAGACCCAGGATGCCCAGCAGCAGCCCAAAGTCGCCCACTCGGTTGGTGACAAACGCCTTCTGGCAGGCATCGGCGGCGGGCTTGCGGTTGTACCAAAAGCCAATCAGCAGGTAGGAACACATCCCCACCAGCTCCCAAAACACGTACACCTGGAGCAGGTTGGGGCTGATCACCAGACCCAGCATGGAGGAGCTAAACAGGCTGAGATAGGCGTAGAACCGCACATAGCCCGGATCGTGGCTCATGTAGCCGTCGGTGTAGATCATCACCAAAAAGGCGACGGTGGTGACGATCACCAGCATGAGGGAGGCCAGGTGATCGACGGTGTAGCCCATCTCGATGCGGAAATCACCCGCCGAGGCCCACTCGAACATTTGGGTGTAGGCGGGGTGGCCCTGCCACTGGCTCCAAAAAATTAAAAACGAAAGCACCATCGCCATCCCGGTGAGGGAGACGATGAAGATGGCGGACGCTTGCCGCAGTTTGCTGGTGGTTTGGCTGTAGGAGATTAGCCCCGTGCCCACCACCGCCGCCCCAATCAAGGGCAGCACCGGCACCAGCCAGGCGTATTGATACAAAAGTTCCATCGAGTCCATTGTGACTGCCTACTCCAAGAGCTGAGGTGAGTTGGCAAAAAACCGCTTACATTTTGACATACCGACACCCAGGGAATAATGAGATGAACGACACTGTTTGGGCCAAAGTTCTCATATTTCGGGCCAATTTTTCTTGCAATTGGCCCACCCCGAACCACCTGTAACCCTTGCCATAGGCCCATTGTGGCGATCTGGATGACCCAGGGCCTATTTCTTAAGAAAGATGTTTGTTTTGGGGAGTAATGGCTCAAAAATATTCTTTCTATCTCAACAATCCTTGGGATAGAAGAAAGTCAATTAGCGGAGATCACGGGATCGACCTATACTCATCGACTTGTTGGCCCTCGGTCTCAGCGGGCGAGGCAACCTCGCCCCTACGGTTTTCCCCTGAATCTATGGCATGATGGCGACGACCGGGGGCAAAGCCCCACCTGTGACACAAATTTCCTATGTTAGGTTTGGCCATCCACACCTCCAGTCCGGCCCTGGGCTTGGCAATCAGTGATTTTGAACAGCCTACCCGCACTCAAACCTGGAGCTTTGGCCGCGACCTTTCCATGCATTTGCACACTACCCTGGCGGACTTTGTACAGCCCTACGCCTGGACAGATTTATCCTTTTTGGCTGTGGCCCGTGGCCCTGGGGGCTTTACCGGAACCCGCATCGGCGTGGTCACCGCCCGCACCCTGGCCCAGCAGTTGAATATCCCGCTCTTTGGGGTCTCCAGCCTTGCCGCCCTGGCCCAGTCCGTGATCGATCAAACGCCCAACCTTGACCTCGCCACCGCCCCAGCCCTAGCCGTTGACCTCAAAGCCCAGCGGGACATGCGCTTCACCGCCATCTACCAACCCACGCCCACAGGGCTAAAAACCCTGCAAGCGGAACAGGTGGTATCCCCCACCGCTTGGCAACAGACCTTAGCGGAGTTTTCTGGCCCCATCCAGGCCGTCACTACCAGCGATGACATGGCCCAAACGGTGGCCCAAGTCCTGTCCCTGGCTTATCAGGATTGGCAGGCAGGACACAGACCCCCCTGGGCTGAAGTGGTGCCCTACTACGGCCAACATCCCGTGGATTCTTGATCGAGGGTTTGCGTGGGTTGATGACATATCCGAATGGGGAAACCCCGATTTCCAACCCCAAAACCGTAGGGGCGTGGTCTTCTCGCTAGTTGATACCAGAGGCAAACCAATCGGATTGCGTATCAAGGGTCAACGATGGGCTGCGAACTGACCCACAGGATCGACTTCACTGGACGTTGCACCCATTCTCCCGCTTGGTTGAGGCGTCCGTAGTGGGGGGTGCCGTTGGCGATTAAAGTTGCCGAACTGCCACCATCCAGGTTGAGGGCTTGTACCACACCGCGCTCGGCCATCAGGTTGGCTAGATCGGGCAAACTTAGGCCAGAGGGCGACCCCCCCGGTAGCTGGGCCACCATCACTAACACAATAGCTCCCTCGGCAGTGATGCCCACGGCGGATCGGGCATTGGCGGATTGGCTACCGATGGCATCGCGGCCCGTGGCGGGGTCGAAAAATCCTTCTTCGATGGCGGTACTGTCGGGCAATAGCTGCGGCCCAGCTCCCACGGCGTCCTCGAGGGCACAGCCCACCGGGATAGGATCGGTATGGAAGGTGATAGCGTAGCGGGAGACCCCATCGCAGCTATAGCGACGAAATTCTGAACGATTGAGGATGTCGTCTAGGTAGCTGGTGAGGTCGGGGTTGCCCATGAGGCGCTCGTTTTGGCGGGGATCGGCCACGAGATCACCGTTGATGACCACCGCTGAGGTGGTGAGGCCGTTGTTGGGGTCAAAGAAGCCTGCATTGATCGCCCCCGCGCAATCTGGCCCACAGACTTGCTCCGCCATCGTCTCCACGGGGGTGAGTTCCTCGGTGACCGCCACCCGAACCGGATAGCGCACCGGGTCGGCGATGGTGACCCAATGCACCGTGGCCGAAGGTAGGGTAAGGATTTCGTAGCTGGGCGGGGGTAGTGGGACGGGGGAGATTGTACCGGGGGCCGATTCTCCCTCGGTGGCCGCAGGCAGCGGGCTACAGGCCATCAGTCCCAGGGTCGCCACCCAGAAGCCCAGCTTCATCGGCAGGCCAGCCAGATTTCGTCTAATACCAAATCCTAATCGAATAACCCCGATTCCCAGCCCAGCAAACCGTAG
>JBBAWV010000167.1:0-7685 GCA_040396995.1 Nodosilinea sp. | reverse complement strand
ATTAAGCGGAGAGAGGAAAAAGGTCGGGCTTGGGGGCGGTTACCCCCTCGAATTCCGAAGAAATTCCTAAAGCTAGGTTGATTTCTGGGTTGTCCTCTCTAAAGTGATAAGCAATCAATGTGCTGCGTTGGCTAGGCATGGATAAGGCGGTGAAATCAATGACTAAAGACCGTGGGAAGGAAGGCTCTAACGATTGAGGCATTCACTCTCCCATTTATGCAGCAAATCTTAAGGCGTCGATTTTGACACCGCACCCTGGGTTCTTGAAGTTGATTTTCAAGTTTATTTCCTCCATTTAAGACACGTTTGTTTAGATCAATATCGATAAACGCCATGGCAACCAACCTTACTTCCCTTTTCTCCGTCCCAGGGGTACATGGCCACTTTCCTGGCTGGCGACAGGCCACCTCGGCGGAACCGACCGACCGAATTCGGCGGCTGGTATGGAAAATTGCCCTTGCCACCCTGGCTCTAATGGCGGTGGGTAGCGCCACGCGGGTGATGAATGCGGGCCTCGCCTGCCCCGATTGGCCCCTGTGCTATGGCCAACTGGTGCCCCAAAGCCAGATGAATCTCCAGGTGTTTTTGGAGTGGTTCCATCGGCTGGATGCCGCCCTGATTGGCCTCAGTACCCTGTGGCTAGTGGCTCTCAGTTGGTGGCATCGGCGACAGGTGCCGGGATGGCTACCCTGGGCGACGGTGGCGGCTCTGGCTCTGATTGGCTTCCAGGGCGTTCTGGGGGGGCTGACCGTGACCCAACTGCTGCGGTTTGACATTGTGACCGCTCACCTGGGAACGGCCCTGCTGTTTTTTAGCACCATGCTGATCATGGCCACCAGCCTACTGCCCTGCACCCCTACTGGAACGGTCGGACGCCTGCCCTGGCTGGGCCTGGGAGCCACGGTGCTGGTCTATGGTCAATGTCTGCTAGGCGGTCTGGTGGGGTCTCGTTGGGCAGCGCACCAGTGCTTTGGCCTTGGAGAACTCTGCCAGGTAATGAATAGCCATCTGATCGGCATTCTCCCTGCCACCGTGTCTGTGTTGGCTCTCACCCAGACGGTGTGGCGCACCCCTGCCCTCAGCTATCCCCTGCGCCAGTTGGGTAACTTGGCCAGTGTGCTACTGGCGTTTCAACTCGTGATGGGTATTGCCACCTTTCGCCTCCACCTCCAAGTGGAGCCTTTGACCGTCATTCACCACACCCTCGGCGCGGCCCTGGTCGGCACCCTGGTTTGCTTTACCACGCTGGCCCTGCGAGAACCCTGCGAGAACATTTTGCGGTCAAGGCCTTAACCACGGCCAACCCCGTACCCCAAGCCTAGAGCGATCTCTGATTTTTCCTTGGGCTAGCGGTCATCAATAGGATGACGATCTCTGGATTCCCTAGCCCCCGTCCCATTCCTCAGGAAGGATTTCCCCTGCATGAATCAAACCACGACTTGGAACGAGGCCACCCGGCACCACGATTCCATCGGAGCCGTTATCCGCAGCTATGTGCAGCTCACCAAGCCCCGAATTATTCCCCTACTGCTGATTGAAACGGCGGCGGCGATGTGGGTGGCAGGCCACGGCGAGGTGAATCCTTGGCTGGTGCTGGTCACGCTGCTGAGCGGCACGCTGGCGGCGGCCTCAGCCCAGACCATTAACTGCGTCTACGACCGGGACATCGACTTTGACATGGAGCGCACCCGCCATCGGCCCATCCCCTCCGGGCGAATTCAGGTGCGGGATGCCTTGGTGTTTTCGGGAATTCTGGCGGCGCTGTCCTTTGGCCTCCAAGCGTGGGTAGCCAACCTGCTCAGCGCCTTCCTGGCCATGGCGGGGATAGCGATTTATGTGGGGGTCTACACCACCTGGCTGAAGCGGTCTTCGCCCCAAAACATTGTGATTGGTGGAGCGGCTGGAGCAATTCCACCCCTGGTGGGCTGGGCCGCTGTCACTGGGGAATTGAGCCTTGCCGCCTGGTTGTTCTTCTTCATTGTGTTTATTTGGACGCCTCCCCACTTTTGGGGATTGGCCATGCTGATTCAAGACGACTATGCCAAGGTGAATGTGCCGATGATGCCCGTCATTGTCGGCGATGAGGCCACTGCCCGCCAAATTTGGTACTACACCCTGATCCTCGTGCCCCTCACCCTAATGATGAGCTATCCCCTCGGCGCAACGGGGGCGGTCTATGCCGTGGTGGCCCTAGGCTTGGGCATCAAGTTCATCCAAAAAGCCTGGGCCTTGCTCAAAACCCCCAGCGACCGGGATCTGGCCAAAGGACTGTTCAAGTACTCCATCCTCTACATGATGCTGCTCTCGGCAGGAATGGTGGTGGATAGCTGGCCCATCACCCAAAGCTTGACAGCGCAGCTATCGGGGCATCTGGCGGGACAACTGGCTCCCCTGGTGAGTTTGCTGCCGTGAACTCAGTAGATCAAAAACGCACTCTTTTGCCGCGATCCGGCCCACCCTTACGGGAAGCAAGCTACACCTCCAGCCCCTCTCCCGCGAGGAGAGGGCTGCGGGGACTTTGCGACCTACTGAGACTACCACCCCTATCGCAACTGAACGGAGTCATGTAACCGCAGGATAGCGGCTTCGGCATATTGGTTCTGACAACTGTAGTAGCTGGCGATGGTAAACACCTCGGCTTCGCCCACGGGGATGTAGGGGATCAGAACAATGTAGGGGATCAGAACATTGGGAAAGACCCAGCCCGGACTGTCTTCCCACACCCGCACCCCTAGGTGTCCATTGAATAGGACGTTTTGCCGTGGTGAGCGGTGCCCACCCTACCCGTCTGAATGCCATCGTGCTGAAACGACTGGGGGATCTCTGCCTGTGGTCGGCGAGTTCTGTACAATGGGCTTACGGTTATCAACAGATTGTTACAAACCTTGGGTCGTCTCAAGAGATTGTGACGAATCACGGGTGATGACCAACGGCCTAGGGCCAATGCGTTTCATCAACGGATGTTTCTGGGGCGAGATGGGCAACATGGATGCCGCTGTTACCATTGAAAATCTGAAAAAGTCCTATGGCGCTGTTCCGGCGGTGCGAGGGGTGTCCCTGTCGATTCAGCCGGGGGAAATTTTTGGGCTGCTGGGGCCGAATGGGGCCGGAAAAACCACGACCATTCGCTGCCTCTGCACCCTGGCTATCCCCGATGAAGGACGGCTAGAGGTGATGGGCCTTTCCGTGGTGGATCAGCCCCGGCGGGTGCGCCAGCGGCTCGGCTATATTGCCCAGGAAATTGCCCTAGATAAGGTGTTGACCGGGCGGGAACTGCTGCAACTGCAAGCCGACCTGTACCACATGCCCAAGGGGGTGGCCCGCCAGCGCATAGACCAAATGATTGCTCTGCTGGAGCTAGGCGACTGGGCCGACCGCAAAACGGGCACCTATTCCGGTGGGTTGCGTAAACGACTGGATTTGGCCCTGGGGCTGTTGCATCAGCCCGATGTGCTGGTGCTGGATGAGCCAACCGTGGGCTTGGATATCGAAACCCGTTCCGCCGTGTGGGACTTTCTGCGCCAGCTCCGGGCAGCGGGTACCACGGTGCTGATCACCAGTCACTATTTAGAAGAAGTAGACGCCTTGGCGGATCGGGTGGCAATTATTGACCAAGGCCAGGTGATTGCGGCGGGATCGCCCAGTGATCTCAAGGACAGGCTGGGCGGGGATCGTATTACCCTAAGGGTGCGGGAGTTTACCCCCGACGATGAGGCAGAGACGGTGAAGGCGCTGCTGCTGGATCTGCCCTTTGTGCAGGGGGTGATTCTCAACGCGGCCCAAGGCAATTCCCTCAATTTAGTGGTAGAACGGGATCCGGGGGCGCTGATGGCCGTTCAGGCAACCATAGAAAAGGCGGGTTTGCCGATTTTTGGCATGTCCCAATCGCGGCCCAGCCTCGATGATGTGTATCTGGCCGCCACGGGGCGCACCTTGATGGATGCCGAACTGGCCGCCGTAGGTCAGCGAGATTTGAAAAAAGAAAAGAAACAGGCGATGAAGGGAGGCTAAACACCACAATGAGCACCACCTTACCGAACCGTTCCCCCTCGCTCAATGGCTCCAAGCCCCTGGGCAACGACGATCTACAAGCCTGGAAAGATCGACAGGCCAAAGCCGAAGCCGATCCTGGTCTGTTCTCTGGGGCTTTTGTGCAAGAAACCCTGGCCATGGCTCGCCGCCTGTTTCTCCAACTCCAGCGTCGGCCTTCGACCCTGGTGGCCGGGGTGATTCAGCCCCTGATTTGGCTGGTGCTGTTCGGGGCGCTGTTCCAGAACGTACCCGCTGGCCTATTTGGAGAAAGCCGCAACTACGGCCAATTCCTAGGGGCGGGCATTCTGGTGTTCACGGCCTTTGGCGGTGCCCTCAATGCCGGATTGCCCGTCATGTTTGACCGAGAATTTGGTTTTCTCAACCGTTTTTTGGTGGCTCCCCTGGCCTCTCGCTACTCCATTGTGCTGGCCTCAGCCATCTTTATTGCCGCCCTTAGTCTGGTGCAAACCGCCGCAATTTTGGGCCTAAGTGCGGTGCTGGGGGCCGGATTACCCCAGGGGTTTGGCCTTGTCCTAGTGCTGTTGATTGTGATGACCCTGGTGCTAGGTGTCACCGCCCTGAGCCTAGGTCTGACCTTCGCCCTGCCGGGACATATTGAACTGCTGGCCGTGATTTTCGTCACCAACCTGCCCCTACTGTTTTCCAGCACCGCCCTGGTGCCGCTGGATTTCATGCCCTCCTGGCTCCAGGTAATCGCTAGCCTCAACCCCCTTACCTACGCCATTGAACCGATCCGCTACATCTATCTCCACCCCGACTGGAGCCTAGGCAGTACGATACTGAACACGCCGTTTTGGGATGTCTCCATGGGGATTGCCCTGGTAGTGCTGGTGGTCTTTTGTGGACTAGCTCTAGGTCTGATCCAGCCCCTGCTGCGCCGCCGCATGGCCTAGGGATGGGCGGAAAACTAGGGGCATGGCTGTCTGGTGTCCCACTCTTGGCCCACCCATTCCAGTCACCCCATCTATCATCAGGCTGATGCGTCCGAGGTTAGATTTGTCATAATGCTCCTAGGCGCACCGATGCCATGGAAACCCTAGACCACCATGCCATAGCCCCCACCTGCGTTCTGCTCATACCGAAATTTACCCCCTTATCATCTCCCCCCGTTTCGGCAAGTCCTATGGCAACCATGACCCTAGATTCCATTCCCACCCCAGTACCGTCCCTGGAATTGTCCAATGGTTCGGAATCGGCGACTGGGGAGGGCGTGGATGAGGCGTCGGACTGTCCGGTTTCGGCGGTACGCACCTTACTAGAAGCCCACCGGGGCGAACGGCAGATCATCCTCCTGCAAGACTTCCCAGACCCCGATGCCCTGTCTTCGGCCTGGGCCTATAAGCTAATTGCCGCCACCTACGGCATCGAGTGCGACATTTTCTATGGCGGCACCCTCAGCCATCAAGAAAATATTGCCCTCGTCAAACTCACGGGGTTACCCGCCCGTCGCTGGATTTTGGCCAACAACGATGGCCCCAACCTCGATCACTATCAAGGGGTCGTGTTAGTCGATAACCAAGGCACCACTAGCCAGCTCTATCACCCCGTTCGCAAGGCCGGAGTGCCTCTAGTGCTGGTGATTGACCACCATGCCCCCCAAGATAACCTAGACGCCGAATGCATTGACCTGCGGCCCCACATTCGCGCTACGGCCACGATGCTCACCCAATATTTGCAGCAAGGGCTCCTGCGCCTAGATCGCAGTAACACCAAACACACCAAATGTGCCACCGCCCTCATGCATGGCCTTCGGGCCGACACGAACCAACTGATGAACGCCGCCGCCGATGATTTTTTGGCCGCCGCCTACCTTAGCCAGTTCTACGATGGCCAACTGCTCAATGCCATCCTACAAGCCTCTCGTTCCAAGCGGGTGATGGACGTTATTGAGCGCTCCCTGCGCAACCGTAAAGTACAAAACAATGTCTCCATTGCCGGGGTAGGCTACCTGCGCTACGAAGACCGCGACGCCATTCCCCAAGCCGCCGACTTCCTCGTCACCGAAGAAAACATCCACACCGCCGTCGTCTATGGCATCGTTCACGACGAAGACGAAGAACGCGAAGTCGTAATCGGCTCCCTCCGCACCAGCAAAATTACCCTAGACCCCGATGAATTTATTAAAGAAGCCTTTGGCCAAGATGGCGCAGGCCGCTTCTTTGGCGGTGGCCGATCTAGGGCGGGTGGCTTTGAAATCCCCGTCGGGTTTCTCTCCGGTTTCTACGAAAATTCTGAATACAACCGCCTCAAGTGGGAGGTCTTTGATATGCAAATCAAACAGAAACTCTGGCGCTTAGTTAACCCCGAAGAGGGCATTATTACAACAGATTAAATTTCTCCATCAGCTGATGTTCCCCTAAATCGCATTTACTGTATTTCACAGATTCAAATCTGAAGTCCATTACTCTGTCTCAGAGTAAAATGGAGAAGTTGTATATTCCGCTAAAGGCTAACGCCCCAATTGGCGCATCAAAAACTTCAGGTGTTAATACCTCAACGAAAAACGATGCATGTCTACGATGCCAGTTTTAATCGACGGTTGGGTCATCACTGCCAGGTACTGAAACCGTCATTGGCCATGCATTTCATTAGATTTTCGGAGACTGAGCAGGGCAACGCTAAGAGTGACGAGAACAACACCGAAGGACTGTACCCAAGACAGATGTTCTTGCAGAACCAGAGCAGCCAAAACAGCGGTGAGGGCCGGATTGGCGGCTCCCACCATCGCGGCGGCGGTGGCTCCAACCCAGCGAATCCCTAGATTGTTGAGCAGGTGCCCGGTGGCGGTAGCTAGGGCTGAGAGCAGCGCTCCGACCCAGAGCCCCACCCAGTCTAGCCCCTGGAGATGGACGGGCCAAATCAACAGGCACAGCCCAGACAGAAGCAGGGTGCTAGCAAAGCTGATGCCCGTGAAGGGGAGGGGATGGTAGGTCTCAAAAGCCTTTTGGGCCACTACGGTGTAGAGGGCATAGGCTAGAGCCGAGGCAAGGCCAAAGACCACCCCCAGCCAATGGATTGTCCCGTTGCTGTCGAGGGGGACGGTGAGGCCGCTGCCCAGCAAAATTAGGGTCATAATGCCCCAGCCTATTGCCGTGGGTCGATGGCCAAACCAGCCCCAAGACAGCAGGGCCGTATACACCGGGAAGGTGAAAAACAGGGTGAGGGCAATTCCGGTGGGAATCAGCCCCACGGAAACGTAGAGCAGCCCCAGGTAGAGGAACATCAACCCGCCCCCCGCCAGGGCCAGCCCCAGTTCTTGTCGATGGCTCGGCTTTTGGAGTCGATGCAGGTCGGGCCACAGGTCAGGATAGACCGGGGTAAGCGCCAGGGCCATCAGCGGCACCCCCAGCAGCATTCGCATAAACAGCAGCAGAAAGGAATTGGGTAATGTGGGTTCCACAAAATCGCCCACCATTGCGCCGCCGAGGGGATAGACATTAAACAGCACCCGTGCCACCAGGTTTTGCAGGGAAAAGAACCCTGCCGCCAACACAATGATCAGGTAGCCCATAGTTTTTTCTCCGGTACCGTTGCCCTTTGGCCCAGCCCCCACCCTATGTCATTAAATCCCCCTATTTCTAGGCTGGCTTTTCCGGGGCTTTCCTCTATGCTCGATCCCAGGTAGGGATGCG
>JBBAWV010000166.1:0-7716 GCA_040396995.1 Nodosilinea sp. | reverse complement strand
AGGGGGGCGCTTTTTGCGTGGTGATAGCCGTCGGCAAATGGGTTAGGACAACGGCTCGGTGGATGTTGGGTGTTTTCCCTAGGAGTCGCTTTCCGAAGGCTTTGCTGCGCCCAACCTACTTGGGCAATGGTCAGGCAATCAGGGTTTTAGGTTCTAGCCAAATGGGCGGAGGCGTGGTTGGTGGAGAAGCTTGGTGGCGGGAGACTGAGATTGGGTACTGAGGATGATGTGCCGGTGGTCTAGGCTAATCCAGCCCTCTGCTTTGAATTCCTTTAGTAGGCGGGTGACGGTGACGCGGGTGGTGCCTACGGCGGTGGCCAATTGGTGATGGGTGAGTTTGAGGGGAATGCGGATGCCTTGGGGTTCTACCTGGCCAAAGTCTTTGGCAATGAGCATCAAAAAATGCCTGAGCCGATCCGCGACGAGGCGCTTGCCAGAAAGAGCTAGCCACGCTTCGGCTTGCTGGAGTCGCAGAGTCAGGTTCCGAAAAACGCCCATCATTAAGACTGGAGAAGCTTCTACTTCGCCAAAGGGCAGGGCCAGCACATCTACGTTGGTGAGAGCCGTAGCCCAATAGGGATCCACAATAGAAAGCGGAAGGCCCAGAGGCATCGATGGCCCTGCTAGACCCAGCAGCGTTTCGCTACCGTCGGGTTGAATTGTGAAAAGCTGCATGACCCCACGACACACAATCAGCACCTCGTCAGTCTTCAGCGGAATGCTCTGTCCGGCGGGATAGGCCATCAGAGATCGTTCTCGGTAGAGCTGTTCTAGAAGATCGATAAAGCTTTGCTGACGCCCTTCCCCAGCGGCAACCGCATAGGGAGTGAGAGTGGGGATAGACAAGGGAGTACCCAGAATGCGCCGAAGGGATGCGAACACGGCCAAGCAGGCTGGGGCTCAAGATCCTAAGCCTTATCCAGTCGGCCATGGCCACAGGACTCTATCTTCAGCGCCCAAAATTAAGCCATGCCCCCATTTTGGTTAAGACCGGACAAACAGACCCTTAAGGTTTTGTCGGCTAGCATACCCAAAACAGCAACTTTGGCAATCTGTCATACCTTTGGCGGTCGTGCCGCTGGGGCGGGGCTTACAGGGCGGCGATACACTCAATTTCCACCGCCACATCCTTGGGCAGGCGGGCCACCTCCACACAGGCGCGGGCCGGGGCATTTTCCCCACCAAAGTACTTGGCGTAGATTTCGTTAACGGTAGCGAAGTCGTTCATATCCTTGAGAAAGACGCCCGTTTTCACCACGTTGTCAAAGCTGGCCCCAGCGGCGGCGAGGATGGCCTGGAGGTTGGCAATCACCTGCTCGGTTTGGGCCACTACATCCCCAGGGCCAACCAGTTCCCCGGTCGCCGGATCGAGGGCAATTTGGCCCGAGACAAACAGCAGTTGTCCTGTCACCGCTACGGCCTGGTTGTAGGGGCCTACGGGGGCGGGGGCGTTGGGGGTGTTGATGATGGTGCGTTCCATAGTGTGCCTTAGAGTTTAAACATCCACCCCAAAGCGGGGGCGGTGGCCATAAAAGCGGTATTGCCAATAATCTCGCAAAATGCGGTTGTGATCAAAGCAGAGGTTTTCGGGCAAGGCCGAGGGCTGGATGATGGCGGCGGTTTTGGCGTCGTCTCCGGCGATGGGGTCGGTGGTGGCGGTGGCCAGAAACACGACGCTGAGGGTGTGCTGGCGGGGGTCGCGTTGGGGGTCGGAATAAACGGCGAGTTGTTCCACTAGGGTAACGGCCAGTTGGGTTTCCTCTAGGGCTTCGCGGCGGGCGGCGGCTTCCACAGATTCGCCATAGTCCACAAAGCCACCGGGCAAGGCCCAACCCAGGGGCGGATTGTGGCGCTCAATCAGCACAATGGGGCGATGGGGATGGTGCAGCAGTTCGATAATCAAATCCACCGTGGGGGCGGGGTTGCGGTAGGTGGTCATAGCGCCAAAATTCTCTGAGAAATATCACCCAAAAATCACCAACAGAAAGGCCAGACAACCCCGGTCGGTCGTGCTAAAGTCTACTGGAATTGCACAGGTTTGACTATGCCCTTTCCCCGATCCAGCGGCATTCTGCTCCATCCCACCTCCCTGCCCAGCCGCTTAGGAATCGGCGATCTGGGGGCAGCGGCCTACGAGTTTGTAGACTTTTTGGCCGAGACTCGCCAGCAGCTTTGGCAGGTGTTGCCCCTGGGGCCAACGGGGCACGGCAATTCGCCCTATATGTGCTATTCCTCCATGGCGGGCAATCCGCTGCTGATTAGCCTAGAGAAGCTGTGCGAAGACAGTTTGCTCTATCCCGATGAGCTGCACGATTTAGAGCATTTGGCGGAAGACTGGGTCGATTTTGACGCGGTGATTCCGGTAAAAATGCGCCTGCTGGAACGGGCCGCGAGTCGCTTTCGGGATGTGGCCACCGAGGAGGATTTAGCCGCTTTCGATGCCTTCTGTGCCGATTTCCACTTTTGGATCGATGAATTCGCCTTTTTTATGGCCCTCAAAAATGCCTTTGGTGGGGCCAGTTGGACGGAGTGGGACGAGGCCATCGCCCGCCGCGAACCCGAAGCCCTAGAAGAATGGCGAGAAAAGTTAGCCAGCGATATTTTTTGCCATAAGTTTCTCCAATTCGAGTTCTACTGTCAGTGGACGGCCCTAAAAGCCTACGCCAACGAACGCCAGATTCAGATCATTGGCGATATTCCCATCTACGTCGCCCACGACAGCGCCGACGTGTGGGCCTTTCCCGATAACTTCATGATCGACCCGGAAACCCTGACCCCAGCGGAGATGGCAGGTGTTCCACCCGACTATTTCAGCGAAACCGGGCAGCTTTGGGGCAACCCCACCTACAACTGGGAGGTTTTGCAAAAGCACGGTTTTGACTGGTGGATTCAGCGCCTCAGCACCCTCCTGAAGTATGTGGAGTTCATTCGGGTAGACCATTTTCGGGGGTTGCAAGCCTACTGGGCCGTACCCGCCGGAGAAACCACTGCCATCAACGGCGAATGGGTGGAAGCCCCAGGAGAAGCCCTGTTTGAGACCGTGGGACAAATCCTGGGCCGTCTGCCCATCCTGGCCGAAGACCTGGGCGTCATCACCCCGGAAGTCGAAGCCCTGCGCGACCGGTTCGAGTTTCCGGGCATGAAAATCCTGCACTTTGCCTTCGGTTCCGATAGCGGCAACCCCTACCTGCCCACCAATTACGGCCACAACAGCGTCGTCTATACGGGCACCCACGACAACGACACCACCGTCGGCTGGTACGAAAAAGCCTCGGACTACGAAAAGGATCGGCTGCTGCTCTACACCGGATGCATCAGCCCCGAAGGCATCCACTGGACGATGATTCGCCTTGCCCTGATGTCGGTGGCCAACCAGGCCATCATCCCGCTGCAAGACGTGCTGGGTTACGGCAGCAATTGCCGTATGAACACCCCCGGCCAATCGGGCGGCAACTGGGGCTGGCGCTACCGGGGTGGGGCGATTACCGACGAGATGCGCGAACGGCTGAGGGCCTTAACCGAACTCTCGAATCGGGCTTCTAGCTTAAGCAGTTTGTCTTAATGCAGCGAATCCCACCGGATTTAGGATGGGGAACCTCAGCCCAGGGCCAAACAGTACCTGCTTGGGGAGGAGGTTCACAGCTCTTCACAGAAGTCTCCGCTGTATCATCTGTAATACCTACGATCCCCCGAACTTTCCGCCATGGGGTTTACCAAGTTCCGTGAATATCCATGCCAATCGGATAGGCAGGGCTGATAGAGTGTGGGAAACGTGAAAAAGGCAAGCCCATGTCCTTGGCATACTGGCGGGATGCCTGCAAGGTCAACCATCCCCAAATTGATGATGAGCATCACCATCTCCTGACGCTGCTGGAGAAGCTCTACCAAGCCATCCTGCGTGATCATGACGAAGATGCCATCCAAACTTCGCTAGATGCCATTTTCAGCGCCATGATGGATCACTGCGAAACCGAAGAGGCGCTGATGGAAGTCTTCGCCTATCCCGACCGGATCAGCCATACCGAACAGCACGAGGAGATTCTGGTTCTCATTTTTAACTATCGCCTGACCGTGGAACAAGGGCTGCGTCCTTTGACCCTAGACGATGTCCACGATCTCGCCACTTGGTTGACCAGTCATGTGTGGACCTACGACCTCAAAATGGTGCAGTTTGTCCAACAACAACAGAAGCACTATGGGGCCGCCATCACCCACGAAATCAATCACCGCATCTTTGCCCCCACGGCCTAAGGGGGGCTACCTGTCCTTGTTGCTACGATGCCCTGCCTGACCCTTGACCATGCCGCCCTCTCCTGACCCGCTGCCTGCCACCGAATCCTCGCTTACTCCCACGGAACTGGGCACCCTTGGGGAAAACCTGGTTGCCCAATGGATGACGGCCAAGGGCTGGGCGGTGAAGGATCGCCAGTGGCACTGCACCTACGGCGAACTTGATTTAGTATTGACCCAAGGCCACCCTTCCCAGAACGGCCAGATCGCCTTTGTGGAAGTGAAAACCCGTAGCCAGGGCAACTGGGACGCCGATGGTCTGATGGCCATCACCCGTAGCAAACAGGCCAAGCTGTGGAAAGCGGCCCAGGTCTATCTACTCAAAAATCCCCAGTGGGCCAATGCCATCTGCCGCTTCGATGTGGCTCTTGTCGCTTGCCGCACCCAGATTCCCGCCGCCACCCATCCCGACCGCTACCTCGCCCTGCCAGACGGACGTTTTCTCATCCTGCAAGACTACATCGACTGTGCCTTCGATGCCCGCTGGTAATCACTAATTTGATAGTCGTTTTCCCCAGTACCATTTTCCCTCGCTACAATGGAAAGATTGAGAATTTGATGAACTAACGCCATGCCACTGCCTGTTGTTGCGGTTATCGGTCGCCCGAATGTGGGCAAATCTACCCTGGTGAACCGCCTAGCCGGGGGTAAAGACGCCATTGTTCACGATGAGCCAGGGGTGACGCGAGATCGCACCTACCAGATGGCCTTCTGGCGCGACCGTGACTATCAGGTGGTGGATACGGGCGGTTTGGTGTTCGACGACGACACGGAATTTTTGCCCTACATTCGAGAACAGGCCCAACTCGCCCTCGCCGAAGCCAGTGCCGCTGTCTTTGTGGTGGATGGTCAAGCTGGCCCCACGGAATCTGACCGCGAGATTGCCACCTGGCTACGGCAGCAGTCTGTGCCTATCCTGCTGGCGGTCAACAAGTGCGAATCCATCGATCAGGGGGTAGTGCAGGCGGCGCAATTTTGGGAACTGGGCCTAGGCGAACCCTACCCCGTATCGGGCATCCATGGCAGCGGCACTGGGGAATTGCTGGATGCCCTAGTGGAATTTCTGCCGGAAACCGCAGAGGAAGAGGCCACCGAGGAAATTAAAGTCGCCATTGTGGGGCGGCCCAACGTGGGCAAATCTAGTTTGCTGAATGCCTTTGTGGGCGAGTCTCGCGCCATTGTCAGCCCCATTTCTGGCACCACCCGCGACGCCATCGATACCCAGGTTCAGCATGGCGACCAGACCTACCGCATTATTGATACAGCAGGCATCCGCAAAAAGAAAAGCGTGGAATACGGCCCAGAATTCTTCGGCATTAACCGCGCCTTCAAAGCCATTCGTCGCGCCGATGTGGTGCTATTAGTGATCGATGCCTTAGATGGTGTGACGGAGCAGGATCAAAAACTAGCAGGCCGCATTGAAGAAGATGGTCGGGCCTGCGTGATCGTCATCAACAAGTGGGATGCCGTCGAAAAAGATAGCTACACCATCTACGACTTTGACCACCAAATCGCCGCCCGGTTGAATTTTCTAGACTGGGCCAAACGTATCTATGTGAGTGCCAAAACCGGACAACGGGTACCGAAAATCCTGGAGTTGGTCAACCAAGCCGTAGAACAACACCGCCGTCGGGTCAGCACCTCAGTAGTCAACGAAGTCCTTGAAGACGCTGTGCAGTGGCACACCCCACCCACCACCCGCCAAGGTCGCCAGGGCCGCATTTACTACGGCACCCAGGTCACCGTGCGGCCCCCGTCCTTCACCCTATTCGTCAACGATCCCAAACTGCTGAAGGACAACTACCGTCGCTACGTCGAACGCCAGTTCCGCGAAAACCTTGGTTTTGAAGGCACCCCCATCCGCATCTTTTGGCGGGGCAAAGCCATGCGCGACCTCGAACGCAACAACCCTAATCGCGCCACTAGGGTCTAGCAGACAGAACACTACAGTGCACTGAAGCAAGTCGAGCTGACCTAGAGCCCTGGTTGACTGACAAAACTAAGCGGCGACATAGCCGTACGTGTGTATTTTGAACTCGATTCGATAGGTGCGCTGGTCATGCTGTTGGCGAGAGGCCATGGCGGGTTCGGGGTCACGGTTGTGGGTAAGTTGAACTTGACGAATGAGTGTCCAACCGTCCTCTAAGGCCGCTTTGCCCCAATCCCAGCCAATGCGAAAGTAGCTGCTGCCGCGAAACCAATGGGGGTCAACCCAGGGACGTTTGCCCAAGGCGTCGAGGTCGTCGCCTTGGGCGGTGACGTAGAGGGTGGCGACGGCCAAGAGAAAACAGAGGCGAGAGAGGGCGCAGACCGAGCGAATCTCAGATCAGCACGCGCCACACCACGGGCAGGGCTCGACCCCGATGCACCACCGCCAGTCGGACTAAACCATACTCATCCCAAAATAAGGAGGTGTCCAGGCTCAGGTACAGACAGTCCTCTGCCCAACCCGCCAACGCCGCCTGAATCAATGGTTTATACAGACGATGGACGTTCAGACGGCTATTGTGCAGCCAGCGGCCCAAGCGGCGTTGTTTACTTTGCGCCTGCACTCCTCGACACGGGACATAGGGCAGCCACCGCGTCAGACTCACCTCCCCACGCTGGATCAAGGCCACCACCATCCACAAACAAGTCGTCAGATGGGCTCGATGCGCCCAGGGCACCGATTGACCCAACCAGGCATTCAAGGCATCGTAGAGAGGGGAGTTTTTTTCACAGCATCTACGCTTTTGAGTGGTATCTAAGCTTAGAACGCTGGCTCCCCCTTGCTCCCTTTAACCGTCGAAACCACCGTACAGCAAGGCACCCAACTACCTGCAAGCAACTTACGAATCTGTCCCCTGCGCGGCTTTTTGTGAGGCAACGCGACATTGACCACCTCGCTCTGCAGCCCGAACAAGCCTAGGCCACCCTGTATCACCACCTCATCCGGTATCCACTCGGCTCACCCCTCCTGGTTCAAAAGACCTTTGCCATGGTGTCTGCCCGCATAGGTATGACTGAAGATGAGGATTTTCCGGTCTGGTTCCACCAGGGCCAGATGCGAGCACGTATGTCGCTTCTTCTTGTCGGAGTAGTTGGTGGTTCATCTATGACTACAATTGCCGCATCCGGCAGAAGTTGGCCGAGCAAGGCAACCTCGTCTTTCAGCAATCCGCCGTCTGAACGGATCTCTCCCCCTAGAAGTCGACCTCAATCCGCCGTCGGTCTAAAATCCCAAACGACGGGCAGGATGAAGCGGGCTTTGCGGTACACTCTGTAGCTAGGGAAGGCATTGGGCAAAAGCCTCATAATGGTTGTAGTGACTTTATTGTGATGCCTTTTACCCCTTCCTGTTTACATGTCTAGCGAGATACAGCCTTACTTGACCTGGCTCTCCCTGAGTTCGTGTGATAATTGTGTAAGGTTCTACAACCCGTGAGG
>JBBAWV010000165.1:0-7750 GCA_040396995.1 Nodosilinea sp. | reverse complement strand
GAACGCTTCAAACTTTGACAATCAAGGGCTTACACAAAAATCTGAACACTCTCAGTGGAAAAGGGACTGCGTCGAGCCTGCTCTGTCGGTGACAGAGTTGCGTGAGATCTGATCGCACGTTTGGCAGTTTGCTGAAGCGATCGCCCTGCGATATTGGGGTGCGGGGCGATGCAAAGCATTGGGTCAGCTTATATGACCAGCTTCATGTTGGAGCAAAGTTACGGTTTGGGTCAGGCGGCATTCTAAAGACTGCTCCCTCTAACTGTTTCGTCAAGATCACCTGGCAACCAAGGCGAGATGTCGCAGTTAGCCCATCAGCTAAGTCAAGCATGTCATTTTCATCTTCAGAGATTTCTCCTGTCATGGGATAGTGAATTGCGTCTACTATGACATGACAAGTTGCGCAAGCAAGTGAACCTTCACAGGCGCATTCATAATCAACAAGTTCAGGATATTTATGCTTTAAGTCCAGAAGTCTTTTACCCTCTTCTCCACTAAGCAGAAGTTTTTTTCCATTGGATAATACGAACGTAAAATTCACTGCCATTTTTTGTCCCTATAGGTTTACAAGTCTTATCAAAGATGACCAAATGGCTAACTACTGTTTAGCCTGACTTGTAGTTCTTGATTCAGCCTAACTATGTATTAAGCGTCAGATCCGGGTGATAACCATCGCTGTGCCAGGTATTATCCACCGGATCTACGGGATAACACCCGCATCTTAAGGAATTAATTATCATTTTTGCCGGATAAGACCGCAGTTTCAGGGTATTATCCAGCAGATTTGAGGGTTAAGTATGGAAATTAGGGGTGTTATCCAGTCCTTTTGACGGATAACACCCCTCCGGTTGGGATTATTCAGCCATAATCTCTGCTTGATCGTCTCAAATTCCAGGCTTTACGCTGCTCTGGTCGCGGCGGGCAACGCAACGAGATCGGCTAGCTCGGCCAAGATTTGTGGGGAAAGGCTGGGCTGGGTGGGCTGCAATTGAATATTGGGCACATCGCCCATGAGTTGAAAGGCCCGTTGTAGGGTGCGATCTCGCCAGATATCTGGCTGGGGCGAATGTTTGATACCCTCGGCGCTGAGGCTCCATTTCCAGCCGCCCAGCATCCCTGCCACGGCGCGGTTGGCCAGGTTGGCCACAATCCAATTGCTGCTGGGGTCGTTTAAGGCTTGTTTCTTGTTCCACGGGGCCTGCCGCCAATGGGTAATGAGCCAAGCCAGGGAAACCATGTCGTGGGCCACCATAGAACGAGAGGCGATCACCAAGCCCTGGGGCGGCGCGATGACGTGACCCAGATCTGGCCCAAAGGTGGCGAGTACCTTGTCGGCGGCGGTGATCACGAGGCGCTGTTTTTGCAGCAGGGTGGGAACGGTGTTGGCCTCGGCGGTTTTTTCCTGGATGGTTTTGGCGGCATGGTGGTATTCCAGGCGGGTGTCGTAGCGCATATAGCCCACCACCGACTTAAGGGCGAGGGTGTTGCCCAGCAAGGCATGGCGGCTACAGCGGGGCATAGACACAATGTGATCCACCTCCCGCAGCACGTTGGGTAGGGTGATGCCTCCCCGCCAGTGGGAACCAGGGGCGGGCATTTCTTCGTAGAAGCTGTCCCAACCTGCCTCTTCAAAAAAGGCCCACTCGGCTCCGGCCTCTAGCACAGGATTCAACAGCCCCGCACTGTTGGCCAGTCCGCGACTGCTGCCCTTACAGCCCTCCGGGCGCTGATCGAGATGGCCCACGCCGCTCATGTCGCCCACGATGACCCGCCCTGCGCCCTTTTCCTTCAGCAGACGCACCATGCTGGCAATGGCCAGGGGGCTGGTGGTGGAGGGGTAGGGCTTGCCGGAGTTCAGCACGGGTTTGATGAACACGGTGTCGCCCGGTCGCAGCCAGTCTAGGGAGTCCACGGCCAGGGTGGCCTCGCGGATCGCCCGATCCATCTCCTGGGGAGAGGGATTCCGGTTGACGGGGGCCAAACTGACCATTTCACGCTGTCCGAGGGGGAGATTCATGGGGGCTTCCATAGTATCGGGTCTTATATTTTGCCCTGGTATTTTTAGGGCAGTCGCGTAGCCGATAAAAATCTTCAATTCCAGGCGAATTGGCCCAGTCATGCCGTGAATATACTACGATATTTCAGACTTGTGGGAAAAGAAAGAATTTTGGAAAAGCCATCCTCCGCTTTAGGTGCCAGCGTAGACCAAGCACAGTACAGCGATGAATGGCCTCAATGTGGTGTGAGCGGGTCTACTCAAATCACCTATATAAGGACTACCCCACAAAAGTAAAGTGAACTCGCCTAAACTTGCGTTTTTTGAATAGGGGCTGAGGCCCTGTGCCGACCATCTATGTCGTTTTGTGGCGGGGTGTTGTTTGGCCTCTTCCTAGGGAGATAGGATCACTGTGCTACTACGTTGGAAATGTATCCAGCAGTCAGGGAAATGACAGCGCTAATCAATGATCTGATGTTATCTATAAAACGTGTCAGGCAATCCATCAACTATCCAGCCCTCGATATAGAGCCGCGATGTCAAATTCTAACTCTAGGCTTTTTAGGACTACGGAATCTCCAGCTTGGTAAACAACGGTTTCCCAGGTATTATCAACAGTGCGACGACGGCATTCGATCTGTTGAGTATCTTGGAAAACGAGAACATACTCTTCTAGGGAGTCGAGGTTACAGTAGTCTTCAAATTTCTTCCCTAGGTCAAACGCTTGGGTGCTTGCAGACAGCACTTCAGCGATGAGCTTAGGGTAACGCTTAACATAGCGATCCTGTTTATCTCGTGGATCGCAGGTCACAAAGGCATCAGGATAGTAATAAAACTCTTCCTGATAATTTACCTTAATGTTTCCAAAGTGAAATCGGCAGTCGGAATCTCCTAAATGGCGATTGATAAGAATGAGCAAATTGAGCGCAATGCGATTATGGTTATCGGTTTCACCCGCCATGGCATAAACCAGGCCATAACGATATTCATGGCGAATCTCACTCTGTCGCTCAATGCTGAGGTATTCGTCTGCACTGATGTAGTGGGGGACGGCAATCATCGATTTAGCCCGCTACTGCAAGGGGTTGACTCTATTCTAAAGGGGGTAATGGATACCGTGCCAACACGTCTTGATAGCTCCTAGATTGGGTGGCCCACCGATTTACTGAGTTTTTGGCTTGGATCATTCTTTTGTTGTGTTAAGAGGTTTATCCATGTTGCGTCGCATTTTGAACGTTACCCTGGCCTGGGTGGCTATGGTAGGGATTGTGCTCCAATCCGCTGTGCCCCCGGCCTTGGCTCAGGAAATTTTGCCCCATCCCGACAAGCCCTTTGCGGGCAAAATTGGGCTCACCTATCAGACCTCGGAACCCGTCAAAAGTCAGCTTAAGCTGCCCGACAATTTTGGTATCGACAATGCGCCTAACATTCTGCTGGTGCTGATTGACGATGTGGGTTTTGGCCAGTTCAGCAGTTTTGGCGGCAGCATTCCTACGCCGACGATGGATCGGGTGGTGAAGAACGGCCTGCAATTCACCCAGTTCCACACGACGGCTCTGTGCTCCCCTACGCGGGCGGCATTGCTGACGGGACGCAACCACCACTCCGTGGGCAACGGCGTGATTACGGAAGCGGGGACGGGCTTTCCGGGCTATACCGGGGTAATTCCCGATAATGCGGGTACCTTTGCCCAAATTTTGCAGGCCTACGGCTATGCCACTGCCTGGTTTGGCAAAAACCACAACGTGCCCGACTGGGAAAGCAGCATGGCGGGGCCGTTCGACCGCTGGCCCCAGGGGCTTGGCTTTGACTATTTCTACGGCTTTGTGGGCGGCGACACCGACCAGTTTCATCCCGCCCTGGTGGAAAACACCACCCGCATTGAGCCGCCCGAAGCCAACGCCGACGGCACCCCCTACCACCTCAGTACCGACCTGGCCGATCACGCCATTAACTACATTCGCCAGGTGAATGCGGTTTCCCCCGAAAAGCCTTTCCTGGTGTACCTGGCTCCTGGGGCCACCCATGCCCCCCACCAGGCTCCCCAGGCGTGGATCGACAAATTCAAAGGCCAGTTCGACATGGGCTGGGATCAGTATCGCGAGGACACCTTTGCGCGGCAGAAAAAGCTGGGGGTGATTCCCGCCGATGCCCAGCTTACCCCCCGTCCGGCGGCCCTGGCGGCCTGGGCTTCCCTCTCCCCGGAGGAGCAGCGGATCTATGCCCGGATGATGGAGGTGTTTGCCGGGTTCACTGCCCATGTGGACGATGAAGTGGGGCGCGTGGTAGACGCCATCGACCAAATTGGCGAACTGGACAATACCCTGGTGATCTACATCGCCGGAGACAACGGCTCCAGCGCCGAGGGGGGCTTTAACGGTCTGCTGAACGAGATGACCTTCTTCAACGGCCTGCCCGAAGACCTGGAAACCAAGGTCGCCGCCATGGACGACCTCGGTGGCCCCAAGTATTACAACCACTTCCCCGCCGCCTGGGCCTGGGCGATGGATAGCCCCTTCCAGTGGACGAAGCAGATTGCCTCCCACTTTGGCGGCACCCGCAATGGCATGGCGATGGCTTGGCCAGCGGGCATCAAAGACAAGGGCGGCAAGCGCTTTCAGTTCAGCCATGTAATCGACATTGCGCCGACGATTTTAGAAGCGGCGGGGATCCCCCAGCCCGTGCAGATCAACGGCATTGATCAAAAGCCCATCGAAGGCACCAGCTTGGCCTACACCTTCGCCGACGCCAAAGCCCCCACCCGCCACACCACCCAATACTTTGAGATGGCGGGCAACCAGGGCATCTACAGCAACGGCTGGATGGCTAGCGCCCTCTGGAGTGAACCCTGGGTGCCCGAACCCCCGGCAGGTAAAGATATCCTGAACCTGGATTGGGAGCTGTACCACATCGACGAAGACTTTACCCAGGCGGTGAACCTAGCCGACCAAATGCCCGAAAAGCTCCAGGAAATGAAGACCCTGTTCTACGCCGAGGCCGCGAAGTACAACGTGCTGCCCCTGGATGGTCGCAAGACGGCCCGCCTAAACGTGGCCAACCGCCCCAGCCTCACCGCAGGACGCACCCACTTTGCCTATCCTCGCGGCCTGCGCCTGCCGGAGGGTTCTGCCCCGGATCTGAAGTTCCGCAACCACACCATCACCGCCAATGTGGAGATTCCCTCCCAGGGCGCAGAGGGGATGCTGATTACGCTGGGGGGACGCTTCTCTGGCTATGGCCTGTTTGTGAAGGACGGTAAGCTCGTCTACCACTACAACCTGGCCGGAGTTGAGCGCTACGAGGTGGCTTCCAGTACGCCCCTGCCCACGGGTAAGGTCGTCCTCAAGGCCGACTACAAAACCGATGCCGTCCAACCCTACGCCGGAGCCACGGTGACGCTCTATGCTAACAACAAAAAAATCGGCCAGGGTCGGGTGGAGAAGAGCATTCCCAACCGCTTCACCCTCGACGAAACCCTCGATATCGGCTTCGACACGGGGACTCCGGTGACGGAATCCTACGAAATGCCCTTTGCCTTTACGGGCAAACTCGATGAGGTGGACATCGACCTAAATTAAGTTGCATTGCCCCCAGATCAGGTTTTAGGACTGACCTGGGGGATCGCACGACAACTGCCGTAGAACACAGTAGCAAGGCATAGGACGGTTAACGTTTTGGCGAACCAATCAACCGCGACAGATTAAATGTCTACAGAGCTGTACATTGCCCAGGAACTATTTGTGAACCTAGCGCCGCCAATCAGTGGGTCATTTTGGTCACCTACACCATAAGCGTCGAACTTTCCTTCACCCCAAGCAGTTTCAGACCGACCCAGGCAAGGGATTTCCAGTTCGGCAAGAGTAACCTGGGCGATGGTGACCTGAGCATTAGTAGTGGTATTCGCGACGGGCTGCAACACCAGTGCGACGACATCGTTACATCCAGGGGTAAAGCCTTGCCCAGCCAGGTAGGCGCGATCAGCTAGCTCGTCTGCTCGTGCATTGCTGTATGCCCCTAAGCCAGATGTACTTGGAGTGTCGTCAATTAAAGCCCAGATTGCTCGTTGGATATCTCCGTAAGTAATCCCCCCTAAGCCAGTCAAGGGATCTGTATTGGTCGTAGAGCTTCCAACCAGGGTACCATCATTGCGATAATCAGAAGGGGAGGCGTTGGACCCTCCGTAGACCACCTCGTCAGATAAAGCATTACCCACCTCGAAATTGTTCAGCAACCAGTTGACGGCATCAAGGTTATTGGGTTTATCGACGATTCCCGTTAGATTCTCATAGCTGGAATAAACGTTAGCCGTGTACTGCTGGTTTAAACCAATCGTGCGAGCGGTATCCACACACCAACCGTCGTAGATGCCATTCAGCCAAGTAGCCCCCGGAGCCGTAATTTGGGTATTGAAGTAGCTGTCATCTCCCAAACTGGGGTAATCGACAATCTTCATCGTGACTTGGCTTGGCAAGGCATATTCCAGCGCCGCCAACCCGCCCAACTGCGAGACGTTGGCATGGGCGGCTAGATTGATAGTGTCTTCCGCCTCAAGATCAATTCCCAAAGCTCCTAAGTTAATTGTAAAAGAGTAGGTGGTGGTTCCACCCAATCCAGTAGGCGGCGAAAATGTTGCTTTGTAGTCGAACAACCCAATCATGGGACTGCCCGGCCTATTCGTTGGAATACCCTTCAAGTTATTAATACTAAAGTCGAACGCAACAGACTCCAGAAACCAGTTGTCTCGTAAGTCGCCTGGTGTTTCATCAACGATCTGGTAATGAACCGTTAAGGTATCTAACTCGGCATTAATCTCATAGGTCACATCGCCAACGTCAATGGCGCTAGATTGAGAGCCACCATCTGCAATCAAGTCAGTTACAACACTCTTGACCATGATAATTTCCTCAAAGAAATAGATCAATTTTTGCTGGAATAAAGTTCGCCATTAAACTCCCTTCGGCCCTCCTTGACTTGGTGTGGAACAAAAGCGCCAAGATGCCTGTTCTGCGTTCCAGCAAGGCTCAATCTCACACGAACCCAGAGAGAGCCCCCCTTCACCTACAAGGAGCGTTCGGGTGAAGCTTTGGGATGCCGAAAAATTGGGGATCTACACAGCGCTCAGCTAGTAGATCTCTAAAATATCGAATTTAACGTGAATTTGTGTGCCAAATTGGCCAAGTTAAGTTTTAGAAATTAAGTTAGTTTAACTAGGCTAAAGCCAAAACAAATCGTAGGATGAATTAGGGGTATAACCTACTTTTATAGCTCTTGTCTTAAATCCCTATTCCGCATCCTACCCACCAATCTGGATTGGATGGGACGGCAAGGCGTAACCTATGCTGGAAAAACCCGTGATGCGCTGCGACTGGGCTTCCTATATCTGACGCAAGTGGTTGTCGTGATTATATTAACTTGCATTTTTTTGAAGAGTGAAGCCGAAAGACGTCGGCGTACAATCCGCGCAATCATTGTTGAATTGCATTGTTGAGTTGAGAACTCCGGAATGGAGATAGCCATCCCATGAGAAATCCTTACCTGCAAGATTGGCTCATCGGGGGATTTAGCCCCCCTCGGCTCCTGACTCGATTGGTCGCTGGAATACCGATATTGACCTTAGTTTTGGCTCCCTCTTCTTGGCTGGGATTGGGAACTGGTCAGGCGATGGCTACTGCTTATCCCTCAGCGAGTAGCGCCCCTAGAACCGCCGTTTCCACAAGCTCCAATAGGCCCAACATTGTAGTGATTTGGGGCAGC
>JBBAWV010000164.1:0-7863 GCA_040396995.1 Nodosilinea sp. | reverse complement strand
GCCTATACCGTGTGAGCTTTTTTACTGACTATGCGGCTTTTCAAACGCCCTCTCACCCCCAAAGAATCTTCGCTGGCTTGCAGGAACAGCGGTAACCGTGTTTCGGCTATCGTTGATACGAATTAGGGCAAGGTGATCTGTTAGGAAAGGGTAACGTCAGTTCCTCCTGGGACATCCTGGGGCGGCTGGGGCACTCTTCACCTGGGCAATGGGTTAATGCGGATCGAGCAAATTCAGGCGTTTTTGGCGGTGGCGGATACGGGTAGCTTTCAGGCCGCTGCGCATCAGTGCCGCGTCACCCAATCCACCGTGAGTCGCCAGGTACAGGCGTTGGAAACCGAGCTGGATGCGCCCCTCTTCCATCGCGGGGCTCAGGCCAAGCTCACGGTGGCGGGGGAACGGTTGCTTCCCAAGGCTCGCCGCATCGACCAAGACTGGGTGCAGGTGTCGCGGGAGATTGCCGACCTGATGGCCGGAAAACAGCCGGAACTGTGTGTGGCGGCGATTCAGTCGGTCTGTGCCACCCTGTTACCCCCGGTGCTGCAACGGTTTTGTAAGGAGTATCCCCAGGTGCAGCTACGAGTAACGGCCCTAGGCAGCGACCGATCCCTCAAGGTGCTGCGGGATGGCCTGGTGGATGTGGCCATTGTGATGCACAATCCGCGCTTGATTGCCCAATCGGAAATGGTGGTCACGCCACTATTTGAGGAGGCCGTGGAGGTGCTGATGGCGGCGGATCATCCCCTTGCCAGCCAGCCCCAGGTGTCTTGGGAGATGTTGTCTCGCTTTCCCCAGGTGATCTTTAAAGATGGCTATGGAATGCAGCGCCTCGTACAGGAGCAGTTCCAAAACCGGGGCGAAAGTCTCAAAGCAGCGCTGGAACTCAATACCCTAGACGCCTTTCGGGGAGTGATTCGCCAGGGAAATTTTATTGCCCTGCTGCCCCAATCGGCCCTGGTGGAATGCTACACCGACTCCACCCTGGCGGTGCGTCCCACCGAGGATCCGCACCTCACCCGGTCGGTGGTGCTGGTGACGACGCGGGATCGTCTGAATATTCCCCCGATTCGGCGGTTTTACGACCTAGTGCAGGGGGTCTCGGCCACGGTGTTGCAATCGGTGAAACAGGTGGAAGTGGCCATGGTTCAACCCTGAGATCGGCCAAATGCAGCTCAAAGGGCGCAAAATCGAGCCTGGGTCGATGTTTTCCAGGACTTGATCTGAGTAGGATAAAAACGACCTAGGGCGGAATGACGAGGGGGACAGGATGAGCCAGGAGTTTCGGGATCTACTCAAAAAAGTCGGCAGCGGTAGCCACACCTCCAAACCCCTCAGCCGAGAAGAGGCCGACGCTGCCACCCGCATGATGCTGACCCAAACCGCCACCCCCGCCCAAATTGGGGCCTTTATGATTGCCCACCGCATCAAACGCCCCACCCCCGAAGAACTGGCGGGCACCCTCGATGCCTACACCGCCCTGGGGCCAACCCTGCCCGCTATCGCCGATGGCCGCAAAGCCCTGGTGATGAGCTGTCCCTACGATGGCCGTTCCCGCACGGTTCCCGTCACGCCAATTACCACCCTGGTGCTGCTGGCGGCAGGGGTGCCCGTGGTGTTGCACGGTGGCGACCGTATGCCCACCAAAGAAGGTATTCCCCTGGTGGAACTGTGGGCACAGTTGGGGGTGAATCTGGCGGAGCTTTCCTTATCCCAAAGTCACGACCTGCTCAACCAAACTGGGTTCGGATTTGTGTATCTGCCCCAGCATTTCCCCCAGGCCCAGGCCATCGTGCCCTACCGAGAACAAATCGGCAAGCGCCCCCCCTTCGCCACCGTAGAACTGATGTGGTCGCCCTATGCTGGCCCCCATCGGCTGGTGTTGGGGTTTGTGCATCCCCCCACCGAAGGGCTGGCGCAGGCCACCTTTGCCCTGCGCGGACAGGCTGAGTGGATGGCCGTTAAAGGTATGGAGGGCAGTTGTGATCTGGCCCGCAGCCGCACCGCCATCGTTGGCATTCACCCTGACACCGCCGCCCCCAATGCACCTGTGGAACGCCTACTGCTGCCCCCCCGCGACTATGGCTTTGAGGGCGATGATGTCCCGATGGATGACGAAGCTGCCCTGGGTAAAACCTTGCTTTCGGTGCTGGCAGGGGAACCATCGGAACTCTTCAAAACCGCCCAGTGGAACGCAGGCTTTTACCTATGGCAGGGCGGCGCGGCAGAATCCTTGGAGGCCGGACTCGCCCTCGCCCACGATCTGCTCACCCAGGGGCACGCCATGGCCAAACTCGCGGAACTGCGCCAACGGATTGCCGCCCTCAGCAGCATCCCTGCGGCCTAACGGGAATGGCTATCCCAGAGAAGATTGGCCCAAATCGGAACGCTGCCGAAGAAGAGACACGAGTCAGTTAACCTTCTTAGGAGTGTGCCTACGCTGCAAAAGTTCCTATGGCTTCGTAAAATCGCGATTTCCTCATATTTCACGAGGCTTGTGTGGAGAACCAATAAGTTTTCCATCTATTCGCCACTATTACCCGCTTTAGGCGTCGGAAGGTTGGGAAGACTGAATAGAAAACAGGGTGCTCTACCACAGCACCTTTGCTTTTCGCACACCCTAGAGGAGAACGATTGATCATGACCGACCGTACTTGGGCCAAGACCCTACGCCTAGCCCCGCTGTCCCTTGTCTTTACCGTCCTAACCTTGGGTGGTGCGTCGTCGGTGGCGCTGGCTACCGACGCCTCCCGTGGCCCCATCCAAGACTTCAACTGGCTGAAGGATGCTGGACTGTTGGATCAAGCGCTGGACGGAGCCCAAACCAAGGATGACGACGACGACGACGACGATGACGACGATGATGATGATGACAACAACGGTGGCCAAGTCATCTACCAGCGCACCACCACTACCACCACGGTGACGCAAACCCAATTTACCGACATTTCCACCACCAGTTGGGCCAGCGATTTTGTCTATCGGCTGTCTGCCATTCAGGTGGTAAGCGGATTCCCCGGCGGAGTCTTCCTGCCCACCAATAACCTCACCCAGGCCCAATATGCGGCCATGATCGCCCAAGCCTTCGATCAACCCACCGTTCGCCCAACGGTTAATATCGTTAACCTTTCTCGCGAATACTGGGCCTATCAATCGATTCAAAAAGCCTACTCCATGGGCTTTTTAGACCTCGATGATGACACCTTCAACCCCGATGCCACCATGACCCGCCTGGATATGCTGGTGATGTTGGCCAAGGGCATGGGCATTACTCAAGTCAGCCAAGGCCGTTCCGTTGATGCGATTCTGAGCGTGTTCAGTGACGCCAACCAAATTCCTGGCGAATACCGGGTGATCATTGCCGCCCTGGTAGAACGGGGCGTTTTGGTGAACTATCCCACCGTCACCACCCTCAACCTCGCGAGTACCGTATCCCGCGCCGAAGCCTGTAGCTTTGTCTACCAAGCCATGGCTTACCTGGGTAAAGTCGAGAAGGTTGAATCGGCCTACATCGCCAACGCCACCAACATCACGGGCCTCACGGGGCTCACGACCATCACCACCACCACCACCACTACCACCACCACCGAAACCAACACCGTGGATGTGGACGATGATGACGACGACGACGATGACGATGACGATGATGACGATGATGATGCTCGTCAAAACTGCAACCAAGGCATTGGCAACGGGACCGAAGGCTGCGATCCGGGCAACTCTAGCCCCCACGGTGGCAGCAACGATGAAGGAGGGCGTACCCCCGGTAACCGTTAACCCTCTATTCGTCGTGGACTAATTTCACAACGCCGAAGCACATCTAACTCCAGGCTTCCCTGGCCTAAAAGGCGTGATGGTTTATCGCCTATAGGCTAGGGAAGCTTGTTTTCTTAATCGGGTCTGGGTTGTATAGTCATTTCGACTAACGATGAGACAGTCAAGCGCCTGATTTGCAAGGGTTTTATACCAAATCCGACTTGTTTGCCCCCGGTATCAGCGGGCGAGGAGACCTCACCCCTACGGTTTGCTGGGCTGGGAATCGGGGTTATTCGATTAGGATTTGGTATTAGGCGCTTAAAATGTCTCGCTCTTATCAAAAACGACTATAATATCGAGTCCGGCTAATTGACCTAAGAAGCGTAGACTGACCACCTTGGTCTGTCGCGGGCTCATAGTGTGGTCGTTTAAGCGGATCTGGCTCTCCTTGTCTTGGTGTGGAACAAAAGCGCAAGATGCCTATTCTGTGTTCCAGCAAGGCTCAAGCTCACACGAACCCAGGGAGATCCACGGTGACTATGTACGATATTTCAAGTTTCTTGAACCAGAAGAAATTTAGGAAAAGCCATTCTGCGCTTCGGATGCAAGCGTAGACCAAGAATACAACGGCGATGAATGGCCTGAGCGTGGTGTGAGCGGGTCTACTCAAGTCATCCATAAGTGACTGATCTCAAAAAGTAAAGTGAATTCCTATAAACTTGCGTTTTTTGAATAGAGGTTGAGGCGTTATGCCGATGATCTATTTCATTTTGTAGCGGGGTATTGTTTGGCATCTTCCTGGGGAGATAGCATCATCGCGCTAGTTACCTTTGCGGTGCGTTGGCTCTGCGTCAGTTGCCCTCATGTTGCACGGCCTCCGTACTGGTGTCGTCAATCATACTGGTGTTCTAAACCATGCTGTCTCGGATTCGATCCTTTTTCCTCACTGGGGCGATGATTGCCGCCCTGGTTTTCCAAATGGCGGTGCCCCCGGCCTTGGCCCAGGAGGTTTTGCCTCGCCCAGAGCCAACGTTTAAGGGCAAAATTGGCGTTACTTACCAAGATTCTCAGTCGGATACGGCCCTGTTTCAGGGCGACAAAGCCCCCGATGGTGCCCCCAACGTGCTGCTGGTGCTGATTGACGATGCGGGCTTTGGTTCGGCCAGTACCTTTGGTGGCCCCATTGCCACGCCCACCTTTGATCGGTTAGCGGCCAACGGGTTACGCTACAACACCTTCCATACCACGGCCCTCTGTTCGCCCACCCGCGCCGCCATCCTCACCGGGCGCAACCACCATTCCGTCGGATCGGGCACGATTCAAGAGCTAGCTACAGCCTATCCCGGCTATACGGGGCTGATTCCCCAAAGTACGGCCACAATTGGGCAAATTCTCCAGCGCAACGGCTACAGCACCGCCTGGTTTGGCAAAAACCACAATGTGCCCGACAACCAAACCACCAGCGTTGGCCCCTTTGACCGCTGGCCGAATGGGCTGGGCTTCGACTATTTCTATGGCTTTATCGGCGGCGAAACCGACCAGTGGTATCCCACCCTGTACGAAAACCAAACTCTAGTGGAAACCCTGCCCCTGCCGGAGGAGGGCTACAACCTCACCCACGACCTGGCCGACAAAACCATCGCCTGGATCAACCAATCGAAAACCACGGCACCGGATCGCCCCTTTTTCGCCTATTTTGCCCCCGGTGCCGTCCATGCGCCCCACCAGCCTCCGGCGGAGTATGTGGCCAAGTACAAGGGCCAGTTTGACCAGGGTTGGGACAAGGTGCGGGAGGAAACCTTTGCGCGGCAGAAGGCGCTGGGCGTGATTCCGGCCAATGCCGAACTCACCCCTCGGCCCGAGCAAATGCCCGCCTGGGATAGCTTCAGCCCCGAAGATCAGCAGCTCCTGGCCCGCCAAATGGAAACCTATGCCGGGTTCCTCGACTACACTGACTACGAAATTGGCCGGGTGGTAGAGGCCATCACCGACCTGGGTGAACTGGACAATACCCTGCTCATCTATATCAATGGCGACAATGGGGCCAGTGCTGAGGGTAGCCTGATCGGCACCTGCAACGAAATTCTCAACCTCAATGGCCTCAACCTCACCATGGAGGACAATCGTCGCTGCTACGACATCTGGGGCAGCCCCGAAACCTCCCCCCACTATGCCGTGAGCTGGGCCTGGGCCATGGATAGCCCCTTCCGCTGGACGAAGCAGGTGGCCTCTTACCTGGGCGGCATTCGCAACGGCATGGTGATCTCCTGGCCCGCAAAAATTAAGGAAAAGGGTGGTCTGCGGCCTCAGTTTAGCCATGTGATCGACATTGCCCCCACTATCCTGGAAGCTGCTGGCATTCCTGAGCCTGAGGTCTACAACGGCATTGCCCAAAAGCCCATGGAAGGCACCAGTCTGGTCTATACCTTCGAGCGAGGTGCCGCCACCGCCCCGGAACGTCACACCATCCAATACTTTGAAATGCTGGGCCACCGCGCCCTCTACAAAGACGGCCTGATGGCCTCGGCCTTCCACAACCGTCTGCCCTGGATTACCGCAGGCACCGTGCCCTTTGACACCGATAAATGGGAACTGTTCGACCTCAGCCAGGACTTCACCCAGGCCCAGGATCTCTCGGCGGCGCAACCGGAAAAACTCCAGGAACTTCAGGATTTGTTCCTGGTTGAAGCCGAAAAATACAACGTGTTCCCCTTAGATGATCGCTTTGCTGAGCGGGCTAATGTGAACCTGCGTCCCGGCTTCTTTACCGGGCGCAAGCACATCGAGTTTGCGGGCAACATGCCGTCCATCCCCGAAGGCAGCGCCCCCAGCACCAAAAATGCCTCCCACACCATTGATGCGGATTTGATGGTGCCACCCCAGGGCGCAGAAGGGGTGATTTTCTCCGAAGGGGGCCTCACTAGCGGCTTTAGCCTCTACGTCAAGGACGGCAAACTCACCTACGACTACAACTGGTTTGACCTAGAACGCACCTCCATCACCGCCGCCACCCCCCTACCCACGGGCAAGGTGCATGTGCGGTTCGACTTCGCCTACGATGGCGGCGGGCCTGGGAAAGGCGGCACCGGAACCCTGTACATCAACAACCGCAAGGTAGGTCAGGGCAAAATTCCCAAGACCGTAGCAGGTCGCTTTGGGGTCGAGGCCATGGACTTTGGTAAGGATTTGCAATCCCCCGTCAGCCCGTCCTACCAGCCCCCCTTCGCCTTTACCGGAGTTGTGGAAAAGGTGGTTCTCGACATTAAGTAGTGCCACTTCAAAGAAGTCGGGTTTCTTCAAGAAGCCCGACTTCTAGCCGCAGGGTGCTGTTAGGTGTAGCCGTAACGTATCGCCCTTTAGGACTTTAGTAATACGTTACGCTAGCGCTGACGTATCCTACTCACGAATCACTGTATTATCAGACATCAATTTCAAGAGATTGACCATGTTTTTTACCCGCCACCTAGCTAAGATGCTTTTCGTTATGGGACTGGCTACGGCATCCTCATTTATCTATGCTATTGCGCCAGCGTGGGCGATGGTGAATATTTTGAAGCTTCCCTACGACGAAACCTTTGCAGAGAATTATTTCGGCCAAGGGCACTATTTCTTTTATTACCACTGGGGCGTCATGGTGGGCTTTATGGGGGTGGTGATGGTCGTGGCGGCCTTCAAAAAATCCTGGCGTGCCCCGGTGGTGTTCTACTCCTTTGCGGAAAAGGCTTGGATGGTGGCGCTCTACGTGGCTTCTCGCGGATTTGCTAACCCCAGCACCTACGGCTACTTTCCGGTGTTGGTGGTGGATTCCTTCGTTTCGCTGTGGACGCTGGGCTACTGGATCGAGCAGCGGTCTATCTTTCCCGACCCGGAGATTGCCTTCCCGTCTATAGCTGCTGATTCGGAGAGACCTTCACAGCCCGTTTTATCGGATTCTGAAACAACAGTCTGACTCAGCGGCAGGCAAGTTGTATAAAAAATCTAACGTTATCCATCACCCGCCGCAGATAAACTTGAACTCCAACCGATAAGCTCTTGGCGGTCGGTGTGCATAGGCGTTGTGGCTCTCCCTGAGTTCGTGTGATAATTGTGTAAGGTTCTACAACCCGTGAG